>CAMKAJ010000024.1 GCA_946410455.1 uncultured Bacteroidales bacterium
GCTGTCGGAATTCCGCCTTGGCGCCCGGCGGCCTGATACAAAGGCCGCCAGCCGCAGTGGTTATTAGTGCCGCGAAATCAATGTGAGGTGGCTCTGGTGTATCTCGTGGCATGTAAGCCGCCTGTTTTTGGCAAAATCGTGCCGCGAAATCAATGGGAGATGGTTCTGGTGTATTTCGTGACGGAGTTTCTAAAGGAATCGGGGTTTTTGCGGCCACGAAATCAATGAGAAATGGCTCTGGTGTACTTCGCGAGCAAAATGATCAACCGTTACAGCGGTCAGGTATAAGGACAGTGCTCGTAGGGGTGTCATGACTTGTACCTCTACGAGCAAAAAAGCTCGAAATTGCTCGCACAGGTACAGGTTGAAGTACCTGTACGAGCAGTAAAGATAATTCCGGAACGGAAAGATGGCTGGGAAAGGACTGTGAGAGGTCTGGCAGTCCTTTCGGAGGCGGGTTCTGGCGTTTCCGAGCTGAAAAGTGGCTGGGAAAGGACTGTGAGAGGTCTGGGAGTCCTTTCCCGGACAGTGTCAACTGCAGAAGTTCCCATCAAGGAACCTAAGCCACGAGATTCACCTGATCCAACTGCTGTTGATGTCGTGGCCGCAAACTACTGGAACAGGGGCTCCACCCGTTCTGTCGGATGATCCGTTTGATTCGGGACCAGTGGCCGGATTCGAAAGTGTTAGCGCATCTGTATAAAAAACAGAACCTCAGCGAGGTACGTCCCCTCCCCCGAGGGGAGGGGCTTGGTGAAGGGGTAACGTGTAGTTCGAAGAACAATAAAAAAGAACCTCACCGAGGGCATATAACTAACACCCCTCCCCCGAGGGGAGGGGCTTGGTGAAGGGGTAACGTGTAGTTCGAAGAACAATAAAAAAGAACCTCACCGAGGGCATATAACTAACACCCCTCCCCCGAGGGGAGGGGCTTGGGGAAGGGGTAACGTGTGGTTCGAAGAACAATAAAAAAAGAACCTCACCGAGGTTCTTTTTTTATTGTTCTTCCAGGAGTCGGAGGTGCTGAACGTAAATCGCTTTCTGCTTTGCGATACGCTTCTTTACGGAAGGCTTCTCGAAGTTCTTGCGGGAGCGCATCTCGCGGACTGCACCCGTTTTCTCGAACTTACGCTTGAACTTTTTGAGAGCGCGCTCGATATTTTCGCCGTCTTTTACCTGTACGATAATCATTCCTTTATCACCCCCTTTTCTTTTTTTAGGACTGCAAAGATAGAAACTTTTTTTGAATTCCATCATAGAGCGCAATTTTTTTTGCTATATTTGAATTCCTAACAAACGAATTGAGAATGAAACGGATAATTACTATTCTTCTGGGCTTTGCTGCCATTGCAATCAACGCTAATGCAACAGTCCCTCATCGTGCAAACATCCCTGATATCCCCGGGTACATTACCCTTAAAGGCGATTTTCATGTGCACTCTAACTTTAGTGACGCATCGGTGTGGCCAGTTACGCGTGTTGATGAGGCAGACTTCGACGGACTTGACTTCATGTCGATGACAGACCATCTTGAGACTCACCACCAGCACATGCTCAAAGACTTCGGGGCTCAGGTCAACCGCAATACTTCGTATGAATTGGCCGTCAAGGCAGCCAAAAAGTATGGTATTATGATTATCCATGGAGCAGAGCTTACCAGAGGCACCCGCATTTTCCCCGGACACTTCAATACTCATTTTATTAAAGACGGAGATGCTATTGCCGCCGCTTCTGAAGCCCACAATAAGAAATACGGTAAAGATGAAGTGCGTCAGGAAGAAGAAGCAATCAAGGCCGGTCTGAAAGAGGCTCGCAGCCAGGGAGCCTTTATTGTCTGGAACCATCCCGATTGGGAGCAGCAGGCTAGTAACGAGACAAAGTGGTGGCCCATACATACCGAGGTTCTGAATGCAGGGCTGATGGACGGAATAGAAATCGTGAACCGTTTCAGCGGATACGACCCCGAGGCCTTCCATTGGGCAATAGAGAAAGACCTCGCCATTGTAACCGGTACAGATGCGCACAAGCCCATGTTCCAGTGCGTCGATTACGAGAGGGGAGAGTTCCGCCCCATGACGCTGGTATTTGCAAAAGAACGTTCTCTCGAAGGCATACGCGAGGCCCTGGAAGCGCATCGCACCGTAGCCTTTGCGGACGGCTGTGTGTATGGTAAGGCGGAGTGGCTGGAGCCCCTGTTCAAGGCCTGCATGCAGATCAGCAACATCAAGTACTCCGAGAGGAAAGTTTCTTTCAATATCAAGAACGCCAGCTCCATCCCCATTACTATCACCAAGGGCGCCGGCAGCGAGGACCTTACGTACGCGCGCCTTCTGTACGTCAACGCAGGCGAGGAGCTCAGCTTCGGAATTAACGGGAAAGATAGCCGTAAACCCATAGGACTCAACGAGTTCGACGTCCATCTGAGAATCGCTAATTGGCTCACCGATGTAGATACTCCGCTGGAGATAGTGTACCATTTCTCCATGCCTGAGAAGTACAGGAAGTAATGGATTCCCGCTTCATATTCAACCGGCCTGTCACCGGCAACGATTTTATCGGTCGCCGCAATAATCTCGCGCTATTGGCGAATTTTTTGAGTGCTGGCGAGAATGTAGTGATGTACGAGCCTCCGAAAACTGGCAAGTCGTCGCTGCTGCAGCAGGCCTTCCGCCGTATGAGGGTAGATTCGCCCAATTATTTGGTGGTGAATCTTTCCCTGCTGAATATCCGTACCACTGATGAACTATGCCTGCGCCTGGGCTCGGAACTTCTCAAGACCACCGGAAGCACTGCCGAAGATTTTGCGGTGCTTGCTGGCGACCTGCTTTCCGGGACGCATTTTGTGTTTGACCCCAGGATCTGGCAAGACAGCGGAAAGGTGCTCTCGCTCAATTGGGACATAGAAGACAATGATATAGAGGCCATCTTCACTCTGCCCTACAGGCTGGCGGCGATGATAGGGAAGCAGATATTCCTGTGCCTGGACGAATTCCAGTGCATCATGTTCAATCCGGACGGCGAGAAACTCTGCCGCAAGTTGCAGGAGGTATTCAAGTCGCGAACGGCAGACTACCGCCAGGCAGCGTGCTACGTGTTCACTGGCTCGCAGGTGAACGCAATGAAGGAGATCTTCGAGCACCACAAGTATTTTCACCGTCAGGTAGAGAGAGTGGAGTTGGATATCCTGGATCCCAGGGAGATATCGGAGTATGCAAACAAAATCTTCTTGATGAGCGGCAAGGTTATAGACAAGAGCCTGATGTTGGGAGTGTGCAAGCTGTTCCGGAACAATATCTATTACATCAACCTCTTCTGTTCTTTCTGTGACCACCTGACCAAAGGATACATTAACGAAGCTGTGTTAGCCGAGGCCCTGAACATGGTCCTGGCGGTGCATGAACCCCGGTTCAAAGCCATAATGGAAGACCTTACTACTTTCCAGGTCGGGCTGCTCAGGGCAGTTGTGGAGGGTCACACCCGCTTCAGCAGCGCCAAAGTCATCGAGCGATACTCCCTGAATTCTTCTGCCAACGTGCGCCGGCTCAAGGACGCGCTGTGCAAGAAAGAGATACTCTGCTTCGACTCCGACGACGATCCGCACTTCCTGGATCCTCTTTTTGAGCATTGGCTCACAAAATATTATTTTGAGATTCAAGAATAATTGCTAACTTTGCGGTCCGTTTTATGACCGAAGAGCACGTAAAGAGCTGCCGCGAGGGCAGACGCTCCAGGCCCAAACATTAAAAATTATTGTTTGATGTACGCAATCGTAGAAATTGCAGGCCAGCAGTTTAAAGTAGAGGCTGGCAACGAAATCTTTGTGCAGAGGCTCGCCGATGCCAAGGGTGCTGACGTAGAGTTCGGCAAAGTACTTCTTGTCGCAGACGGCGAGAAAGTCAAGGTCGGTACTCCGTATGTTGACGGTGCAGTTGTAAAGGCTACCGTACTCGATGATGAGGCAAAGGCAGACAAGGTTCTTGTTTTCAAGAAGATCCGCCGCAAGGGCTTCCAGAAGC
This sequence comes from uncultured Bacteroidales bacterium, assembly GCA_946410455.1. Taxonomy (GTDB): domain Bacteria; phylum Bacteroidota; class Bacteroidia; order Bacteroidales; family UBA932; genus Cryptobacteroides. The sequence goes on from CAMKAJ010000024.1 coordinate 4,017, forward strand.
TCAATGGTCATCGTCAGAAACTTACCAAGATTAAAATTAACGAAATCGCTTAAGAGTTATGGCACACAAAAAAGGTCAATCCAGTTCAAAGAACGGTCGTGAGTCACAAAGCAAACGCTTGGGTCTCAAGAAATTCGGAGGCGAGGTCGTAAAGGCCGGCAACATTATCGTCCGCCAGAGGGGAACAGTCCACAACCCTGCTCTCAATGTAGGTATGGGCAAAGACCACACCCTTTATGCACTAATCGACGGCACTGTGAAGTTTACGCGCAAGCGCAACGACAAATCATACGTGTCCGTGCTCCCTTTTGAGAACTAATCTCGAAGGAAAACAAGTATGCAAATAGAATGACTTGCACTTCGGGATCGCAGTGCGGGTCATTTTTGTTTTATTTAGAAAGATATGTTAACGCTTAAAATGCTTCGCGACGACCCTCAGGCGGTTGTCGAGAAATTGAAAATCAAGAATTTCGACGCACAGCCCATAGTAGACAAGGTACTCGAGCTGGACCGTTTGCGCCGCAGCCTGCAGACAGAGAGCGATGCTCTTCTCGCTCAGCAGAAGCAGAAAGCCTCAGAGATCGGCGCCCTTATGAAGCAGGGCCTCAAGGATGAGGCAGAGAAAGCAAAGGCTGCTGTTGCCTCCCTGAAAGAAAAGTCCACAGAACTCCTTGCCCGCATGGACGCAGCAGCTTCTGAGATGGAAAGCCGCCTGGTGCTTATGCCCAACCTTCCGTGCTCGCTGGTTAAACCCGGTGCCGGAGCTGAGGATAACGAGGTGGTGAAGATGGGTGGCCCCGAGGTCAAACTCCCCGAGGGAGCCATGCCCCACTGGGACCTTGCGAAGAAGTACGACATCATAGATTTCGACCTGGGTGTAAAGATTACCGGTGCCGGTTTCCCCGTTTACAAGGGTAAGGGCGCCAAGCTCCAGAGGGCTCTCATCAACTTCTTCCTGGACTGCAATACTGCAGCGGGTTATAAGGAGGTAGAGCCTCCGGTGATGGTGAACCGCGATTCCGGTTTCGGTACCGGCCAGCTGCCCGACAAGGAGGGCCAGATGTACCATGCAGAGGTGGACGATTTCTATATGGTTCCCACGGCAGAGGTACCCGTTACCAACATCTTCCGCGATGTTATCCTGTCTGCCGACCAGATCCCCCAGAAGCTTACCGCATACACCCCTTGCTTCCGCAGGGAGGCGGGTTCTTACGGCAAGGACGTTCGAGGACTTAACCGCCTGCATCAGTTCGACAAGGTGGAAATCGTGCGTGTAGAGAAGCCCGAAGACAGCTACAAGGCGCTGGACGAGATGGTGGCCCACGTAGAGAGCCTGGTGAACAAGCTCGGCCTGAAGTACCGTATTCTGAGGCTATGCGGCGGCGATATGTCGTTCACATCTGCAATCACCTACGACTTTGAGCTGTGGAGCGCCGCACAGGGCCGCTGGCTGGAAATCAGCAGCGTGAGCAACTTCGAGACATTCCAGAGTAACCGTCTGCATCTGCGTTATCGCGACGCCGAGGGCAAAACCCAGCTGGCGCACACGCTGAACGGCAGCTCGCTGGCTCTTCCGAGAGTTGTGGCCGCGCTGCTTGAGGATAACCAGACTCCGGACGGCATCATCATTCCTGAGGTCTTGAGGCCTTATACCGGATTCGATAAGATTGATTAAGTCGCGCACCATACTTGGCATCGATCCCGGAACCAACTTACTTGGTTTCGGGATTGTGCGCGTAGATGATGCCGGAAAACCGCATTATGTAGATATGGGCGTGCTGGATTTGCGCAAAGTGGACAATATCTACGAGAAGCTCCGGATCATCTTTGATAAGGTGTGTGCTCTCTGCGACCTTCACCACCCCCACGACCTGGCTATAGAATCGCCCTTCTACGGGCGTAACGCTCAGGTTATTTTCAAGCTTGGGCGCGCCCAGGGTGCGGCAATGACGGCTGCGCTTACTCGTGATGCCGAGGTGTACGAGTATGCGCCACGCAAGGCAAAGCAGGCTATTTGCGGCAATGGAGCTGCGAGCAAAGAGCAGGTGGCGCTGATTGTAGAAAAGACATTGGGTATCAGCATTGACGCCAAATACCTTGACGCAACGGATGCCCTGGCCATCGCAATGTGCCATTATTACGAGATGAGCAGTCCACTGGCCGCAAAGAGCTCAGGCGGCTCGTGGGAAAAATTTATTGCAAATAATCCGGACAGGGTTAAACCTTGAGCGCACGCGCGCGTCTAATAACAGTTATGAAGTATTCCAAGATAGTTTGTTTAATTGGCGCTTTACTGATGAGTGCCACCGTTTTTGCGCAGAACCGCCTTACTGCGGTCTTGATTGACGAGTCCAACGGAGACCCCGTGGGCTTTGCCACCGTGTCCCTTACCCGAGAGGGCGCCCAGAAGCCGGCAAAGTACGTTCTCAGTGATTCTGAGGGAAAGGTTGACATTACCGGAGTGCGCCCCGGAGCGTACAAGTTCAAGGCGGAGCTTCTCGGATATGTGACCTACGAGAAGGACGTCAAGATTCCCGATGTAAAGGATCTTGGAGAAGTGAAGATGAAGGTAGACCGCACCCAGCTCGATGCAGCTTCTGTTTCGGCTGTTGGCAACCCCATCATAATAAAGAAGGACACCATCGAGTATAACGCTTCCTCTTTCAAGACAACCGACAACGACGTGCTGGAAGACCTGCTCAAGAAACTCCCCGGAGTGGAGGTGAGCGAGGATGGCGCCATTACTGTTAACGGACAGACTATCAAGAAGATAACCATAGATGGCAAGACTTTCTTCCTGGACGACCCTCAGCTGGCGTCCAAGAATATCCCCGCCAAGATAGTGAATAAGCTCAAAGTTATCGACAAGAAGTCGGAGCAGGCTGAGTTCACCGGAATCGACGATGGTGAGGAAGAGACTGTAATCGACCTCAGCATCAAGCCCGGCATGATGAAAGGCTCTTTTGGCAACATCATGGCAGGTGGTGGTCACGACCTCAAGGAAACATATCAGGAAGGAAAGGATTGGAAAAATGACGGCTGGCGCTATCAGGCTGCTGCATTTGCCGGCAAGTTCACAGACAAGACTCAGCTCTCCGTTATTGCCAATGCCAACAATACCAACAACCGTGGCTTTAACGACCTGGCCGGCTCCATGATGGGCAACATGCGCGGCGGTGGCGGCGGTATGGGCGGCGGCCGAGGCGGCAACATGAACGACAACGGTATTACTGAATCTTGGATGGGTGGTGCCAACGGTGCCTGGACCCTCTTCGACGGGAATATGGACCTGAGCGGCAACTATCTGTACAACAATACCCGCAAGTACGTGGAAGAGCAGAGCTCCAAGACTACTTATCTGGAAGATCATAATATGATTTACGATTCCGACGGACACAACGATACTCGCAGCTGGGGGCACCGCGTCGGAGTGCGGCTGGACCATAAGTTTTCCGAGAATACTTCTATACTTTTCGAGCCGCGCATAAACTTCGGCGGCGGCTCGTTTGAGCAGAGTAACAATTATTTAACCGATTACGATTATGACTCTGCGATAAGCCATATCAACAAGGGTAACTCGTTGAATACCGGAGAGAACCGTAATCTAACCACCAGCGGCTTCGCACTGCTGCGCCAGCGGCTTGGGAAGCCTGGCCGCACCCTGACAGTCATGGGTCGCTACAGCTTCTCCAACAATGAACTGAACTCTATAAACTTCTCAGAGGTCAACTCCGGCTATACGTCCGAAGGTGAGTGGGGAAAATACGAGCTGACAGACCAGAATATCGAGCAGAAGAGCCAGTCTGTGTCGGCTTTCGGCCGTGCCACTTATACCGAGCCTCTGGGCGGCAATTTCTATGTGGAGGCCAACTACGGATACAACTGGTCTCTCTCCACTTCCTACAAGAGCGTTTATGACCGCACTAACGATGGCGTCCTGGATGAGTACTATTCCAACCGTATATCCAATCTCAACAGCCGTCACGACATAGGCGCCAACGTACTCTATCAGATAGAGAAGTTCCGCGCCCAGCTGGGATTCTCCGCTCAGCCCACGAAGACCGTGAACGAAACGGTTCGCGCCGGGAAGGAACAGAAGTACGATGATACCCGCTGGCGTTATGCTCCTACCGCAATGCTCTGGTGGGAGATGGGAGAGAATTCCAACATGCGCGTATTCTACCGTGGATGGTCCAACCAGCCATCGGTGTCGCAGTTGCTGCCTGTGCCGGACAATACCGACCCTCTGAACATCAGCTTCGGTAACCCTTCGCTCGCTCCCTATTTCAGCCACAATTTCAACGGCGACTTCCGAATGAACAACCGCAAGTCGTTTGCCTCCGTAAACGCCAGGTTCAACGGCAGTTACGTGCAGGATCCCATTATCAGCGCCATCTGGTACGGCCCCAACGGAGCCCGTTACTCCATGCCTTTCAACGGCCCTGCGTCGTTCAATGCCGGAGCGAACGTCTTTGCCAACATCCCCATAGGCAAGTCGAACTTCTCTATAGGGGAGATGGCAAGAATCAATTACAGCAAGAGCTCTTCTTATGTGGGAGGGGATGATGTAACGGCCATGATTGCTGACAATAATATCTACAATGCCGAAACAGGCGATATGGACTACGACAAATTCCTGAAGGCATACAATCTGGGAGAGTTCAAGTTTACGGAGAATACCACCCGCACCCTCAGCGCCACCGAGCGCCTGCGCGTGACCTACCGCAGCGACGCCCTTGAGCTCAGCGTGAGCGGCCGCACCCGGGTGAACAAGAGCTGGTACACAATAGCCCAGGTGTCTGATAACACCCTGACCTTCAACAACCAGGTTCGCGCTACCGCCAACTGGACTTGGGAGCAGACTGGTATCACCCTTAAGAGCGAGTACAACTTCAACTGGTACAACGGATATGCCAGCAGCCTTAATTATACTCCCGAGCATGTGCTTAACGCTGAGATCCAGAAGCTTCTCTTCAATAAGAAGGCCACGCTTGCAATCAAGGGCTACGATATTCTGGGCCAGGCCAAGAACCTGAGTGTATCTGATAATGCCAACTACCATTCCGAGGTGTGGAACAATACCCTTGGACGCTATATCATAGTTTCGCTTACCTGGCGCTTCGGCACCTTCGACCGCGAGAAGATGCGTCCGCGCGGCATGGGTCACGGCGGCCCCGGAGGTCCTGGCAGGAGATAGCCAAAAACGTGCGTTTGCTTGCAGACGCACGTTTTTTTTTCTAACTTTACGCGTTATGAGTACAAAGACTAAACACAGTTTCAAGTATTGGCAGTGGAGAGTCATCATCTGCTCGATGATAGGCTACGCTATGTTCTACTTTGTGCGTAAGAACTTCTCCTTTGCCATCCCGCTCATCCAGGAGCAGTATCCGGATATTACCAAGGCTCAATTCGGTGCAATTATCTCTGCCGGCGGTATCATCTACGGAATTTCCAAATTGATAAATGGTGTTATAGGCGACCGTACAAACGCCCGCTGGCATCTGGTGATTGGATTGGGCATCTGCGTGGCCGTGAACTTCCTCTTCGGCTGGACTGACAAGCTCACCACCCTCATTACCGGTGCACAGGGCGGCCCGGACTTTATTGGCGGATTCGTGACAATAATGTCTGTGCTGTACATCATCAACCAGATATTTCAGGGCTGCGGTTTTGCTCCTTGTAACCACTTGATGGTGAGCTGGGTACCTCCACACGAACTGGCCACCAAGATGAGTATATGGAACACTTCGCACAGCGTGGGTGCCTTTGTGGCCGCAGTTATCTGCGGTTATCTTACAAGCTGGCAGCTCTGCTTCTGGGTGCCTGCATGCATCTCGCTGTTCGGAGTTTTCTTTATAATAGTTACCCTGCGCGATACACCTAAGTCTGTAGGCCTTCCTGAGCTTCCTAAAGTAGAAGGAGAGCTGGATGAGAGTAAGGGAAAAGACAAGAAAGAGTGGCGTAAATTCCTGATTCAGAAGGTGTTCCTCAATCCGGTAATCTGGATCCTTGCGCTCACGGACCTCTTTGTGTACGTAGTGCGTTTTGCTATCCTCGACTGGGGCCCCTCGATGCTTCAGGACATGGGCCTGAGCCAGGCTCTCTCAGGATGGACCGTAGCCATATTCGAGGTGGCTGGATGCCTGGGAATGATTTTCGCCGGTTATGTGTCCGACAAACTCTTCAAGAGTCGCAGCCAGAGGGTATGCGCTATAGAGATGGTGCTCGTGGCCCTTTGTCTGGTGGCCCTGCATTATATCCAGGATATGCACTCGCCGGTGCTGTTCTTGGTGGTCCTGGCGCTTGCCGGGTTCTTCCTCTATGGACCTCAAGCGCTGCTTGGCGTGGTTGCATCCAATGAGGTGAGCAAGAAGGCTGCGTCCTCTGCAGTGGGCATTATCGGATTTATGAGCTATCTCAGTACGCTCATCACCGGTTATCCTCTCGGCAAGTTCGCCGATACCTACGGCTGGCACCCCATCTTCATTCTGATGGCCGGTGTTGCCGTAATCGGCTTCCTGCTTATCGTTACCTTGTGGAACCTTAAAGACCGTTCACGCAGCGTCGCTGCCGAGTAAGTATGGTTTCCGCAAAGACAGTCATACAGGCTCCCACCGGGCTGCACGCGCGCCCGGCGGGAGAACTGGTGGCTCTGGTGAAGAGCTTTGAGGGCTCTTCCGTAAAACTTACCGCCGGCGGTCGTCCGGTAAACGCCGCGTCTATGCTCTCCGTCCTTTCGCTCGGCCTCAAATGCGGCGCCGAAGTGGAAATCTCCGTTGACGGCGGCAGGGAAGACGAGGCGCTGGCGGCGGTTAAATCTTTTCTTGAATCCCTTGCCGGCTGAGTATGAAGTGCACAGGACCGGCATTTCTCTGGAACAGGACCGCCTCCGACGTGGCGGTCCGTTCGTTTGACGAGGCCTTCGGTCTTGTACGCGCAGAATTAGCCTTGGCATCCGGTTCCGGTGACGCGGCTGAAGTTTTCTCCGCCCATCTCGAGATGCTGGAAGACCCGATGCTGCGGGAGGCCGTAGATTCTGAGCTGGCAGCCGGGAAGCAACCGCTGGAGGCTGTTGATGCCGCCTGCAGCTGCATCTGCGCGATGTTTGCCGATATCGACGACGAGTATCTTCGAGCCCGTGTTGATGACGTCCGCGACGTGTTTGCCCGCCTGCGCGAGGCTATGTGCGGCGAATCGGCCGTGCGCGAGATTCCTGCCGGCTCTGTTATAGTGTCCACTGAGCTCCTGCCGTCGGATACCGCCCGCATTGACTTTTCCAGCATTTCCGGAATCCTTTGCGCCCGGGGGAGCGTCACCAGCCACGTTTGCATAATCGCTCACGCCCACGGCGTGCCCATTCGCGTTGGAGCAGATATTTCCGGCATACGCGAGGGCGATATTGTGGAAGTTGACGACCCGCTTGTTGGGGGTACTGCTAATGTAGTCGCGCAGGTGCGCGCCGCCGGCCGTCGTGTTTATGCCAACGCCGGCAGCGTGGAAGAGGTGCGGGCTGCTATTGCCGCCGGAGCCGACGGAATCGGCCTCTTCCGCACGGAGTTCCTCTTCATCGGGCGGGAGTGTATGCCGTCGGAAGATGAGCAGCGGGCGCTTTATCGTGAAGCGCTCGGGGCCTGCGGCGGCAAGCCCTTGACAATCAGACTGCTGGATATCGGAGGCGACAAGTCGCTGCCTTATCTTCCCGTGCCTGCAGAGGACAATCCTTTCCTTGGTCTGCGCGGAATTCGCTTCCTGCTGGCTCATCCCGAGTTGGCGGAAACCCAGTTGCGCGCGATAGCCGCTGCCGCCTGCGAGGTGCGGGACGCCCATCCGGACTGGTTCGCCTTCGGCACCCCGGTTCGGGTGATGCTGCCGATGGTCTGTACGGTAGATGAAGTCCGGCGCGTCCGATCGATGCTGGCCGGCGTGGCAGGGGAGACCTGCCCGGTTGAAGTCGGCATTATGGTGGAGACACCTGCGGCCGTGCTGTGCGCGCAGGAACTGGCCGCGGAGTGCGACTTCTTCAGCATCGGCACCAACGACCTCACGCAGTACGTTATGGCCGCCGATCGCGGTAACGCCAGCGTCGGCTCCCTCTACGACGCCCAGTCGCCCGCCGTCCGCCGTGCAGTCGCCCTCACCGTCGCTGCCGCCCACTCCGCCGTCCGTCCCTCCAGCCCTGTCAGCGCCGCCCGTCCGTCCGGCATTCCCGTCGGCATCTGCGGCGAGCTCGCATCCGACCCTTCGGCCACCTCCTGGCTCCTCGCCTCCGGCCTCGACTCCTTCAGCCTCTCGCGCCTGTAGGCCTTTCGCCTTTGGGCTGCCCGGCCGTTCTTTCCTCCACCGTTCATCCCCCTTCCGACCGTTGCACCCCCTTCGGCCGTTTTTCGTATCCCGCTGACTGTCAGCACATAACAGTATCTCCTATGCGCAAAAATACGCATAGGAGATACAGAAGTCGGTGATTATCAGGAGGTTGCTAGAAACGCTCGACGGCGTGGTAGGCGTCGGCGATCTCGGCGAGGAGCGGGTCGCCGGCGGGGATGCCGGTGTACTTGACGACGGTGGCCTCGAGGCCCTCGTTCTTGATGGAGCCTAGCATCTCGACGCTCTGGGCGTCCTGAGCGTTGTCGAAGTGCAGCGCGCCGCCGATGGCGAGCAGAAGCTTGTCGTACGGCAGGCCGAAGCCCTTGGCGGTCATCATCGGGAGAATCAGACGGTCGTTGGGGGCCAGCTTGCGGAGCGGCTCGCGGCCTACGCGGTCGCACTCGTCGCGCAGGTAGGGATTGCTGAAGCGTCGCAGAATCTTCTCGATGTAAGCGAAATGGGCGTCGTGGTCGAAGCCGAACTTGCGCACCAGGCCATCGCCGCTCTGCTGCATCGCCTCTTTTACCGTAGCTGCAATCTTGGGATCGGCAACGCACTCGCCGATGGTGGCTATGCCTTTCATCTTGCCAAGGTAGGCGGCCGTGGCGTGGCCGGTGTTGAGGGTGAAGAGCTTGCGCTCCACATAGGCCAGCAGGTTGTCCACGGGAGTCATACCCTTGATTTCGGGCACGGGGCCGACGAAGGATGCGCGCTCAACGTCCCACTCGTAATACTCCTCGACAGCTACGTCCAGAGGGATTTCGCAGCGCACCGGCGGAACGATACGGTCAACGGCGGCGTCGGGGAACCCCACGTGGGCGGTGGCCCAGGCAGCGGTTTCTTCGTCGAGCTGTGCGTAAACCAGTTCTTTGAGTTGCGAGGTGGCCTTGAGGCCGTTCTCGCAGGCAATCACGTTGAGAGGCGCTTCGTTGCCGGCAGCCTTACGGGCGGCGATGCCCTTGGCGACGGTAGGGGCCACGAATTTGAGGATGCGGAGTCCGACAGCCGTAGTTACGATGTCTGCGCCAGCAATCTCCTGTGCGGCCTCGGGACTGCCGGAATTCACTGCGCGTACGCCTTTTACCTGAATGTCGTAGCTGTTGTGGTCGGAGACGTGAACCGTGTATTCCTTACGGGTGTTTATCTGGTTGAGGAGTTCCTCTACCACGTCGGCAAAGACCAGTTCGTAACCTGCCTGGGCGAGTACCGCTCCGATGAATCCGCGGCCAATGTTGCCCGCTCCGAATTGAATTGCTTTCATATTATTGATTTTTAAACGCTTTTTCGCTGAACAAGATAAAGAATTTTCTCCAATTATACCATTCGTGCCCGCCCGGAGTTACCGTAAATCCGTGTTCATATCCCTTACGCGTAAGGGCGTTGTGGAACATCACCATATGCGGGTAGAAGATATCCGTGTTGCCAATGTACAGGCCGTAATATGAAGGAGGAGTCTCGAACTGCTTCTCCAGTTTGGGCCAAAGCCCGAAGTAGAAGGGGGGATTTCGCAGGCCGGCGGCTACATCGTACGCATAGGCGGAGAACAGGCCGACGTATTCGAAACTGTCGGGGTTGTTTGCGGAAATGTGCATTGCCTGCAGGGCGCCGGTAGACATACCTGCTATGGCCCTGCCTTTTTTTTCCGGCACGGTGCGGAAGAGACTGTCAACGGTGGCCACCACATCCTTCATAAAGAAGGATTCGGTTACGCCGTCCACGGTCCAGAAAGCCCTCACGGCATCTACAGCGTGGCCATTCTTGTAGTCCTTATCTCCGTAGTAATTGTTTTCGTTGGTGAGCACAAGGATAAAATCGCTTGCAGCGCCCCTGGCCCTAAGGGAGTCAAGGGTAATCAGGCAGTCGCCCCTCTCGATCCAGGTAACCTCATTGCCGCGGGCTCCGTGGAAGAGGTACATAACGGGGAAGCGCCTGGCTGTGTCGTCGTAGTAGTTTTCCGGCAGATAGACCGTCATCCTGCGCTCCTGCAGGTCGCGCTCGCTGCTCTTGTAACTGATGGCCTTGATGTAGCCGCGATAGCCCGGCAGGGCTTCGATGTCCTGAGACAACGGTCCGGCAGCGTAACGTTGATTGGCGCAGGATGCAAACGCCAGCAGGAAAAGAAGTGGGAGCAGCCTGGATTTCATGGGCTTATTTGTGACTGTCGGCGAGAGCCGTCCCGTACATTCCGATGAGCTGCCGCATCGATTCGTCCACATCGAAGCGCCTTGCGGCGTCGGCGTAAGCCTGGCTGTAGCGGTTGCGCTCCTCCGGATGCTCTATCCACCAGTCGATGCGTGCGGCCAGTGCCTTGCTGTCGCCTTCCGGGTCGGAATTGCGGACTGCCATCAGACGGGCGTCAACTCCGTGCTGCTTAAGTCTTTTTATGGTATTGAGTATCGCTACGCTAAGGCCGTTGCCCGGATTGTAGGCGTTGTTGCAAACAAAAAGTGCGTTCATAATTTGGAGCGCAAAGATAGTAATTTTTGTGCACAAACCGAAAAATACCTATCTTTACTATTCCGATATAAATGACCAGATGAAAGAGAAAATTCAACGGTTCGGACGCGCCCTGAGCGCAATGGTGATGCCCAACATCGGGGCGTTCATAGCATGGGGACTCATTACAGCCATCTTCATTCCCGGCGGATGGTGGCCCAACGAGAATATAGCCACGATGGTGGGCCCGATGCTCAAGTATCTGCTGCCCATGCTGATAGCGTTTACGGCCGGAAAGAATGCCGGCGGCTACAGGGGAGGCGTGGCAGGTGCCGTCGCAGCAATGGGCGTCATCATCGGCACCGATACGCCGATGTTCCTGGGCGCAATGATAATGGGCCCGATAGCCGGCTGGTGCGTTAAGCGCTTCGACCGTCTCGTCGAGGGTAAGGTCGGCGCCGGCTTCGAGATGCTGGTGGACAATTTCTCCCTTGGCATCATAGCGATGTTGCTCGCCATCGCCGGATATCTGGTGATAGGGCACGCGGTCGCCTGGATAACCGGAGCCCTGAGCGCCGGCGTCAACTGGATGCTGGCGCACAAACTGAACCCCCTGCTTGCCGTGCTGGTCGATCCCGCCAAGGTGCTGTTCCTCAACAACGCCGTCAACCACGGAATAATGACCCCGCTTGGCATACAGCAGGCGGCCGAAATGGGCCAGTCGATGCTCTTCCTGGTCGATCCCAACCCCGGCCCGGGTCTCGGCATCCTGCTGGCTTGCTGGGCGTTCGGCAAGGGGAGCACCAAACAGTCGGCTCCCGGAGCGGTGGTCATCCAGCTGCTCGGAGGCATTCACGAGATATATTTCCCATACGTGCTGGCTCGCCCCATCCTGCTGCTGGCGGTTATGCTCGGCAACATATGCGCGCTGAGTTTCTTCACTCTGGTCGATTTCGGCCTGGTGGCGCCCGCATCGCCCGGAAGCCTCATATCTATCATCCTGATGTCGCCAAAGGGCAAGACGCTCCTTGGCATTCTGGGTGTGCTGATAGGTACGGCGGTATCGTTCCTGCTGGCATGGCCGATGGTCAAATCCCGCCCCGACTTCCAGGGCGAAAGCGAATCGGCCCCTTTGCCTCAGGATACCGGCAGCCCCTCACCCGCGACCCCCGGCACCATAATCCGCAAGATAGTCTTCGCCTGCGACGCCGGAATGGGCTCGAGCGCTCTCGGAGCCACGCGCTTCAAGGCCAGGCTGATGAAGGCCGGCCTGCAGGACATCAAATGCACCAACGCGGCCGTAGGCGACATCCCCGCCGACGCCTCGCTTGTAATATGCCAGAATGAACTGGCCGACAGGGCCGCCGCATCCGGCAAGGAGGTGCTGGCGATAACCAATTTCCTCAGCGATCCCGCCCTCGACGCCCTGCTTGCCCGCCTGCAGGCTCAGAAGACCGGCGTTTCTGCCTCCGCAGAGGCTGATGCTGCCGAGCAGAAGACGGCTCTACAACTGCTGACTGAAGAAAATGTGTTGACGGGGCTGCCCGTCGAGAGCAAAGAAGATGCGATACTCAGGGCCGGCAGGCTACTCGAGGCCGCAGGATACGTTGAAGAAGGCTATGCCGCCGCAATGCTGGAGCGTGAGCGCACTGCAACCACCTATATGGGTATGGGTGTAGCAATACCCCACGGGACTGCCGAAGCCAAAGCCAAGGTGCGCCACTCCGGAATTGCGGTGCTGCAATATCCCGAAGGAGTGGACTTTGGCGGGGGAGAGAAGGCCCGCCTGGTGATAGGCATAGCCGGCGTCGGCGACGAGCACCTCGACATACTTGCAAAGCTCGCCGGCGTGCTCGAAGACCCCGATACTCTCAGTTTGCTCTCCGAAACACCCGATTCGCGCATAATATGCAGGACGCTGAATCCCTGACTTGTATTTTCGTGCTGAATTTCATAAATTTGTGAACTATGAGCAAGCATTTCACTCTTCCTTACGAAGGCGGACTGATTCAAGAGAATCTGCCTGCAGGTATCCTTCATTCTTACGAGAAAATCTGGACCAAAGTATTCCCGGAATCCCGTCCGGCATCGTACGAGATAGCTGACTTGATTGTGGCCGGCATCAATTCCTGCAAGGGGAGGCTTTTCCGCCTCGGTCTTACCACCGGAGCCACACCCACCTCGCTCTACAACGAGCTGACCCGCCGCTACAAAGCCGGCGCTGTGTCGTTCAAGAACGTTGAGGTGGTCTCTATAGATGAGTATTACCCTTGTTCGAGCGAGGAACCTCAGAGCCGCAACCGCCGGCTGCACGACGCTCTGCTCGACAATGTAGATATCCTCAAAGAGAATGTTCATATTCCCGACGGCACCGTCCCCCAGGATCAATTGGGAGAGTATTGCTACAGCTTCGACGCCCTGGCTCGCGACCTCGACTTGCTTGTGATCGGAGTAGGGGAGCAGGGGCAGGTGGGCTTCAACGAGGCCGGTTCCAACGACAAGACCCGCACTCGCGTGGTTCGTCTGCCTTATGCTTCACGCAAGCGTCAGGCGGCTAACTTCAATAACGATCTGGCGGCCACCCCCGATAAGGCTATCACTGTGGGTATCAGCACTATGCTCTCTGCAAAGCGCGTCATACTTATGGCGTGGGGCGAAGATAAAGCGGCGGCTGTAAAGGCAATTGCCGAGGGAGAGATTGACCCGTATTGCCCGGCTTCGCATCTGCAGCGTCACGACCACATCTCTTTCTATGTAGACGAGACAGCAGCCAGCTTGCTCACCAGATCTGTGTCACCCTGGCTCGTAGGACCGTGCGACTGGACACGCAAGTTCGTGCGCAAGGCGGTGGTCTGGCTGTGCCAGACAGTGCAGAAGCCTATTCTCAAGCTCACTGAGCGCGATTATCTGGATAACGGACTTGGCGAGCTGCTGGAGAAGTGGGGCTCATTCGATAAGATTAATATAGACGTTTTCAATGACCTCCAGCACACCATTACCGGCTGGCCCGGCGGCAAACCCAACGCAGACGACAGTACCCGTCCGGTGAGTGCGCAGCCGTATCCCAAGACAGTGCTTATCTTCTCGCCGCATCCCGACGACGACGTGATTTCCATGGGCGGAACCTTTATCAGGCTCGTCTCCCAGGGGCATGACGTGCACGTGGCATACGAGACTTCCGGCAATGTGGCAGTGAACGACGATGTGGTGCTCCAGCAAATAGACGCAGCAAAGCAGCTTGGGTTCGCCGACTGCTTTGAGCATGTTCGTGAGCTGGTGGATTCAAAACTCCCCGGTGAACCGGAACCGCGAGAGCTGCTGAATATCAAAGGCGCTATTCGCAGAAGCGAGGCCCGAGGTGCAGTTCGCTCCTTCGGGCTCAACGACAATACCAACGCGCACTTCCTCAATCTTCCTTTCTATGAGTCCGGCGGAATCAAGAAGAAGCCTCGTTCTCAGGCAGATGTAGACATTATCAAGGAACTCATCGAGCGCCTGAAGCCTCACATGATCTTTATGGCGGGCGACCTGGCCGATCCTCATGGGACACACCGGGTGTGCACGGAGGCGGCGCTTGAGGCGCTTGAGCAGATAGACCGTTCTGCACATCCCTGGCTTGCCGACACGCATGTTTGGCTGTACCGTGGAGCCTGGATGGAATGGGAACTGGGCCGGGTAGATATGGCAGTGCCCCTGTCTCCTGACGAAGTGGTGAAGAAGCGTCACGCTATCTTCCGCCATATCTCCCAGAAAGACATAGTGCCCTTCCCCGGAGAGGATTCACGCGAATTCTGGCAGAGGGCAGAGGAACGCACACAGAAAACAGCCAAGCTGTATGATCAGCTTGGAATGGCTGAGTATCAAGCAATTGAAGTATTTTTAAAACTATATTGAGATGAAGCTTATCATTCGCGACACCATGAAGGAGGCCTCGGTTTGGGCCGCCCGCTACATTGCAGAAAAAATCAATGAGAAAGCTGCCCGTACCAGCGAGCCTTTCGTAATCGGCCTTTGCACCGGTTCTACTCCTATAGAGACCTACAATGAGCTTATCCGCCTCGTAAAGGCAGGTAAAGTTTCTTTTAAGAATGTGGTTTCTTTTAATATGGACGAGTACGTGGGCCTTCCCGTCGAGCACCCCGAGAGCTATCATAGCTTTATGCACAAATACCTCTTCGACCATATCGACGAGCCCGCTGCCAACATTCACATTCTCAACGGAAACGCTCCCGACCTGGCTGCAGAGTGCGCCGCATACGAGAAGGCTATTGTAGCAGCAGGAGGCTTCGATCTCTTCCTCGGCGGCGTAGGTGAAGACGGGCACATTGCCTTCAACGAGCCCTTCTCCTCGCTTGAGTCCCGCACCCGCGTCATCACACTTACTCCGCAGACTCGTGAGGTGAACTCCCGCTTCTTCGACAACGATCCCGGGCAGGTTCCCGCGCAGGCACTCTCCGTTGGTGTAGCAACTGTCATGGGAGCAAAGGAAGTGGTGGTCCTTGCATTCGGTTCCAAGAAAGCCCATGCTGTAAAGGATGCAGTTGAGGGCCCTATCTCACACTATTGCACTCTCAGCGCAATGCAGATGCATCCTGCAGGAATTATCGCCTGCGACGATGCAGCCGCCGGAGAACTCCGCGTAAACAGTTACCGCTACTTCAAGGCTACTGAGTAGCCCGGAAGCAGCGGCGCCTGCGGGAGGGGGAACCTCTTAGAAAATATACGCAATCACGTCATCAATGGTCTTGACATAATGGAAGTCAAGACCTTTGACGTATATAGGCTTGATGTCTTCCACGTCTTTGCGGTTTTCCTCGGAGATTACAATTGTATTCACGCCAGCGCGTTTTGCAGCAAGAATCTTCTCCTTGATGCCGCCTACGGGCAGCACGCGCCCGCGGAGCGTCATCTCTCCAGTCATGGCTATGCCTTTGCGTACGGCTTCTCCGCGAAGCGCAGACACCATTGAGCTTACCATGGTGATACCGGCAGACGGACCGTCCTTGGGGGTTGCACCCTCTGGTACGTGTACGTGGATATCCTTTTCAGAGAAGGTCTTGGAGTCTATCTTGGCCATCTCGGGATGTGCCTTGATGTACTGGTATGCAATGGTGGCGGATTCCTTCATCACGTCGCCCAGGTTGCCGGTCATGGTCATGACGCCCTTCCCGCTGCTCACAGAGCTCTCTACAAAGAGAATTTCTCCGCCCATCTGAGTCCATGCAAGACCAGTCACGACTCCCGGTGCCTCGTTGCCCTTCTGGAGGTCGTGGAAATTTGTAGGCAGCCCGAGATATTCTTTAAGGTGCTCCGGCTTGATGGTAGAAGGATACTCCTGCTCCAGGGCAATCTTCTTTGCCGTTACACGGGCGATTTTAGCAATCTGCTTCTCCAGTCCGCGAACTCCGCTCTCGTGGGTGTACTGGTCTATAATGGCCTTGATCCCGGCGGCGCTGATCTTGAGCGCTTTGCTGTCCAGGCCATGCTCGCGCAGCTGCTTGGGCAGCAGGAACTGCTTTGCAATCTCTGCCTTCTCTTCTGCCAGGTAACCGGAGACGTTGATGAGCTCCATACGGTCCAGAAGTGCCGGCTGAATAGGGGAGAGGCTGTTAGCCGTGGTGATGAACATTACGTTGCTCAGATCGTAGTCCAGGTCCAGGTAATTGTCGTGGAAGGTAGAGTTCTGCTCGGGGTCCAGCGCCTCCAGCAGCGCGGAGGAAGGATCGCCCTTGAAGTCGGCTCCCAGCTTGTCTATCTCGTCGAGCACTATTACCGGATTGGATGTGCCGGCGCGTGCTATGCCGTTGAGGATGCGGCCGGGCAGAGCCCCCACGTAGGTCTTGCGGTGACCACGGATCTCGGCCTCGTCGTGCATACCGCCAAGAGAAATGCGCACGTATTTGCGTCCCAGCGAGCGGGCAATGGATTTGCCCAGTGAGGTTTTACCAACTCCCGGAGGCCCATAGAGGCAGAGGATAGGCGATTTCATGTTCCCCTTGAGTTTGAGCACCGCCAAGTATTCTATGATGCGGTCTTTCACGCTGTCCAGGCCATAATGGTCGGCGTCCAGCACTTCCTGGGCGTGTTTTAGGTCCAGATTGTCCTCGCTCATGTCGCCCCAGGGCAGCTGCAGCATGAACTCCAGATAATTGTACTGGGTGCTGTAGTCGGGAGAATTGGGGTTGTACTTCTCCAACTTGGCGAGTTCTTTTTCAAATGCCTTGGCTATCTCTTCCGGCCACTTCTTGTCTTTGGCTCTCTCGCGGAACTTCTCGAAGTCTTCCTGTTCGTCCATGCCGAGCTCCTCCTGTATGGTCTTGAGCTGGCTGTTCAGGTAGTACTCTCTCTGCTGCTGGTCCATCTCGCTCTTAACCTTCTGGTTGATGTCTTGCTTGAGCTTGAGGAGCTGGAGCTGCACGTCGAGTATAGACAGGAGCTTCATGGCGCGGAGCTTGAGGTCGTCGTAAGACAGCAGCTCCATCTTGTCTTTGAAGTTCTCTACCTCCACTGTTGTGGCGGTAAAGTTCACCAGGAACTCGAAATTATCTACGGCCTTTATCGCCCCTATAGACTCGCGGGACGAGAAATTGGTGGTGCGAAGAATCTGTATGGCCTTGTCTTTGAGGGTATCGGAGAGAGCCCTGATGTCGGTAGCGCCGCTGTCGTACGTGCGATCGTTCTTATAATAGATACGCGCCGTGAAGTAGGGATCTACATCTACGATTGTGTCTATCTCGATTCTCTTGAAGGCCTGCAGGATGGCGGTGATGGTGCCGTCCGGCATCTCAAGGGTCTTGAGAATCTTGCACACTACTCCGTATTTGTAGAGGTCTTCTACGCCGGGGTCTTCGACGGACAGTTCCTTCTGGGGTACTGCCCCTATGAAGAAATCGTGGTTTTCTGCATCCTGGATGAGCTTGATAGACTTCTCGCGGCCTATGGTTATGGGGTAAACGGTCCCCGGAAAGAGTGCGGTGCCGCGCAGCACCAGGATGGGCAGCACGTCCGGCAGTTCGTTTTCGTTGAGCCTGAAGGGCACCTCGCCCTGTACTACAGGAATAATATTGATATCTTGCTTCATAATAATTGTGTCAAAATGTCAGTAAAAAGGGCAAAAATACCCCGGGCATTTATAGGTCAATCTCTGTGCCAAAAGAAAAGAGCGAAAATATTTTGATAGTTGAAAATTTAGCCCTATTTTTGCGTTCCCATTTGATACAATGTAAGATAACAACCAAAATTTAAGATATTAACATTATGACAAAGGCAGAAATCGTAAGTGAAGTTGCAAAGGCAACTGGTATTGAGAAAGTAACAGTTCAGACTGTTTTTGAGGCAGCTATGGAGTCTATCAAAGCTTCCCTCGTAAAGGGTGAACCCGTGTATCTGCGTGGATTCGGCAGCTTCATCATCAAGCATCGCGCCCAGAAGGCAGCCCGCAACATCACCAAGAAGACCACCATTACCATCCCTGCACACGATATTCCCGCATTCAAGCCTTCCAAGGCTTTCGTGGCAGAGCTCCAGAAATAATCAATACTTTATCATATGCCTAACGGAAAGAAGCATAAGAGACATAAGATGGCGACGCACAAACGCAAGAAGCGTCTGCGTCTGAACAGACACAAGAAGAAATAGTCGCTTAAGGCCTGGCGGGAGATCCGGCGGGCCTTTTGTTTTATTATCGTCCCAATATGGAATCCGAAAACCTGGAAAAAGACCTTGTGGTCGATGTGGGCTCGGCGGAGGTGCGTCTGGCGTTGCTGGAAAACCACCGTCTCATTGAGCTCAACAGAGAATCGAGCCAGGGCCACAGCTTCTCGGTGGGTGATGTATATCTTGGCAAAGTCAAGAAGATACTTCCCGCCCTGAATGCTGCTTTCGTGGATATAGGGGATACCAAGGAGGCATTTGTACATTATCTCGACCTGGGATTGCACTTTGATGCGTTCGATACTTTTGTGCGCGAGAGTAATCCCAACCGTGACCTGTCTGAGCTTTATACAGGAATCAAGCTTGGCGAGCCTCTCTCCAAGGAGGGCCGCATAGAAGATTACCTCAAGCCAGGGCAGCTGATAATAGGACAAATTGTCAAAGAACCTATTTCTACAAAGGGGTCACGGCTGACTGCGGAGATTTCATTGGCAGGACGCAACATTGTACTGCTTCCCTTCGCCGAGAAGGTGAGCGTTTCCCAAAAAATCGCCTCCAAGGAGGAAAAAAGAAGACTCGAGACTCTGGTCGGCAATATTTTGCCCAAGAACTATGGAGCCATCATACGTACGGCAGCAGAAGGCAGTTCTGCCTCGGTGCTGGTGGCGGAGCTCCGTTCCCTCATAGAGAAGTGGGAAGGTTCCTGGAAGACCATCTCGAGAAACAAGAACAAAGGACTGCTTTTCACAGAGTATTCCAAGACCACCACTGTCCTGCGCGACCTCTTAAACGACTCGTTTACAAATGTTTATGTAAACGATGCCAAAATATACGAAGAGACGCGCAAGTACATCTCCCTCATTTCTCCTGAGCAAGAGAAGATTGTCAAGCTCTACGAGGGCAAGGAACCTATCTTCGACCATTTTGAGGTTACACGTCAGATAAAGAGTTCCTTTGGAAAGGTGGTACCCATGAAGCAGGGCGCATATCTGGTGATAGAAACCACAGAGGCCCTGAACGTTATAGATGTGAACAGCGGTATCCGGGCAAAGACCAACGACCAGGAAGAGAATACTTTCGAGGTCAACAAGCTGGCTGCCGAAGAAATTGCGCGCCAGTTGCGTCTGCGCGATATGGGAGGAATCGTCATCGTCGATTTTATCGACATGGAGACCCAGGAGCACCGCAACGAGCTCTACAAGTACATGACAGAGCTTATGGCAAGCGACAGGGCAAAGCACAACGTGCTGCCCCTCACTAAGTTCGGCCTGATGCAGATTACCCGCCAGCGCATACGCCCGGTAACAGAAATCAACACCACGGAGAAGTGCCCGCTGTGCCACGGCACCGGCAAGATTGCCTCCACGGTGGTTATCGACGAACAGGTAGAACGCAAGCTTGCAGACCTCATTGAGCGTACCAAGCTCAGGCAGTTCACACTGAAAGTCAGCCCTATACTCGGGGCCTACCTCACAAGGGGCCTGTGGAATTCGTTCACGGCCAAATGGAAACGCAAGTACAACTGCAAGCTGCGAGTCGAGGAAATGACGGAACACAGCATCCTGCAATATGAATTCTATGATGAGAAAGGAAAGGTGCTCGAGTAGCACCTTCCCTTTTTTTACTCCTCTTCTTCCGGCATGTTGCCGCTGTAACGGCGCCACTTATCCAGGAGGGCTGCCATGTCGGCAGGGAGCTCGGAGTCGAAGTGCATGAGCTTGCGGGTGCCGGGGTGAATGAAACCCAGTGTCTTGGCGTGCAGTGCTTGGCGTGGGCAGAGCTCGAAGCAATTGTGTATGAACTGCTTATACTTTGAGTATATGGTGCCCTGGCGGATTTGGGTGCCTCCGTATCTCTCATCTCCGAAGATGGGGTGTCCCAAACTGCTCAGATGCACCCTGATTTGATGAGTGCGCCCAGTCTCAAGCTTACATTCTACAAAAGTAACATACCCGAAGCGCTCCAGCACCCGCCAGTGAGTTACCGCTCTTTTCCCCTTCTCGGGGTCGTCGGTTATACAGAAGCGCAGGCGGTCTGAGGGGTCTCGCATCAGATTTGCATCAACCGTGCCCTCATCTTCCTTGAGGTCGCCCCAGACTATAGCTACGTAGCGGCGCTCTATGCTATGGTCGAAAAACTGGCGCGCCATGGCCATCTGTGAGTCGTCGTTCTTGGCAATCACGAGCAGGCCGCTGGTATCCTTGTCTATGCGGTGCACCAGAACTCCCATGCGGTCGTCGCCTTCTTCTGGCCCCTGGGATATGCCGAGGTGCCACGCAAGGGCGTTCACAAGTGTGTTCTCGTAGTGTCCGTGTCCGGGATGCACTACCATCCCAGCAGGCTTGTTGAGTACCAGCAGGTCGTCGTCTTCGTAAACTATGTTGAGGTCTATTTTCTGCGGCTTGATTTCTACGCCCCTGCGGCGGTATGGCATCACGAAGCGTATTACGTCGCCCGGACGCACTATGTAATTGGCCTTTACGGTCTTGCTACCTACCTGCACGAAGCCCTCCTTGATTGCGCACTGGATTCGGTGCCTGGAGCTGTGCTCCATGTGGGCTGTCATGTACTTGTCTATGCGGAGCGGCTCCTGGCCGGGATCTACCTCCAGCCGGAAGTGCTCGAACATTTCTTGCTCCTCATCGAGGAACTCGGGCTCATTGTTTGGGCTCGTCTGCATTCAGCTTGAGGTAAACGGTTACGGAGGTGCCCATGACTACCGGATTGCCGGTAGCGGCGGGGCGCTGGGAATATACGGTTGCGGCGAGTGAATCGGCGTAGGTGCGAATCTCGCGGTCGAAGATTACCGCGCTCACGTTCAGGGAGTTATCTTGTATGGCATCTACCGCGCTGCGATATTTGTATCCGGTGAGGTTGGGCACGTAGGTCATGGCGTCAGAGCCGTTGAGGCCAAGCGTGAGGTCTATAACCGAGCCGGTGTAGAGCTGGGTGCCGGGCTCTATGTCTGAGCCTCTGTAACGCTGGCGGAGTACGTTGTTGGTTGCTATGTCGCTCACGTACACCAGTTTACCGAGCACCAGCCCCTTGGATGTAAGCTCTGCCTTTGCCTGACGCAGCGACACGTGTATGAGGTTGGGCATGCTCACTTTCTTAGGCACCTGGGAATTTACTGTCAAGGCAATCTTGCGTCCGGGCTTAACCTTGGCTCCGGCCCTCGGGAGCTGACTCACCACTGCGCCCCGGGGCATACGCTTCATGTACACGGAGTCGGATATCAGGGTGGTAAGCCCTGCGGCAGATGCGGTATGGCGGGCGTCGTACTGGCTCATGCCGGAGAGGTCGGGCACAATGATTTCTTTGCCGTGGCGCGTGCGCACAGACAAGAAAATACTTACTGCAGATACTACCACAAGTACGAACAGTACTCCGAGGAGCAGGTTCTTGACTACCCAATTGCTAAGTATAGATTGTTTCTTCTTCATATCAATAAAATACCTCGTACCACAATGGTGGCGCCGAATGCTATGACCGCATAGCCTGCGATGCGGTTTATCAGGTTGAGAGTGTTTACATTAAACTTCTCGCGCAGCTTGTCGGCGGCAAATGCAAAGCTGAACCACCATGCCAGGGCGCCAATAAATACAAACAGTACAATGAGCCAGGAGGGGCTTACTGCCTCGCGTATGTCCAGCTGAAAGATGGCTACAAGGCCGAACATATATGCAAACGCTCCGGGATTTGCCAGCGCGCAGCCCGCTGCCTGGAGGGCGTACTGTATTGCGCGGGAACTGCTAGTGTCTTTTGTATTTATAGCCTGGAGAGGGGGGCGCTTAAGCATAAAATATCCCACCGCCGCCACCAGAAGTCCGCCTACAATCATAATTACCGCTTCGTGGCGAGAGATGAAATCTTGTACGAACATCAGAGCCACAAGACTCGCTACTGCGTAGAATGTATCTACCAATGCCGAGCCTACACCGGCGGCGAATCCGCCCGCCCGCCCGTGGCAGAACGTCTTTTGCATCACCAGCAGCGACACCGGTCCGATAGGAACGGAAGCTATGATACCGATGAGTATTGCCTTAAGTAGTTCTACGAGCATGCCGGTCAAGACTTTTTGTGGCTAAACAGTTTTGCTGCCAGCAAGGCCAGCAAGAGCAGGAAAATCAGTGAACATACCCGCCCCACAATATCTCCGTTGCGGGCAAAGAAACTCTCTTCTGAGTTGAGGTTTACGGTGCCTCGCAGCGTAGTCTCTTCCCACCATGGCCCCTGCTGCAGAATCTCACCTTTCTGGTTGATGAAGCAGCTGATGCCGCTGTTGGCGCAGCGTGCAATATCGCGGCGCAATTCAATGGCCCGCAGGCAGCTGTAGCTCAGATGCTGGCGGTATCCTGGAGTATTGCCCCACCACGAGTCGTTGGTAATCACGGTGAGGAACCTGGCGCCCTTCTTTACGTAGCCGGTGCAATATTCCCCGTAAACCGACTCGTAGCACACCGCGCAGCCGAGGGGCACTCCGTTAGAGAGGTGCAGCACGGAGATCTCCTCCTGCCCCACGTCCCTTGCTATCAGGCCGCTTACGCCAAGGAGGCCGGAAAACCAATTGTCCAGCGGCACAAAGATCTTGGGGTACGGGGTGAGCTCCGTGCCTACAACAAGTTTGCTCTTATGGAACACTTCCGTGCGGCCGTCAGGGGCCAGCATGATGGCGCTGTTGTGGGCTACCCTCCATCCATTCCCGTAGGGGTAGCTCAGCAGCCCGGGGGCGGAGCGGGTGTTGAAGATTTCGTTTGTAGCGGCCCCGAACAGGAAGTCACTCTGACGATGCTTCTGCAGGAAGGCGTAGAATTCCTGCCAACTGGGCGATCGGGGAATATCGTTGAGGACAATATCGAAAGTAAAAGTCTCGGGAGCCAGCAGCAGGTCTGCAGGTGCTTCTTGGAGCCTCTTCTCCAGCAGCCCGAGGAGCAAGTCGTTCTGCTCGACCTGCAGCATAGTCTCGAACTTCTTGTACGGGTCTAGGTTGGGTTGGCCGATAACAACTTCCGCCGTGCCCTCGCAGCGTTCCTCGTAGCTGTGGTACATTATGGCCGAGGTGATGGCGGGACCCAGCAGTACTAGCACAAGGCAGGCTATGATGCTGCCCTTTGCTGCACGGGTAAACTTCTTCCAGTTCCCGTTCGCCAGGGAAATCAAGGTTCCGAAGATGCCGAGGTTTGCCGCCCATACCCAGAGACTGCCGCCCAGGCTGCCGGTGATGCTGTACCACTGCACGTCTTTTACGCTGGTGGCAAATGCGTTGCCCAGTACCAGCCAGGGCCAGGAAATTTCTGCTTTTGTAAGGTACCAGCGCTCCCATGCAATCCAGGCCGCTGCCAGCAGAACATACGGAAGGGCTCCGCCGAGGCGCTTCTTTGCCAGGCGGAACAGCCCGAAAATCAGCGACATTTGCAGGGCGTTTGCGAGCACTGCAAAAATACCTCCGCCAACCGTAGCATTACATACCCAGAAAGTTGTGATGGCGTTCCACGCAACAAAGCACGAGTAGTGCCATATCCAGAAACGCTTTACCCCGGCCCCGGACGCCATATAATCGGCAAGGAGCAGCGGAACTAGTGCGGCGAGTGCCACAGGACCGCTGTGGGGGACAAGCCAGGGGATGCTGAGCATTACGGCCGAAGCCGCGCACAGAGCCCATAGTGCAGGATATACCGAGCGTTTCTCTTTCATCTCCGAAAGTTACGCTTTTTTTGCGAATTTGCAGCAAAAATGTAGAGGAGCGCCGCCAAGCTCAGAACAGGGTAGGATGGTTTTCTTCCAGGCCACGAAGAACCCTCTCCATTACGGCCTGGCGTATGAGGGCCGAACGGGAACTTACCTTGAAGCGGCGGCAATACTCGTTTATTGCCGTCAGTTCGTTATCGTTGAACAGGACTGCTTTGCGGTGGACGCGGCGCATCGACTCGCGCTGTTTGTCGAAGTACGCCGGATCTACTCCCTGGACTTTATTGTTTCTGCGCTTGCTCATAGTAAACGCAAATATAAGAAATTATTTCGTTAAGTGATTCTATTTCAAGGCGTCTGCCAATAATTTCGCCATCCGTATCGGTAAAAAAAATGCGTGGAGTGGAGATGACGCCGTAAAGACGCAGGTAATCGGATTCGATTTCTGGGTCCCAGCAGTGTACAATGTTTAGATTGCGGTTGCGGGGCTTGAAACTGCAGCGGAACTTGCTCCAAGCTTTTTTGTCTGCGCCGCAATATACTGCGTAGAACGTGGCAGGGAAGCTGATTCTTTCCAGCACCTGCGGCAGCATTTTGGCCTCCAGTTGGCATTTTGCGCAGCTGGTATCGTAGAAGAAAAGAATTGAGTATCGCCCCTCTTGCGGTATCTGCATCTTCTTGCCGCAGGGGCCCAGCATGTTCACAACTGGGGCCTTCATGCCCAGCAGGGTGGCGCGGTTGAAGCTTGCAAATAGCTCTGCATCAAAGCGTTCGCTCTTGCTGCGCATTTGTATGGTCCCGGGCTGGAACCATTTGTCCCACAGATGCACGGCCACGGCCTCTTCTCCCATGACGGGCGATTCGCTATAGTGCTCATATAGCCATAGTGCGATGTGCTGGGTGGTAAGGGAATCGCTGACGGAACCAATCAGGAAGTCGCTCTCTGCGTTCTTGACGGCTATGCTCTCCGGCGCAATTGCCTCTGTATAGCGCAGGAGCATTGAGTCCAGCCTTGCAAGGAACAGGCTGTCCTGGGGCGCTCCGGCGCCGGAAAGCAACAGGGGGAGAATTATGTTCAGCAGCAGTCTCATTCGACGGGCGGCAGAACTACGCCCTCAGGCACAAAGAGGGAAGTGTCGCCGTGGTGCCTCAGGATATCGCGCACGGCGCTCGAGGAGATGTGTGCAAACTCCTGGGCTGTAGGTATTATGATGGTTTCTATCTCCGGAGCCAGACGGCGGTTGGCATCTGCAATGGCGCGCTCGTTCTCAAAATCGAGCATGTTGCGCACGCCTCGCACAATATGGCGTATCCCTAGCTCGCGGCAAACATCTACTGTGAGTCCGTCATACTCGATTATGCTTATATTATCCAGGCCGCTGATGGCTTGGCGTATAATGTCCATTTTCTGCTCGTTGGAATAGAATCCGCGCTTGTCTTGGTTGATACCAATGGCAATGACCACCTTGTCGAACATGGTGAGCGCACGGCGCAGGATGTTGAGGTGCCCTGCGGTAAAAGGGTCGAAGGACCCCGGGAAAAGTGCCGTTGTATGCATAGCATGCAAATATATCGTTTTTTCTGTATATTTGCGAATATGCTCAACGTCAAAATAGAAGAGAGCTGGCGCGAGGCCCTTGCTCCTGAGTTCGAAAAGCCCTATTTTGGGCAGCTTGTCTCGCAACTCCACGCAGAAAAGGCGGCCGGGGCGAGGATTTTTCCTCCCGGACCTCAAATCTTCAGGGCATTCGAGCTCTGCCCGCTGTCTGATGTGAAGGTTGTGATCCTGGGCCAGGACCCCTACCACGGCTACGGCCAGGCTATGGGGCTTTCTTTTTCTGTGCCCGAGGGTGTGCCTGCGCCTCCGTCGCTCAAGAATATTTTCAAGGAGATTGAAACCGATCTCGGAGTCCACATGTCCGGCAGTCCCAATCTGGAGCCATGGGCGCGCCAGGGCGTGCTGCTGCTCAATGCTGTTCTGACTGTGAGAGCAGGGGAGCCAACATCCCATGCCGGGATTGGCTGGCAGTCGTTTACTGATGCCGTTATACGTTGTATTTCAGATAGATGCAGCGGGGTCGTATTCTTGCTCTGGGGTAATTACGCCCGTTCCAAGGCTTCGCTCGTAGATACCTCCCGTCACTTTGTGCTGCAGGCGGCCCACCCTTCGCCGCTGGCAAGGGGGGCTTTCTTCGGCTGCCGGCATTTCTCTCAGGCCAATGCCATACTGGCTTCGCTCGGCCGCAAGCCCATAGACTGGCAGCTTTAGGATTCTTTTACGTACGAATCTTTTTCAGACCTTGGCGCCACCGTGGTCTCAAGGATTATGGTATCCCTGTCGGTAGGGACCAGGAAGAAGTCCGGGCACTCGGCTGGCACCAGCATGGTTTCTCCGGCGCCAATAGGGAAACGTGCGCTCTGCCCCAGGACCTCAAGTTGCACTGAGGCCTCGCCGCGAATGCAGGTGTAGAGGATAAAAGAGTCGAAGCGCTCGCTGTAGATATGCAGAGGGTCTGTGAGTTTGATGCTGGATACGGTGAACTCCGGAAGATCTACCAGCTTGCGCACTGCGTCGCCCTCGTGGAAGTGAGGGGCTTCGGGAGCCTGCCAGGCCTTGTAGTCGATGAAATCGAGGGCCTCCTCAAGGCTCATTGCCTCGTCAAATTCCTCCGGGCCACATTCCTGCCCCCAGCTGCACAGGCAGAAGTCTGAGGGGGAAGATTCGCTTACTTCTACCAGTTCAATGTCGCCGATTGCTGCGTGAGGCACGCCCGGGCGGATGTGGAAGAAGTCTCCGGCGGCCGGCGTGATGCTGTGCATCAGCTCTGCTGCGCTGCCGTCCTGGCATTTAGAATATACCTCAGTTGCATCTGTATCGTGCTCAAAACCAATGAGCAGCTGAGCTCCGGTGCCGGCACGCTGAACGTACCACAACTTCTCGCGGCCCAGCAGGTCGTAGCGCTGGGCGGCCGTTTCTGCCCCGGGATGTACCCGCAGCGGCATCTTCCCCTTTACACGTATGTGCTTTACCTGCACGGGAAACTGGCGGCCGGTGAAATTATACACATTCTCTCCCACCACGCGGTCCAGGTAGGTGTCCATTATCTCGCCCATGGTGTTGCCGGCGAGCCATCCGTCGCGCACTATGGAATCGCGGTATCCGAGGTCTGCAAGCTTGAATTCGTCGCTGCCCCATACATAGTCGTCCTGGAGGCTGCAGAAGCGGAAGGGATATAATTTCTTTTCGTCCATTTTAACTCGTTTATGGTGCAAAAGTACGGAAAAATCAGTAATATTGTGGTATGAAAGGAATCAACATTTTTCTGGCCGACGGCTTCGAGGACATTGAGGCCCTGGCTACCAATGACGTACTGCGCAGGGGCGGGCTGCCCGTGCGTACAGTATCTATATATGATGAGGCAGAGGTTGAGAGTTCCCATGGCATTACCGTAAGTGCCGACACACTGCTGGAAGATTTGGACCTGGGCGCTGGCGGCACCACGGAGAAGGACGTAATGATATTTCCCGGAGGTATGCCCGGCACGCGCAACCTGGCCGCCTGCGAGCCGCTTATGGAGGCCATGAAGGCGCACTATGCTGACGGAGGTACTCTTGCCGCCATCTGCGCAGCTCCCGGACTGGTGCTCGGCCAGCTGGACGACATGTCCGGTCTGGAGTTCACCTGCTTCGACGGTTTTGAACAGCTTCCGCAGAGCAAGGGGGCAGTGTTCTGCCCCAAGCCGGCTGTGCGCAGCGGACGAATAATCACCGGTCGCAGTGCCGGCCACGCCGTGAGCTTCGGACTGGAGATACTTAGGCTCCTGGACCCCGCTAAGGTGGAGGAAGTGCGTTACGCTATGTATCTGAAAACCATTTAGTATGGACAACGTAAGGGTAGATAAATATCTGTGGGCGATACGCGTGTACAAGACCCGCAGCGAGGCTACAGACGCCTGCAGTGGCAACAAGGTAAGAGTCAATGGCGCCGTGGCCAAGCCCAGCAAGCCTGTGAAGATAGGGGATAGCGTAGAGGTGCATAAAGGACCAGCGGCTCTTGTCTATAAAGTACTGCAGCTCAGCGAGAACCGTATGGGCGCCCAGCTCGTGCCGCATTATGCCGAGGATCTGACTCCCGAGGCAGAAAAGCAGAAACTCCACATCCCCCGCGAGACCATTGTGATGCATCGCGACAAGGGCAGCGGACGCCCCACCAAGAAGGAGCGCCGCGAGCTTGATGCATTGATGGATTTGCTTGATTAGCAGGCCTTTGGCTTGCGGGACGACAGCAGCGACACTGCCAGTCCCACCGCTGCTACGCTGCACAGCGTAAGAACTACGTCCCCGGCCTTAAGTACTACCGGGTACGCATCTACCAGGAAGTTTCCCGGCATCTTTACCAGCCCTAAGTGCTGCTGCAGCAGCGCCAGTGCTATGCCGGCAATAATGCCTACGGCCATGCCGAGAAGCGAAATCAGCCACCCCTCCATTACGAATATGCGCCTCACAAGGGCAGGTGAGGCCCCCATCGCACGCAATGTCTCCATGTCATCTTCTTTCTCTATAATGAGCATGGAGAGCGAGCCGTAGATATTTAGAGCCACTATGATTACCACGAAAAGCAGGATAATGAAGACCGCCAGCTTCTCATAGCGCATCATCTTGAAGAGCGTAGGCTGCTGCTCGTATCGGTCCAGGAGAGTGCATAGACCGGCGTAGTCCCGTTTGAAGCGGCGCACTGCCTGCTTGCTGCTGTCTTTGAGAATGATTTCCACTCCGCTTACTTCTTCGCCGCTGCTGCCCATGAGCTTGCGCATAGTGTGAAGGGGAATAATCATGAGCTCCGCGTCCATGTCGCTGCTCACGCTCATCAGCGCGCTCGGGAATACGCTTACACTGCGTGCAGAAGCGGCTGGGTTGCTTGGCGATATCTTGGCATCCCGGTCTGGATAGTAGAGAGTTGCAGGGCTTACGAAACGGGGGTGAATGCCCATTTTGCGGGCCAGCGACACTCCAATTATGGCCATCTGCATGTCTCCCTTGTGGAGCCGGGCCTCGCCCTCTACGATATGCCCGGCGATGCTATCTGACTCTATGAAGCTGTCTTCTACGCCCCGGGCGCGGGCAATGCCCTGCTTGTCTTCGTAAGACAGGAAGACATTGTCTTCCAGCGTGTAGCGTATCTCGCGCACGCGGTTGTCGTCGAGCATCCTGTCTATTAGAGCTGAATCCGGCTCAAAGTGGGCGGCTCCGTCCGGACTCACCATCATGAGGTGCGGGCTGAGGTCTCCGATATTCTTCTCTATCAGGGTGTCGAATCCATTGTAAACGCTGAGTATCAGAATCAGCGCGGCCGTGCCAATAGCCATGCCCACGGCGCTGATCGCCGATATCACATTGATGACATTGTGTGACTTGCGTGCGAACAGGTACCGTAGCGCTATGAACAGAGGCACGTTCATTTGCGCAGCAGCTCGTCTATATGTTCTGCGTAATCGAGCGTGGAATCCAGGTAGAAATCTATTTCCGGGACTATGCGCAGCTGCGATGCAACCTTGCGCCCCAGCTCACCGCGCAGCGCTTTCTTGTTGTCGTCCAGAAGATGCATTACGGCGGCCTGCTTGTCGGAGGGGAAAATGCTCACGAATACCTTGGCCACGCTAAGGTCGGGACTGATACGCACCTCGCTCACCGTAACCATGGCTCCGCCGAACGCGGCCATGCCCTTGCTGCGGATGATCTCCGCCAGGTCGCGCTGTAGCTCGCGGGCTACTTTGAGCTGTCTTGTTCCTGCAGGCTTATTATCCATTGATCTTGATGATGTAATAGTCTTTCTTGCCCTTCTGTGCCAGGATGTATTTGCCGTCGATAATGTCGGCCTCGCTCAGCTGGCCACCGAAGTCGGTGAACTTCTCTTTGTTGATACTGAATCCGTTGCTCTGTATCATTTTGCGGGCCTCTCCCTTGGAAGGGAAAATTGTGGTTTCTACTGCCAGGGCATCAAGGATGCCCAGAGGCAGCTTGGTGCGTTCTATCTCGAATGTAGGCACTCCTTCGAAAACGTCCAGGAAGGTCTTCTCGTCCAGGCTGCGCAGATCGTCTGCCGTGGCTTTGCCGAAGAGTATCCCGGAAGCCTTAACGGCATTCTCGTACTCCGCCTCTCCGTGCACCATAACCGTAACTTCGCGGGCCAGGAGTTTCTGGAGCTCACGCCGCTCGGGACATTCTTTGTGAGCTGCGATGGCCGTCTCTATGGTCTCTTTGTCGAGCATGGTGAAAATCTTGATGTAGCGCTCTGCGTCTGCGTCGCTTACGTTGAGCCAGAACTGATAGAACTGGTAGGGGCTGGTGCGTGAAGGGTCGAGCCAGATATTACCCTTCTCTGTCTTGCCGAACTTGCCGCCGTCGGCCTTGGTGATGAGAGGGCAGGTGAGTGCGAAGGCCTCTCCTGCGCCGGTGCGGCGTATCATTTCTGTGCCGGTGGTTATGTTGCCCCACTGGTCGGCGCCGCCGAGCTGGAGCTTTACGCCCCTGTGCTGGTACAGGTACAAGAAGTCATAGCCCTGCAGCAGCTGGTAAGAGAATTCGGTAAACGACATGCCCTCTGAGGAGTCGCGGCTGAGGCGCTTCTTCACGGAGTCTTTGCTCATCATGTAATTCACGGTAATCATCTTGCCTATGTCGCGGGCAAAGTTGATGAAGCTGTAGTCCTTCATCCAGTCGTAGTTGTTCACCAGCTCTGCCTTGTTGGGGGCGTCGGAGTTGAAGTCAAGGAATTTAGACAGCTGGGCCTTGATGCACTCTACGTTGTGTGCAAGGGTGGCTTCGTCCAGCAGGTTACGCTCCTGGCTTTTCATGGACGGGTCGCCAATCATTCCGGTAGCACCTCCCACGAGAGCGAATGGCTTGTGCCCGCATGCCTGGAAGTGCTTGAGAATCATTATACTCACAAGATGTCCTATGTGCAGGGAATCTCCTGTTGGGTCGATTCCTACGTATGCAGATGCCGGACCTTTGAGCAATTCTTCCTCGGTTCCGGGCATAATGTCGTGGATCATTCCTCTCCACTTTAACTCAGCTACAAAATTCTTCATTCTTTATTTAATTAAAGGAATGCAAATTTGGACATAATTTGCTAAATTTGCAATCCAAGTTTAACGAAATTGTTTACCTATTTAATATGAGAAAGAAAATTGTTGCGGGTAACTGGAAAATGAACACTACAGTTCCCGAGGGCGTCGAGCTCGCAAAGGCAGTTCTTGCCAAGTCCGGTGAAGTTCCGGCAGAGGTTAAACTTATCGTTGCTACTCCTTTCACCCATCTCTGTCCCGTGGCTGAGGTGCTCAAGGGAAGCGCTGTAGGCCTTTCCGCAGAGAACTGCGCAGACAAGGAGAAGGGCGCATACACCGGTGAGGTTTCTGCTGCCATGCTCGCTTCTGCAGGATGCCAGTACACGATTCTCGGACACTCCGAGCGCCGTCAGTACTACGGAGAGACAGATGAGAAACTGGTTGAGAAAGTGCGTCTGGCACTTGCCAACGGTCTGGATGTCATCCTCTGCGTAGGCGAGAATCTCGAGGAGCGTGAGGCAGAACGTCATTTTGACGTTTGCGGAGCCCAGATCAAGAACGTCCTCTACAACTTCAGCGCAGAGGATATGAAGCACATTGTAGTAGCTTACGAGCCCGTATGGGCAATCGGAACCGGCAAGACTGCATCTGCCGAGCAGGCCGAGGAAATCCACGCTTTCATCCGCAAGACTATTGCCGACAAGTTCGGTGCAGCAGTGGCAGAAGAAACTACCATCTTGTACGGCGGTTCCTGCAAACCTTCAAACGCAAAGGAACTCTTTGCTCAGAAGGATATCGATGGCGGTCTGATTGGTGGAGCGGCTCTTAAGGCCGATGACTTCATAGAGATAGGAAAGTCATTCTAAGATTCTGACTACTACAGCATTGCGGCAGCTTTCGTCGCACAGCCATACTACATCACCCTCTATACGCACAGTATTCAGGGTGATGTTTGTTTTTGTGCGTTCTCCGGAAGTCGTGCTCCACAGTAAGCTGGCATTATACTGCGTGCCGGCTTTCTCCGGGATGCCGTCAAGGGTGAGTACAAAAAAATCCAGCATGCTGTCTGTGTGTGCGCGCCATTCGCAGTGCTGCTCGTTGTATGCGAGCTGGCAGGTCTTCTCGTTGTAGCGGAAAATGCAGGCTCCGTCGAGCTCCAGCCTTACGGTATTGTCGGCCACGAAGGAACTCAGATCGGTAATGCCCTGGGATTGGCAGCAGCAGAATAAAGTTGCAATGGATAATGTGGTAAGTATGCGGCTGAGTCTCATTGTACAACAATCTTTTTTTGTATGACCTCTATGGAACCATCGGAATACCATAGTCTTGCTTCCAGGATTCCGCTTCCGCTGACTTCCCAGTATCCGCTTGCTCCGGTAGAGATGTAGCGGTTGTTGAATGTCCATTCCAGCTTCTCCACATTGCTGGCGTTATATATTCGCAGGGACAGCCTGGCGCCGGCGGGGAAGCTTCCGTCGTCGTTACGGTTCGTGAAATTCAGGTAGATGAAGGGACGCGATTCTTTCTGGTAACTCTTGGTGGTAAAAGTATTGCTTACAGAATAACTTGTGCCGTCTTTGCACAGTAACTTTATCACGGCTACGTACTTGGTGGACGGGGAGAGCTTTTCCAGAGTAGCCGAGAAGAGGCCTATCCCATTGCTTTTGGCATCGACGGTTAGCGACTTTGCGGCAGAATGGTCGCCCTCGGGGTGGCACACCGCCTCGCATTTCTGCACCTCCAGCGTGTTGTCTATACTCCAGCTGAGGATTGCTGCATCCTGGAACACACTGATTTCGCGTACGGCGATAGGTGTGATGATGTTGAAGCCCATGCTGCCGTCACTTAGGTAAGCAATGTCCTTTATCACGAGGTTGGAGGTGCTTCCGCTCCAGTACCGGAATGAAGGGTCGGTCTCTGACCCGAAGGAGTTGCGCCCTTCTTGCGGAAAAGATACTTTACGCAGGTCGCCTGTGCCCGGAACAGCAGCGATAACCATGGCGCATTGGTGGTCAGGGCGGCAGTTTACCTGGTTGGAACTCCAGCGCTCAGAGGCGGATAAGTTGCGGCGGTAATAATCTGAGTACCAGCTGTTGTTGGTAGAACGGTCTACATGATAGATGAACAATCCTTTCCCTCCGATGAAGGCATCCCAGCCGGCCTCGTTCCTGCATTCGAGGAGGAAATATTCGTTTTCTACGTCGCTGTTTAATTTAAGATATTCCCGACTGCTATTTACAGGGTGCAGAGAGTGGAATCCGTAGCTGGTGGGAACGGGGGAGCCTATTCCGAGCTGCTCGAGTTCTATGGCGCAGAAGTTCGGGGGAGTGGTGCCACCGTTGTTCTTAAGCCCTCCATCCATTATGCTGAGCGAGCCCCAAAGACCCTTGGATGTGCCTCCGCTTCCACTCCCGTCTGTGTCGTACAAGTCTTGCAGGCCAAGGGAGTGGCAGAATTCGTGGCAGAAAGTGCCAAGAGGGGAGGTCTCCGTGCATAGGGTGATGCTGTCGGCAGTTTTGCCGTTTACGCTGATAACCCCGCCGCGCTCCCTGAGCGTAAGATGCTGGGGCCAGATGTATTCTGCTCCTGCGCCGTCAGACTCGCTGCCGCCTGCAGCTATAAAGCAAATGTTCTCTATCTTGCCGTCTCCGTCGTTGTCGTAAACGGAGAAGTCGCGATCTTGCAGCAGGCTTATGGCATCTCGCGCCAGCTGGTCTATGCGCTCATCTGCCCGTACTGTAGAGTTGGCCCCGTACCAATAAAGGTTTTTGGGCAGCGTGACTACGGGAAGCAATTCGAATGAATAGCTTCTGTATGGAGTGAATTGGTCGTTGAAATACTTTTGTGCCTGCAGCAGGGTGGCTGCAGTTTCTGAAAGTCTGTTATTGAACTTTATGTCCTGGAATTCCACCGGAATAACGGCAACCCTGTACCCTGTGGCGTAGCCGGCCAAGGATAGTGCCAGAATAGCTAAAGCGGTGGAAATCAGGCGTTTCATGTGCCTTTTAGTAGCTTAGATGCAAAAGGCCGGTAACCTCGCGGCTCCCGACCTTTAAACGTGTACTAAAAC
>CAMKAJ010000025.1 GCA_946410455.1 uncultured Bacteroidales bacterium
TTTTCTTGCAGGCAAAATGCATAACTGCGTGATTTACTGCGATTTAGCCGCCAGCTGCACTCACGTCGTCCCATGTTGCTGAGGGGGTAGGAACGGAATCGGGCATTTCTGCTCCAGCCGTCCCATGTTGCTGCGGGGGTAGGAACGGAAACTGGACTTATTGCTCCCGCCGTCCCATGTTGCTGAGGGGGTAGGAACGGAATCCGGTATTTTTGCTCCCACCGTCCCATGTTGTTGCGGGGGTAGGAACGGAAACAGGCTTTTTTGCTCCCACCGTCCCATGTTGCTGAGGGGGTAGGAACGGAAACTGGCCTTTTTGCTCCAGCCGTCCCATCGAGCGGAAGGGGTAGGAGCGGAGGCAGGGAGCTGGGAGATCGGGAACTATGAGGCAGGGAGCGGAGGCGCGGAGCTATGAGAGCGGGAACTATGAGGCGGGGTGATTGCGGCGGTAGAGCTGCCAGCTGTTGAAGAGGTTCTGCCAGATGGCGTAGAGGCCGCCGGCAACGGAGGTGACGGGGGTCATGTAGTTGTAGCCGAGCCAGATAAGGAAGCCGGTGTTCTTCTGCCCGAGGGCCTGGCCGGCGGTAATCCGCACAACGGAATCGCGCGAGAGATGACGACCGAAGAAGAACTGCAGCGCGCAGGCGCCCATAGATACCAGTACCACACACGCAATCGCGCCGAACGAAAGGTGGCTCAGCAGCAGGGCATGAGTAGAAAGCACCATGGCGAGAGTGAGCCCGACTCCCCAGATATAGAAGGCAAAGCGGCTGAGCCTCATCAACTTACGCTGAAGGCGCGGCATAGTGTAGCGCACCATCCACGCAAGCACGCCGGGCAACAGCAGCAAAGGAAACACCCGCAAAGCTATATGCCCCACATACGCCCAGAACCCAAGGTCGGCCGACGGGCGCACCATAGGAATCACCAGAGGGATGAGCATAGTAGCGGCCACATTAGACAGGGTAACGTAACTCACGGCGCCGGGCAGCGAGCCCCCGAGCTTCTCTGTAATCACACCGGCCGCAGAAGCCGTGGGGCAAATAAGACAAAGCATCGCGCACTCCAGCAGGATGCGAATCTGAAACCCGCACCCCATCCTCGCAATAGCCGCAAAGCCCAGGAAGAGCAGCACCTGAAAAGCAAGGGCCGCCAGGTGCCAGCGATGGAAGCGAAAATCGTGCGGCGAAATCTTAACAAACTGAAAGAAGAGCAGCAGCGCAATCACCACCCTCTGCCCCTCAGATGCTATGTCGTGAAGCACATGCCCCGCCGGATGCAAGCACGGCAACGCCCTGTACACCAGATATAAAGATACCCCGAGGACTATCGCCCCCGGGAGCATCCAATCTTGTATGACACGCTCCGCCTTGCCCACGGAGCGCAAAGATAGCAATTATTTCTGTGCAACGGAGCGCTGAGCGTGATCATCGAGCTTGACTGCGCGCATACCTGCAGGAGCAGCAGAAGGAGAAGACTCCCTGGTGGCTGTATTAGGCAGGCTGGCCTTCGTTGTCCATGCAATCACAAGGTCCGCATTTGCTTCTCCATACATTGCAAAGCCTACAAGAGTAAACGGCGTGCTGGACAAACTGGATATCTCCACCGAACCCGGGGCCATATACATTGAGCCGTCGGACTGCAAATTTGCGTAGAGAATATCGTAATCGCCCGTAACGTAGTAGATCTCGCCCTGGTAGCTAATGTTGCCGTAAAGACACATGTTGCAATTATAAGAGCTGCCGTTGTACGAAATACTCTCTACACCGATATTCGTCTGCACAGGCAATACGAGAGACTCTGTGGCCGAGTCGTAACGAGCTGTGGCAACTACATTATCATAGCCGTCGATGCCAGTAATCCTGAAAGACTTGTCCTTCTCCAGGGCAGTGATTGTCCAGATATCGGCCGATGTACCTCTGGGAACGCTCCATGAGCCCAGGAAGTTTGCGTAAGCACTTGCCGCCTTCTGCGTGAGCGTAAAGGTGCCCAGCACCACATAGGGATCCTTGTTGATGAAGCTGACCTCCATCTTGCGAGCCTGGCGGGTGGTGTTTTGAGTGGGTACAAAGGCATAGCGGAAATGCTTGTCGGCAATCTTCTGCTGCGTATAATCTAGCCACTCACCAGCGCTGTAATTCTTCATCTCAAGAGAGAAGGAGCTATAAATCTTGATGTCTATCACCAGCGGAGTAGGGTCTTCTGCCTCAAACTCCAGGGAGCCGGAAACGATGGTGGCGCTCAGCTCGATATTGCTGCGGGTAAACGTAAGCTTTTTGCTCAAGCCGCTCAACGAGCTGGTAATAACGACTTCGGCAGTCTGCGGGGCAGCAGAGAAATTGTTACCAGTAGCGGAAACTGTGACCGTCCCGTCCCCGCTACCACGGCTCTTGGAAATAAGGAGCCAGTCGCTCTCGCTCGTGGCAATCCACTCTCCCGAGCACTTAACACTAATTGTCCTTACGTCGCTTGCATTTGCCACAGCTGCGAAGGGATCGTCGTTATCTACCGAGACCTCGAAGGAGAAGCCCTCCTGGAGTACAGAAACAGAACGGCTGAGGTTCCGTGTCTCTATAGAGAACGAAGCGTAACGGGTAGATGAGCCGGTATTCTTGTCTGCTGTCAAGAATATCTCGCTGAGGCCCTTGCCGGACACAATCTCCTGCCCGCTTGCATCGCAGATATGGAGCCAGTTGTCGGACGCGGAGTAGCGCTCGATGGTCCAAGCGTCATTGGTACCAATGCTTAACTTGTGCGGCTGGCTATCCATGGCGCCCATAACAATCTGAACGTCGTCTGTTTCACCTACCACAATAAACTCTTCCGGCATACAAGAAGCCACGGAACCTGCAAGGAGAGCTGCAGGAATTAAGAAGCGAAGAAACTTTATCATAATATTCATTGTTTATCTTTGATTACCTGATATTTTGAAGTCCGCGACTTGCCGCCGGACTTGACGGGAGAGGCTTTACTCGGAGCGCCCTGGGCCGAGGCGGGAGCGCTGGCGGGGACTGATGAAGTAGATGATCTACGGGTGATTGTCTGAGGCAGGGGCGACAACGGCTCCGACGTATTCCTCAAAAACAAACTACCACTACGGCCGCAATATATCAGCGTTTCGAAAGTAGCCTCGTAAGAAGTATTAGTATCATTATCCACTACGGAACCGGTAATCGGTTCCAGCAGCATAGTATTGGAGTCTTGAAGCACTCCTGCCAAGATGACGTAATCTCCCGTAACAAGAATTGTATTGTTATTGTGAGTTACTATGCCATACAGGCCCATGTTGCAGTTGTATGTTGCATTGTTGTAGGTCATCTGCCTGGTGCCCAGGTTTTCCTGAGACATCAGGTATAAGATGTTTACATCGTAGTTGTACTCCGCCTTGGCGGTGAGGCTGCTGTCGCCGTCTATTCCGGTGATGTTGTAGCTAAGGCCCTGCTCCCGCACAGAGATATTCCAGGTGTCGTAGGTGCTGCCTCGGGCTACCTTCCAGGAGCCCAGGAAGGTATTGTAGTAATCGGTCTTTGCAGAGATGCGGGAAGACAGATCAGACCACTTAGATGCACTCTTATATGCACTCACCGAAACAGCGGGCACATAGATGGGGCAGTTGTTGGTATAATTAAACACATACGAGCCACCTAACTCAGGAGGAGTTGTAGCGTTCACTGTAATAGAACCTAGAGAGTTACAATTATAGAAGGCATAATTTCCTATATTGGTAACTGAGCTGGGTATAGTTACATTTTGCAGATTTGTACAGTAATAAAAAGTATAGTTATAAATAGACGTCACCCCAATAGGGATCGAGTAAGATGTAATGCCATACGGAGCAAATGCTAAAAGCCTCCCGGAATCATCCACAAGGCAGCGACCGTTATCTGCCGCAAATTTTCCGCTGAAATAACTTAAATTCTTACAATCTGCAAAAACCCCGTCTGCTATTGTCTGGACAGATTCCGGTATATTAATAGAAGACAATTTGCTGCAACCACGAAACGCAGAACCTCCAATACTTTGCACATTACCAGGAATGATAATGGAACCAAGTCCTGAACAGCTATAAAAAGCATAAGTTCCAATACTTGTAACACTATTTGGAATAGAAATGGAGCTTAGCCCGTAACATTGACTAAAAGCATAGTCCTTTATGGATGAAATAGTACTCGGCAAATATATATATGTAAGCTTCGAGCAATATGCAAAGGCATATCCGCCTATTGTAGATACCGTAGAGGGCACGGAGTAGCTGGTCTTTCCGTTCGGTGCAAAAGAAACAAGGGTACTGCCGTTAATCAACATGCTGCCATCGCTAGACGCAAACTTACCGGAGAATGAGCTTAATCCAGGACACTTGGTAAATGGATTATCTCCGAGAGCGTTCACACTATTTGGGATATGAACAGTACTGAGTTTACTACAACCATAAAATGCTAACCCTCCTATTGTATTAACAGTTTCCGGGATCTTTACAGACGGCAATTTTTCGCACATGTAAAAAGCACCAGCAGAAATAGTTGCCAAACCTTCATTCATTTCTACGGACTCTAACTCTACACACCTCTCAAAAGCCCATTGTCCTATTGTTTCCAAACCCTTAGGCAGCTTAATGCTCTTGAGTTTTTGGCAGCGATAAAACTCTTCGTAAACAAGAGTCTTTATCCCTGTAAAATACTCCAGCTCGTCAAAACTGGTAATTTCCTGGTTATCCCTGAACACCTTATTCAGCGTCGTCACCGCAGCCGCCTCGTCGTACGACAGCGCGCCGTCGCCGTTGGTGTCCCACCTCTGCAGGCAGATTTCTCTAACCTTAGAATCGGCAAAATCAATCACGTTGGAAGCTGCTCCGCTGGCCTTGATACGGGAGGCGTAGCCGTGCCATACGTTTGCCTGCTGATACGTAGAGAGTGCAGACTTGGGCACAAAGATGTCGCAGTTGTTGGTGTTGTCCAGCATCCTGTTGCCGGCCGTAGGCGGGGTGTAGGGCTGGAACTCCATGGACTTGAGCGAAGTGCAATAGCGGAACGCCTCGGCACCTACTGTCTTTACAGAGGTCGGCACAGTAAAGTACTGCATCTTGCTGCAAGAGAAGAAAGCGTTGTCTGCAATATTCTTTACGCCGTCCGGGATGGAGTATTCCGTGAGTCCGGACGGGGCAAAAGCATACACGGTATCATCCTTCAAGAGGATGCGCCCTCCGTCGGACGCATAGCGGCCGGTAAAGCTCTTGAGCGAGGCGCAATTGGAGAACGAGCCCTTGCCTATGGAAGATACGCTCTGAGGAATGTTGACAGAAGTAAGAGCAGTGGAGTAGAAAGCATAGTCTCCTATCTCCTTGAGCGTAGAAGGGAGCGTAATGCTTGCAAGTTTGATGCAGCCATAGAAAGCCTTGCCAATACTTGTAACGCCAGTAAAGAACGAGAATTCGTCGAAGCTGGTAATCTGGGTATTGCCATTGAAACTCTCCCCGAAGCTGCTGGACGTTACGGCCTCCGCTTCCTCGATAGAGATGACTGAGTCTTTGTCTTTATCCCACTTGCTAAGGCAAACATTCCTTACATAGTTATCCTTGAAGCTGATATCGCCGGCAGCAATGCGCGACTTATAGTTACTCCAATAAGTGGCATTCTGATAGGATGATACGGATGCAGAAGGTACATATATTTTGCATGTCGTATCATCGAACATATAATTGCCGCCTGTGGGAGGGGTGCTCCTTTTGAATATGACATACTCCAGCGACGTACAGCCACGGAAGGCATAAGAGCCTACCTTGGTAACAGACGCAGGAACCCGTACGCGAACCAGCTTGTCGTTAAGGTGGAACACATAGTCCTGCAGCCTGGTGACATTGCTGGGCACATCGTAATCGGTTAGCCCACTCGGCGCAATGGCATAGAGAATATTGTCTTTTACAAGTGACTTGTGGTCGGAAGTTGCATAGCGGCCGGTAAAGCTCTCCAGCTTTGCGCACTGCCTGAACATGCCGTCATGCAAGGTGTTCACGCTCTGCGGAATATCGATAGACGTAAGGGCCGTATTTGCAAAAGCATAACCTCCTATGCTCTGAAGCGTTGAGGGCAGCACGATAGACTTTAGATTCGTGCAATTACGGAAAGCATCAGCATACAGAGTAGTGACTCCGGTAAAGTACTGGAACTCATTGAATGTGGTAATCTCGCTGTTACCGGAGAATGTTGCCCCGAATTGATCGTAGCTCACAGCCGCAGCTTCCGCCATAGAGAGCATGCCGTCCTTGTCGGTATCCCATTTATTGATACAGATAGCCTTGACCTTGGGATCAGCAAAAGCGATGTCGCCTGCCACAATACGGGAAGCATAGCTACTCCAGGCACTCTTGTAAGCGGCTAAAGCTGAGGAAGGTACATATATAGGACAGTTGTTCGTGCTGTAAAACGCATCGGAGCCGCAAGACGGAGGTGTACTTGCTTTTACCGTCACACTCTTAAGCGAAGAGCAGCCATAGAACGCCGAGGTTCCAATCTGGCTAACAGTAGCAGGAAGTGTAAGCGATTCCATAAAGGAACAATAGTAGAACACCCTGTTGACTATCACCTTTACATCGGAAGGGATGGTGAATGACTTTAGACCTGAAGGAGCGAATGCCAGAAGGTTGCCAGAGTTTATAAGGCAACGACCTCCGGACGCCACGAGCGCACCGGTAAAGCTTGACAGGTTCACGTTACGGGTGAAGGCTTTCTCTGCTACCGTGCTTACCTTCGAAGGAATATCTACGGTTTTAAGATTACAAAGATCAAAGGCGGCCAGGCCTATGCGTGTAATATTAGGAGGAAGAATTACCTTCTCCAGACCT
The DNA here is from genome assembly GCA_946410455.1 of uncultured Bacteroidales bacterium. Lineage (GTDB taxonomy): Bacteria > Bacteroidota > Bacteroidia > Bacteroidales > UBA932 > Cryptobacteroides. Next base: position 6,839 of record CAMKAJ010000025.1, read on the forward strand.
GAACACCCTTCAAAAGCATAGTTACTTATTTCCGTAAGATTGGTAAAGTTTATAAGCTCCTCAAACTTCGTGATACTCTTATTGCTACGGAATACAGTGCCAAGACTCTCTACTGCAGCCGCCTCTTCCATAGAGAGCTCACCGTCTTTGTCTTTGTCCCAATTAGCAACGCAAATAGACTTTACATAACTGTCTGCAAAGCTAATGTTCTGAGCTTTCTTGACCGTAACCGAGCAACTGGAGGAATAAGCACCGTCTATGGTGGTTACGGTAATTTTTGCTGTACCCTCCTTCTTCCCCACTATAGCACGGTATGTGGGATCGTATTCGGCGATTGCAGAATCGGATGAACTCCAAACAAGCGAAGACGCATAAGTTGCATTAGACGGGCTAACGGTAGTAGTAAGACTTAGCTTCTTGCCAACCTCCACCTGCGCAGATGACGGCGAAAGGGAGACACTGCTAACATACACTATATCTTTTCCCTGCACCGGGCGTATCGTTTGTCCGTAATACCTGTAGGGATAGGTAGCTTCCAACGCACCGCCATTCTTGAGCCTGAAGCCATAAGCCTGACGCTCATCACCCCAGTTCAAATAAGCGTTGCCCAGATAAATATACTCAGTGCTGTACAATGTGCTTCCGCTCATATAACCGGTCGCAGGAATAAAGATACTGTTACCATTAGGACCGGTAAACCTGCATCCCGCCACGCCGTCGACGGTAGTCCACGACTTGCTTGTATTGGAGTAAAGCTCGGAAATCTCCTCCCGGGTAGGCATGCGCCAGCTGCTGCCGAGTATGGAGCGGGCAGCATCGTCTGACATTAGCAAGACCGTCCGGTGATCAGTCTTACCTCTATACTTTGTAATGGAACTGGATGATTCCCATTTGTAGTTGTCCCAACTGAAGGTCTTCTTGGATGTCACCTCACCCCACGCAAAATAGCCTCCTGCCTCCTCGGGAGCCTCGGCCTCGAGGTTAAGGTTAGACCACTTGGTGCCGGACGGCAGTCCCAGGTTCACGGCTGTCCTCTGGTAACTCTCCTTTACATTTACTGTCAGCTGCGCCTTTACGCTGGGATAGCTGGTAGAAGTAACCGTAATTACAGCAGATCCTATTGACTTGGGAGTAATGGTGATGCTTTCTCCGTTCTTTGCTACCGTAGCCACGGAAGTCTTGCCGGAAACGGGGGTGTAGTCTTTTTCGGTCGCCGTGGTGGGTGTAAACAACAGCTTCACGTTTACTGGCGTACCCATCCTTACAGTGAGAGGATTGTCACAGTCAAAGTCTATTTTTGTAAGTGCCGCCGAGACAGTTACAGAGCAAGAGCCACGCACACCTTCGGGGGTGGTTGCATAAATGGTTGCCCTACCGCTCTTGAGGGCTTCTATATAACCGGTAGACGAATTCACCTTGACGATGGCCGGAGCGCTGGAAGACCAGGTACATTCCGGCTCGGTAGCATCAGTTGGCATTACGCTTGCACTGAGGTCGTAGGTCTTGCCCTCGCCAAGAGAGAGAGTAGACGGAGTCACAGTAACCGATTCTACAGGAACATACACGGTAACTGCACAGTAGGCCTCAAGGTCTGGCTGGTCATCAGACCTGGCCGTAATGATTACAGGCGAATCCTTTGGCGTACCTGCCAGTCCTGTAACTACGCCGGTAGTGCTTACAGAAGCCTTGGTAGTATTGGAAGACAACCAAGTTACAGACTTATTCGTAGCATTGCTCGGCAGAATAGTCGCGTTGAGCTGGACCGTCCTGCCCTTGTTGACCTTGTATTCCGATTGGGCGATAGAAATGCCAGTAACCTTTACACGGCTGCCTTGCTGCGTCACAGTCACGCTGGTCTCTGTCCCTTTTTGGTTGCGGAAAGTAATGGTTTCCGTTCTTTCGTAGCCAGTGTTCTGGGTAACAGACACATCAAGGTCCCAAACAAAAGGCTTTTTAGGGGATCTGGCAGTTACCCTTACCCATTCGGGCTTGGAGATAATGCTCCATTGAGAGCCGCTGGAAAGCTCCAGGGTTTGATTTGATTCAAGAACCCCAAACTCCAAAGCTTTAAGGTTGGTCTTAAGCTCAGTGCCGGCTAAAATTTCGCTCTGGCCAAGCTCTTTGAAATCTGTACATGCAGCCAACAACAGGCTTACTGCGGCAAGAACTATATATCTTTTACTCATACGCCCTCGAATTTAAAAGGAGTAACCAATGCCAAGCTGAAAATTCACGCCCTTAGGAATCACGGTCACGGCCGTGAAATCCTTGTAGCTTATGCCTGTAGACTTGACATCCTTGTAGCCCCAGACCTGCGTGTCCTTAGTGAACCAGGCCACACCCGCATTAACGGTAAAACCGCCCAGTATAAGCTTGCCGCCAACTGAAGCATATATACCGGAAGTGCTGTTTTTGAATCGTGTTGTAGATACCAAATCTTTATTGGTGCAGGAATAAATTCCAGGCCCCCCGAACAAATACAGCCACTTGAACACCCGAATGTTAGCGCGCGCATCTATCGCAAAATACTGGAAGTTGTTGGCAGAAGAAGCGCTCGCAGATTTACTTTTACCAGCCATATCTAACGCTCCAAATGGATAAACCATCGCCTCCAGGCCAACTGTGCCCAGGATATTGAGAGCGCCTATGCCAATACCGGGAGCAAGTGTAGATTTACCATCAAACGGCAAAAAAGTTGCTCCTACAAGTACTGGCACCCTCACGCGGCTACCTTCGCGTTCTGAATACGCAAAATCGTCTCTAGCCTGCTCAGGCCTGGTGTCTTTCTTGACCGGGGGTGCCGGGGCCGGGTCTGTATCCAGCTTCAGCTGCTGTTTCTTGGGAGCCGGCTGAGACTTCGGCTCCGGCTTGGGCTCCGGCTTGGGCTGCGGCTCCGGCTTCACCTCCTGCTTGGGAGCCTCCTTCTTGGGCTCCGGCTTAGGCTCGACCTTCGGCTGAGGCTGAGGTTGCGGCTTCACCTCCTGCTTGGGAGCCTCCTTCTTGGGCTCCGGCTTGGGCTCGACCTTCGGCTCCGGCTTAGGCTCGGCCTTCTCGTCTGCCTTCTGCATCTGCTTAGACCTCTCTGCCACTATTTCGCTCACAGTCTTGCCCCCCTGCTTCTGGGAGTCCTCAGAGGCAGTATTGTTTGCAAGGATTGCCGGTTTCTGCTTTGGAGGAGTAATACCCAGCGCCTTGAGGCGCGGGTCGTCCGGATTCACCAGGCTCAGAGCCTGTCCGGCCTGCTTGGCCTGCTCCATCTCCTTGCCACGGAGATAATAGTTGATATCGTCAACCAAGTCTTTACATACCTGGATATCGGAGCGCAACTTGTCCATCTTGGGATACTCGGGATGCTCCTCTCCGAGCAACTGGAGGTGCCAGTCGCAAAGGATGAGAGAACGGTCGTAGTCTCCCCTCTTGTACAGCTCCTGGGCATCAGCAAGGATTTCGTCCTTATGATCCCTGTAATACCAGATACTCTTGTCTTGCCCGTAAAGCGCAGAGGCGGCGCACAGGACAATCGTCAGCAGAATAAACAATCTCTTTTTCACTGCGGTAGCTATTATCTATCGTAAATTAAATCTCCTGGGGTTGCCGAAAGCAAGTTCTTCATAACCAGCCGTACCGACACAGCTGCGGCCGCAAAGATTACGGCTATTGCAAGCAGGCTGATGAGCGGCGGGCAGAATGATATAACGTCGCACTTCCATAGCGACAGGTATCCGAATCCGTCGGCCTTCACAATTCCGAACAGAGGCAGAAGCAGCTGCACGAGGGAGACAAACACCAGCGATACGGCAAGCGCCGCTCCCACTAGCGAGAGCATGATGGTCATGTACACCTGCTGCAACTCCTTGTTGGAAATGCCGAAAGCCTTGAACGTTCCAATATTGCGCTTTACCTTCTGGAAGTAGGAGCGCAGGAGGTTGACTATAAAGAGCAGGATGCACACAATCGCAAACGCCACTATCACAACCGAAAGAGTGATTGCCATGACGCTCACAGACTGGAAATTCTCCTTGGCATTTATCTGCGACATCTCTATCTGCAGGCCGCTGCCCTCCACAAGGTCGTCTGCGAAGGCCTTTATCTGCGTAAGGTCGTTGAAATGAATGGAAAGGTAGTCACCGGAGCCCAGATTGTCGTTCACATACTCATAGGGGAACAAGCGGTAAACACCTTTGTCTTTATACTCCGCCATGAGTATCTTGTCTACCTCCGCGCAGGCCTGCCACGGCAGGGAGAGCGAATCCACGCTGGAAACCACCTGGCGGAAGCCCAGATAATGGAAGCCTTCTTCTACATCTTCTACGGTGTTGCGGAAAGAATACAGCTCCCGGGGGTCGATTGTTTCCGAGTCCACATAGAAAGGAACATCGGTCCGGGTTGCCAGGAGCTCGGCAAGGCGATCGTCGAACTCGTAGCCATCTACCTCTTCCGGCACAAAATAGCACAGGGAAGAAGCGTAGTTCTCGTTGGCCATATTGAATACGGGCGAGAAATACTGACGGTACAGGTTGGTGCAGCCTACCACGTCCACGTTGCCGGGAAGCCTCCTTACGACACCAAGCACAGGCACAGGCACACGGGCGCGGTTATTGGTAAGAGTGAAGCCCAAAGCGTCGGCTCCGGGCGAGGCAAAGAAAATATCCACGTACGCCGGGGCCGATTCGTATCCCAGACGCTCCAGCGACTTTGCCGTAAGAATCACTCCTATGCTGCAATCGGGGATGGTCTGCACCTCTTCTGCGCTATACCCCTCCACCAGGTTGTCTTTGCTGAAGATGGCCTTTACCAGCTCGCCGTTGGTGCGTATATCAAAGAAACGATGTGTGAGATAAGCCCTGAGCGAGTCTGTAGCTCCAAAATAATTGAAGCTGTACATAAAGTCGTAGGAATGCCCGAGAATGTGGTACTTGGACGCCACAGCCGCCGAGTCGAGCTGTCCGCCGAAGTTATCGAAGGTACCGGACGCACCCGGGTCTTTCTTTATCTCAACCCACTTGATGAAGGGGTCGTTCATCCTGTCGTTGAGATAATTGAGGCTGCCGTTAGAGAAGGCTATCGCAAAGAACACCGCCACCAGCATAGCCGTCAGCAGCCACATGTTGGAGAAGTTCTTCCCGTGCACGACCTTGCCCTCGCGCACTATGAACAGCTTGAGGTAATCCGGAATATCTTTTCTCATTGCTTGTGCCTTAAAAACAATTCAAACTCAGAGGCTTCGTAAGCCGAAATACCATTGGTCCAACGACCGTCGGGGCCGGGAGCATACACGCAACTGGAGTCTATGACCCCATGGAAGCCATAGTCATCGCCCGACTCGTTCCCGGCATCCGGCTCTTTACGTATCTTGATGATGACATCTGCAAACTTGACGGCCAGCGGCATGTCGTGGGACACGATTATGGCAGAACTACCCGGGAGGGCGGCAAGCTTGGCAGACAGAAGTTCCATGGCGCGCACAGCATTCTCGCTGTCGAGGTTACCCGTAGGCTCATCCCCAAAAAGCACCGTAAAGTCGGGTATGACGGCACGGGCAAACGCAAGGCGCTGCTGCTGGCCACCGGAAAGCTCCTGTGCCATACGGGAGGTATCTACATGCGCGAGTCCCAACTCTGCGAGTACCTCGGCGGCACGGGCGAAGGACTCCTCCTGCGAGTAACCCTGAAGCATACGCGTAATGGATATGTTCTCGTACGCAGTAAAATTGCGCATCAGATTGGTACTCTGGAAGATAAAGTTGAAGTGAGTGCGGCGGAAATCAGAGAGGGCATCGTCGCTCCCGCTGCGCCACAAGGCCAGAAGGTCTATGGCGTCGCCCTGAGGAGGGTTGAAGACGAACTGCGCGCCCTCATCGGGCACGATAGTGTTGTTCATGAGGCCGAGCACCTCCAGGATGGTACTTTTGCCTATGCCCGATTCACCTACGATAAATATTTTCTTTCCCCGGGGCAATAGCAGCGAGCGGATTTCCAAGACAACCTTGGAAACCCCCTCACGATAATTCTTGTCGTACGAGCAGCGAAGGCCCGAGATTTGGAACAGCGCACTCATATTCTAAAGAGGCAGAGGAAGATACTCGCTCGGGAGCCAGTAGTACTTGTCTTTGGTTCCGTGAGTCTCCATCAAGAAAGGATAGTTCTTCTGAAGCACGGACTTGAGGCGGTCTATACTGCTGCTCATCCCGGAAACGATCTTTCTGTACTCCACGGTAGATACCACGCCAGGATCCACTATATCGTCCAGGGTATAACCACTCTTGGGCTTGTAATCCGCAATACCAAAGACCTTTGCGAGAATCTCATAGTAGGAGGTTGAGCGAATCTGGTTCTGGGCCACGGCAGAGCGGGCCAGGTTCATCATGGCGTCGTAGTAGGGCTTACGGTCGGCCCTGTCGCCCTTGGAAGCCTGGTACACCTTGTCCAGGTCGCGCACGAGGTTCTTGAGCTCCGAGGCCGGGAAGAACACCACCACCTTGAAGTAAGGGTGCTTGCCGTAGCGTTTGGGAGCATACCCACGGAAAGACGTAAGCGCGTTCTGGTCTTTGAGGGCCTCATAATTCTCTTTACCGATGATGGCGATGACGGCATCCCTGTCGAGCTGTGTTCCAACAGCATTGTCGCGCACCATAGACACAGGCGAACCGGTCTGGATGTAGTTGTCTGCCATGGTGTTGAGTTGCTGTACCGAGCTCTTCCATGCGCTCAGCACCTCTTCTATACCGGAAGTCAGGTCATCTACCCTCATGGGCTCGTTCATCTTGGGATTGAAGCGGAGCTTGCCAATGTAGAAGTTGCGGCCTTCCTTGTCCTCGTTAAGCAGGGTGTAGCCGTTCTCTTCTTTCTCCAGATAAATCTTCACCTGCTGGCTGGTCATGTTCTCGTAACGCTTCTGAACGCTGGCACGGATGAGATATTTTATTTCGTCGTTGAAGTTCTGGTAAGCTGTCTTATTGCGGTTGGTCACCTGGAAGCCCATGATGGATACATTCTGGGCTGCGAACTTATCTACCAGGGTGCTGTTGGAAATCTTGTACTTGCCGTTGTCGCCGCAGTCGCCGATGATGAGCATTATGTTGCTCTGTCCCTTCATGTCCTTGGAGGCCGGGAAGAACTGGTCCAGGGCAGTATTGATTCCGTAATAGACAGACTCCTCGTCTCCCTTGGCTATACTCTTGATTCCATAGCGGCCGCCGGTATCGAGCCACTTGCGCAGGTTCTGGTTGCGCGGCTGGGTAAATCCACCCTGCGAGGGGAAGCACTCGGAAACAAACTCACCGTCCTCCTTGTCGCGATAAATCAGCACGCCAACGTTCACTTTGTCGTCGGGGAAGAACTTCTCCACCTCCGCCAGGGCCTTCTTGACGGCGTCGAAGTACTGCTTCATGGAGGAAGTGCCGTCAATCACAATTGCCATGTTGACTATGCTTCTCTGGGCCAGACGCTGCTGAGCGTCCCGTTTTGTGGCGTCGTACTTGGTGGCCGTCTCGGAGAAAGACTGCTTGCCCGAAGGGTTGAGCGTACCGAAGGAGGTACAGTGGTAGGTCATATCGTCGCCTCCCTCAAGAATAGGGAAACGCAAGTAAGTAGGAGGATAATTGCGATAGCGCTCATCTATGAAGTCGGCGCTCTTGCCGTTTACATCCAGGCGAAAGACATCTCGTATCATAGGACGTCCGGAGCAGTCGCGGGTGTGATAAACTTTCCACTCTGCGTACTTGGATGCGAAGAGCTTTACATCCTCAACCTCCCAGGTAGGTTCGAGGCAGGTCCTGGAATTCCAGGGCACGAAGGAAGTATCATCTACCCAGCCATAAAGGTCGCCGGCTGCATGAATCTCTGCATCGTAGCCCAGCAGCACCCTGTTGTCCTGTCTTTTGAGCACGTAGTAGAAGTGCATGTCGGTAGCCAGCGGAGAGCCGACCTTGCCGTCCGGGGAGTCGTATATCATGCGCTTGATGTCTTTCTTCTCCTTGCCGGTCTTGTCCAGGTCTATACAAACGACGGCCTTCTTGGAAATGCCGATATTGTCTGAGAGGCACTTCTCCCACAACAGGAGTTGGCTGATAGGTATCCAGCCACGGAATTTTGCACCGGAAGATATCTTGGGACAATCGAATTTGACTTCCTCGAAAAGCATCGCGCACTCGTTTACGATATCCGCAATCCATACTTTCTCGCCAAAGCTGAGCTTTCCAAAGGGCTTGCCGTTAGCGGGGGCGTCGAAGGTTACGTTGTTATCGCGGTCACTGAACGCCACCCAGTAGCTTCCGCCAGCATTGCGGTCGCCCTGGCCGTATGGCTCGTGCTGTACGTCCTCCACGACCGCCTCACGCACGATATCGCGGCTCAAGATGGCAGGTTTGAATACTTTTACTTCGCGTGGCAACTTGGTCTGCGCCGATACGCCGACGGGCAGCATCAGCAGCAATGCGCTAAATAAGTAAACTAGTCTTTTCATCTCCTCAACATTTTAGAACAGCACAACAGCGGGCTCGAACATTCCCATGAGCCTCTCTTTTCCGAACAAAGAAGACGCCTTGACCTTCTGGAGTTCACCGTCTTCGCGAGGGTAATATATCTTGATAGCCAATTTGCCCTTGGGCAGGCTGGCCATCTCCATGTCCCAGTACAACCTGGCGATGAGGGCGTTGCAATATCCCATTTCTACGAAACTGCGGTTGATGTAAAAATGGAACACCACCCTGTCGAAGTTCCCGAAACCAGGGCCGCCCCATTCTGTACCGGAAAGCTTCTCTATAAAGAACTTGCGGTCCGACTCGGGATACACATTATGCTGGCTCCGGCTATTGAGAGTAGAAACAAAAGCCTCAAGATCAGCCCCTTCCTGCGACGGGGACACCATCACGCAGGGCTCGTCTCCGTTTGCAAGATACACCACAACGGTACGGCCGGGGTCTGCAGTTGCGGTATTCCAAATGGTCGTAACCAGTTTTGAGAGCGTGCTCTCATAATGGTCATGAGCTATGTAATATACATCCAGCTGCCTGCCAGACAGCACAAAAGGCAACAATACGGCAATAACTGCCAAAACAAAACGCTTATTCATCTGACTTCGCCTCCACTTTAATAATTTTACCATTCAAACTATATACAAGCTTGGTGACTGTAACATTGACCCCCTCGTTTCTGCAAGAAAACAACGCCCGCATGGAGCTCTTCTTACCGTTGCACACCACTGAGCAGTTAGCGTAACTGGCAAAAGCGCCACTAACTGTGGACTTGCCCCTTTCGGTATCGCCGTCACATTCCGCAATGATGCCTGTAAGCTCGGTGGCACTCATCTGGGGTTTCTTTACAGAGATGCTCCTGGACTGCACGAGAGCAGAATTCTGGTCACGGAGTTCCAAAGTATAGTTACCGCTGAGGTTATGGGCAATATTGTCTATCTTGCCACCTGTATCCGTATAGCTTTTGCCGCTCTCTACATCCTTCAGCACAATGAGCATAGGCTCCTCGGTACCCAGAACCTTATACCCCGACAGCCGGAAAGAATTGCCGTTGTAAACCACGCCGGCATAAGTGACAGACAGCTCCAGCTCGGGTTTTGCTTCCTCTTGGGGAAGACTCTGCACTTCTGGCTCGGGCTGCGTTTCTGCAGGAATCAAGCTCTGGGGGTCGCTCTCCGCTATCTCCTTGAGGACCTTGTCTTTAATGGACACGGGCTCGGATGCAGAGGGCCTGGTAGGGCGCCTGGCTGCCGTCTTTGCAGACTGCTTTGGCTCGGGCTTGGATGAAGGCTTTAACATCGCCACCATCCCGAAGCCCAGGGCCAACGCGGCCAGGAACACCACTACATATACTACGACGTTCTTCTTCATACCTGGCTCTAAAACTTGAACTTAAGGCCTAATTCCAAAGAGATGCCGCCACGGTATATGCTGTCCGTGCAATCCAGCATAGAGTGATAGGCCTTGTCAACACCATCAACTTCCTTAAGAGGGAACACCCCTGCGGCTTCATCGAGCCACTGTTCATGGTCTCCAGGGAGATAGACAGGGCCTCCAAGGGTAGTATCGTATATTACATGCATATATGCCGCCATACCCTTTGCTATGGAGTAATCGAGACCGGCCGACACGTACGCTGCAAGGGTAAATGGCTTGATGGCGGTAGTGCGCTCATGCTCAAAGTCCTGGAAGCGAACCGACCATCCATCATTAACCATAGCACCATTTTTTGCATACGCCAACTTGTAGTTCTCAGATGTTTTGAGGTGGAAGTAGCTCTTCACTCCAAGCTCTCCCACAACTGCCAGCCGCTCGCTCAGATAGTACTCCGGAGAGACAGACAGACGGGCGAACACATCGCTCATATCTATAGTCTGGCGGATTCCGTATATGTCGTAGGAGACTTCTCCGTAAGTATAACTCGCAATAGAATTAGCATAGTTGCCAGCATCGCGCTGCGCAGTTTTCTGCATATAGGTATGACCATAAGAATAGCCAAGCCCCAACCAGCCTACAACCTTCAGTCGCTCCTTGTTGACAAAAGCATAACCAGCATCTGCGCCAAGCTCAAGAATATAATGGTCAACCCTTTCCTTCCCCTTGAAGTATTCCTGGCTTCCGGTTTTAACCTCATATCCTGGCAAACCGCCGCCGAGGTGGATTCTGGCGCGCCATGGCTTGGACGCCTTATTGAAGCTCACCACCTCGTAACGTCCTGCGCCCTGGCTCTTGACGCTGGAAATGCTGAAATCGTCACCCTCGATACCGAACTCCGAACCGGCAGGCAGGATAGCCAGGCCGTACTCGTCGAACTGAACCGGGCGTCCGCCATAGGTAAGTACATTCTCAAGTTCCGGAGTCTGCTTTACCACATGGAAGGTCCCCTTCTGGATAGCCGACCTGGAGTTGCTCTTTCCGGCAATGGAGGCAATACGGAAGGCCTGCTCCTCTTCTGCCCACACGCAATCCAGGGCAATGTAATACTCTCCAATCTGGGAACTGCGGCTAGAGAAAGTGTAGCCCATTTCGTCCTCGTACTCAATGGCCTTGAGAAGCTCCAGTCGGACGCACCAGCGGCCGTCAATGAATACGTAGTCTTTCTTCTTGAAGTTGCTGAGTTCCACCGACATACCGCTGAACTTGCTGGCGGTCTCTACGTATTTGCCCACTGGGATGCGCTTGCCGTAATCGGGGCTCGAAATGAAGTCACAGTACACAAGGGCACCGTCCGTATCAAAGAGTTCCTTGAAATACGAAGCAGACGAAGGTTTATCCAACTGAACCAGGCGCCCGTAGGTACCGGCCAGATCCAGAAGCTTCTCGTTCATTAACCAGCGCTCGCCAAGCGAAAGCTCTTGAGCATAAGATGCACCAAACAAAGACAGCAGTGCAAGTGTTATTGCCAACTTTTTCATACTATCCAGTTAAATAATTATTGCCGCAAGACCGGCGCCGACCGCAAGGCCTATTACAGCGCACAGCACTACCAGCAAGGGGTTAATTGTTGATTCTTTCTCTTGTAACCTCTCCGACGCCACGAAGCCCGACTTGGCGGGGGCTTCCAGATTCTCTACCACTCCGGCAGTATCTTCGGCAGGCTCTACGGCCGGGGATGGTGCCGGCTGCTCAGGAGCGGGAGCCTCTTGCGGCGGAACCTCCGCTGTAGAAGGTGCCAGCTCGCGAGGCTGCACGTCGTGTTTCCATGGAACCGCAGGCAGTTTTTTTGACCGGGAGGACAAAACCTGAGCTGCATAATCTCTCAGTTGCGCTGCTGTAGGTCTTGCCCAGGTATCCATAGCCATGCAAGAAGCACAAACTATGTTCATCTCTTCTGAATAGCTTTCCGGCAGCTCGGGCATATCAGCGCCCTGCTTCTGAAGACTGCCTCCAAGACCGCAGAACGGAACATCCCCAGTGGCCAGTTCATAAATAGCAGCGCCCAGAGACCATATATCGCTAGCTTTCACGGCCATGAAATTCTTGCTGAATCGCTCGGGACCCATGTAGGAAATGGCCCCGGCCGAATTGAGCTGGGCAGCTCCCTGACGCATAGACTGGCGTAGCTGCTTGCTGATGCCGAAATCGGTAATAACGTAATCTCCAGTCTTGAGAATCAGGATGTTATCCGGCTTTATGTCCTGGTGTATTACGGGAGGATTCTGATGGTGGAGGTATGCAAGGCCGGCCGCAACGTCGTGTACAAACTGCCAGAGTTTGCGCTCCGGCATTTCTCCGGCAAAACGGCTTACCGACCCGTCGGGGCAGTACGGCATTACCAGATACGGCCTCCGGTCCTCGGAATTTACACCTAAATAATTGGCGTGCAACAAATTGGTGTGGTTAAAGTCGAACGAGAGCTGGAATTCCTTCTTGAAATCCTCCAGTCCTTTTTCGTCCATTGCGATGTATATCTTCACCGCAACATCCAGGTCGGTCTCTTCGTCCCTTGCTACCCAAACCTCTCCAAAACTGCCGCTTCCGACGAACTTCAGCAGTTTATAACGATTGTCGAGCAAGTATCCTTCTTTGTACTGCATCTTATTCGGTACTGTTGTTTATATCTGCGTTCCCGGGAGCCGACAGAGAATCGGCGGGAGCAGGTAGTATCTTGTTAATCAAGGTGGCCACATGTGCCTTGTCCAGCCATCCACGGCTGCCTGCATAATATGCACCTGCCGCCAATAGGGCCACTACGAGCACAATAATCCAAAGTGTACCTCTGGATTTGCGCGGCTTAACAGTTGCCGTGAGGGTGCGTTCGAGTTTTGGCTCCTCAACACTGACGCACTGCATCAGTGCTATTGTAATATTGTCGTGGCCTCCTGCATTCAGGGCCCCGTCGAACAGGGCTCCCAGTGTCTCTTCTATGCTGCCCCAATCATGGGCCAGGATGCCGAATATTTCTTCGTCGCGGATAAGTCCGCAAAGCCCGTCGCTGCAGAGCAGTATCTCATCGCCTGTAGTGAGACCATGGCAGATGTAGTCGGGCTGGGCGGGAGAATTAAAGTCTCCCAGGCTTTTGGTGATGATATTGCTGTTGGGATGATCGAAGGCAAGGTCTGCGTCCAGCTTGCCGGCATCTACCAGCTGCTGTACGTAGGAGTGGTCGCGGCTCAGCCTGCTAAGGCCCGACATGGGATTGAAAAGATAAGCGCGCGAATCACCGCACCAGGCCACGTGAACTACGTTCCCAATCACCCATGCAATAACTATGGTGGTTCCCATACCTGAGGTAGAGGAATCCTCTTTAACTCTTTTCTTGATATCGCTGTCGGCGCTCACGATGGCCTTTTTGAGGAAAGACTCAATGTGAGAGCTGCTGCTGGTAATCCTGGAGAAGTCGGATACTTCTTCAAAACTCCTGCGTATCCCTTTAATGGCGAGTTCCGATGCCACTTCGCCGGCGTTCATGCCACCCATGCCATCCGCGACAACCATAACGCATCCGTTCTCTCCCAGCGAAATCACATCATCCGGTTGCGCCGGGGAGGCCCATTCGCTCTTGGTGAGGTCCGGGTTGACGGTAAAGTTGTCTTCGTTGTTTGTACGAACAAGCCCCACATCGGTGGCGGCTATCATTTTGAAGACTATATCAGACATATATTCGATAAATGAAAAGGGCGGCGACAACCGCCGCCCTTTAAAAACAATCAACAATTAACGAAGCTCCTGTCCCCACTCGCTATAGCCGGTAGAACCGCCCTGGACCTGGATGATGGTCTGGTTCTTAACCTCGGCGATGGTGTCGTCGATGTTGCGGTTGAGCCTGCGGATACGCTTGGTGATGGCGATGAACTTCTGGTCTGCATGATTGATATAGAACATGATGACGTTGAGGTTCTCTTTTACCTCGTACAGGTCATCAATGGACTCGCAGTTCTTGTACTCCTCCTCTGCCTGGTCTACCAGATTGATGAGGATTTCGGACTGGTTGAGCTTGCTGGCCTTGCGGAACTGCTTGTAAGCAGCGTCAGTGCCAAGCTGGTCGTAGCTGATGAACACATCCTTGCGGCCCCAGTCGGGAGCGGCGAAAGAATCAATGGAGATAAGGCCTGCGAAGAGGCATACCATAAGGATTGCTAACTTTTTCATAAAATAAAGTGTTAAAATTTATTTATTCGTGTATTTTGATCTTGGTAGGTCTATCGGGTTCAAGGCGCTTCTGAATAGCATCCTTAACTGCCTTTGACTCAACCTTAGGAGATACCTGTGCAGGCTTTTCCTCCTCTACGGGAGCGGGTGCCGGCTTGCTGGATATCTCATCTATCTGCTTGCTGAGTTCTTCGAGCTTGTCCTGTGCTCTCTCAGCCTCGCTGCTGGCCTTGTCGGCATTGTCAACTGCATCCTGCAGATCCTCTTTGAGCTGGCGTGCGTGCTTGATGAGGGCATCTCGCTCGGTCTGGGCGGCTTTGAGCTGACGCTGTACGCGCTCACGCTCGACTGCAGACTGGTTCTGTGCCTTGACAAGCTCGTTGTTGAGCTCTTCAATCTGGACGTCGCTCTCGTTGAGGGCTTCCTGAACCTCGAGAATCTGAACCTGCTTGTTCTGGAGTTCTTCGTTGAACTTGTTGCTCTGAACTACGTTCCAGGTAATCAAGCCGCCAACTGCGACTACAAGGATAATGGCAAGCACCCAGAGGGCTGTCTTGTAAGGACGGAGTGCCTGCTGGCGGAAGAGGTTCAGACGCTCGGTCATACCGATGCTGCTGACCATGCTCTGCTTGCCCTGAGGGACGATGAATCCCATGAGAGGGCCCTTGGAAGACAGGCGGATTTCGTCTCCGGAGTTGAGTTTCCACTCGCCCTGGACGACCTGGCCGTTCACCAGGGTGGGGTTGGTTTGGGAGAGGGTGATGAGTTTCCATCCGTCACCATCCTTTACGATGGCGGCATGACGGCGGCTGACAGTCTCGAAAGATTCGTCGAAGCGAACCTGGCAAGCGGAATCGCGTCCGAGCTCGATCTGGTCGACGATAATCTTCTGGGACTCACCAGCGTGATGATACAGTGACTCCGTTTTGTGCTCCAGAATGTAGTACTGCCTTCCGGAAGCATTGAAGACGGATGCCATGCCAGCTCCTACCGAGCCGGCCACTGTCCTTTTGTAGTTTGTCTCCATAAATGAAATGTTTAAAGGTTATAATTAAAGGTGTTGTTAATTACATTCAAATTTCAGCTTCACGTCTCCCACCGTAATGATGTCGCCGTCTCGGAGCTGGCATCCTTTAGCGTCCAGCTCCGCAGAATTCACAAAAGTACCGTTAGTAGAATTCTCCCAGCTGCGGGAATCTCTGTTCCACTGCCCGTCCCTCAGCATCCATTTGCCCGCATCAGCATTCTCCAGCGAGAAATGGCGGCGCGACATATAGGAATCTTCGTAATCGTTAATCTGAATATTGTTGTCTGTACCCCGTCCTGCCGTAAGAAGAGCGCGGCCGGCCTTGCGGCACAATGCATCCAGATCGTAAATCTTTCCGTATTCCAGGCCGTGCATGACCACCAGATGTGCTCCGCCCTGCTTATTATGCTTAACGACCTTGGGAGCCGGTGCGGCGGCTATTGTATGTGCGATCATATCACCATACCTCGGCACCAGTGTCATGGCCTCGCTGGCAGTCTGGATACGTTCTTTAAGGTCTGCAACAAGACAGCGGGAAATCAAGCGGTCCCAAAGGGCTCCGTTGGGCGCTGCATGCAGCTTGGCCCTGTCCCAGTCGGCCACCTTTCCCCTTCGCTGGTAGCGGACGAGGTCGTTCTCGTCTTCAAGAGGTCCAAAAGGGAGCTCTCCCGTGACCATCTGGTACATCATTACCCCGAAGGAGAACAGGTCGGTGGTAGGGAGCACGGTACTGTTGCCCCTTGCGCGATTTACCTGCTCCGGGGGCATATATGCGTAGGTTCCGAAAATCTGATATGGCTTGCCGAAGATATTACGCTCGGTCATGCGCTTGTTACGGTCGCCGCTGATGCCGAAGTCTGTCAGCACAGCCGTGCCGTCATGCTTAATGAGCACGTTTTCGGGTTTAAGGTCTCTGTGCACCTTGCCGTTTACGTGCAGGTCGTTAAGGCCATTGAGCACTTCCAGCGCAAAGCGGGGCAGCGGAGCATCAGGCTTACCTATGTATTTAGTAAGATCGCCGCCGTCGCAGAACTCCATTACTATATAAGGATTGCCCTTCAAGAAGCCGGAGTCGGCAGAATGCACCAGGTTTCGACTGGTAATACGCCCGGTGCGGTACTCCATGTCAAAGCGCTCAATAAGCGGCTGACGTATCGTTGCTGGCACTTCCCACAGACGCAGGAGTTTAAGGGCCCAAAGCCTGCCGTTCTGGTCTGATACCTTATATACGTAGCCAAAGGAGCCCTGCCCAAGCACAGATTCCACACGGTACTTGCCACCAATCTGGTCGCCTACCTTACAGTCGTACCTTTCGGGAATATATGTGGGAACTGCCGTGCTCACTTCTTGAATCGGAATCGAAGATTGTTGATGATCACGATATCTCCTTCCTCCATTGTTATCTCAGGGTAATCGGTGCCGTGGAGAGGAACCAACTTGTAGAATTGACGCTGCGGGCGCGCAGGGATAGGCTGTACTGGAGAAGGAGCCGCATCTTGAAGCAGTTCCTTGGGAATGTCCCTGATGGTTCTCTTGCCCAGATCTTGGGGAGATGCTTGAGCTGCTGCATGGGGCTCAGGGGCGGCCTGCATCATGGCAACAGTCTTCGCAAATTCTTGCGTCCCTTCTTTTCTTGTGCTGCCTTTGATTGACGCACCGCAGCTGGGACACACGGCAGGACTGCCGCTTAATGGGTATCCGCACTTAGGACAAGTGGACGCTTCTTCTTCTCCGGCCAGAGCTTCGAGCTGCTTCTGGTCAAATTTCATGGTAGCTTTGAGAATCTTGGGCTCGGTCTGAGCCATAGGATTCGAGGGCGCGGGAACGGGCTCTGGAGCCGGCTCGGAGGCATATTCGTGTTTTGCCGTATCAAGAGGCTCATTGCATTTCTCGCAACGGGTCGCCTCTTCCGGATTGTACCATCCACAGTTATCGCATCTAATCATAACAATGATGCGCTACAAGCAGCCGGGCCTGAGGACTGAAAAAAAAATAAAAGAAAGTGCAAGCCCTCTTTTCTTACTCTGTAACCGGGCTCTGGACTGCCTTAGAATGAATAAGAACGAAAACTGCTCACACTTTCCCGCCATAGTGTGAGAAGACTCCTCAAACTAAGGCAAGTGAGAGCGTCGTCACTCTTCCCATTCTAAGTGAATTGTCCAGATTCAGTTACAAGGAATCGATAAAACGCTTTCTATATGTCTGTTGCCGTCAGCAACGTTTACAAATATATGCTATTTACTTTTTTTTTCAAAAAAAAATTGCATACAATATTTAAAAATTGTACCTCACTCCCAACTGTAGGGCGAGGCCGCCACGGTAGATGCTGTCTATGCAGTCGAAGAGGGAATGGTAGGCGGCGTCGGTGCCGGAGGCATCTATTATGGGATAGATGCCTTCTGAGGGGCTGAGCCAAGAGTCGTGCCCGGAGGGGGTGTAATAGACCGGGCCGCCCAAGGTGGTGTCGTACACCACGTGCAGGCTGGCAGCCATGCTCTTGAGGAAAAAATAATCCGCTCCCACCGACGCCGTGAGGGCAAGGGTGAAAGGCTTTATGGTGCTGCTGCGAGGCTTCACAAAGTCGCTGAACTGCACAGACCAGCCTCCGTTAACTCTCTCTCCGTTCTTGCCGTAGGCTACTTTGTATGTCTCGGGGGTAGAAAGATGGTAATACGCCTTGACTCCAAACTCGCCAACCAGAGCCAGCCGCTCTCCAAGATAGAACTCCGGAGATACAGACAGGCGAGCAAACACGTCATTCATGTCGATTGTCTGTCGGAAGCCATAGATATCGTAAAGGTTACCCTCGTAATTGTAGCTCTCAAGAGGAGAGGCATAAGCCCCTTCTGCATCACGGGCAGAATCATTCTGGAAATACAGACGTCCTTTAGAATAGCCCGCTCCAAGCCACGCGAGCAGCTTGAATTTCTCGCGCGAGAGCATGGCGAGTCCGGCATCGGCGCCAACTTCCGCAATATAGCGCTGCTCCCTGTAGATACCCTTGGTAAAGCCGGAGCCTTGGGTCTTGGCCTCGTAACCCGGAATTCCGCCGCCTAAGTAAAGCCGGGCGCTCCAGGGGCTGTGGGTTCTAGCTGCCTTGGCCTGGAAGTTCACAATGTCGTATCGCCCGTCGCCAAAGGTCCTGGACTGAGACAGGATGTTTTTCCCTTTGCTGCCAAACTCATTGCCCGATTGCAGGAAAGCCAGACCTTCATCATTGAACTGCAGCGACTTACCACCGTAAGTCAAGCCTTCCGGCAGCTCGTCAGAGTTCTTGACTACGATGAACAGTCCTTCGCGAAGGCTGGGATCCGCCTCGCTGCTGCCGGTGATAGAAATAATACGGAACACATTGGCATCTTCCAGCCACACGCAATCCAGCACCAGATGATAAACGCCGATGCGAGGGTCGAGCGAAGAAAATACGCAACCCGTCCCGTCTTCATACTTCAGGCTTTTGTCCAGCTTCAACTGCCCTATCCAACGCTCCCCGTCATAAAAGAAGTCCGACTTATGTAAATTGCTGATCTCGACCGACTGGGCTTTGAATCTACCGGCCTCGGCAGCATACTTTCCTACGGGTATAATGCGGCCGTAGTCCATGCTTGATATAAAATCACAATACACAGGCACATCGTCGTCCAGGAAGAGCTCACGGAAAGAAGATGCAGACTGGTCCATCCTGGACATACGTCCATACGACTCCGCCAGGTCCATGAGTCTCTCGTCCATGAGCCATCGCACCCCAAGAGAAAGCTCCTGGGAGTAAGACAAAGCAAACGATGCGAGCAACGCTAAAGATATTGCTAACTTCTTCATATTGGTTGATTTACATTATCTGTAGGGGCAGCCGGGCAGCACACGGTAAAGCAGGCTCCGGCAAGGGTAAACGAACGGGAGTAACTGATAGTAGCCCCGCATCGCTCGAGAATGCTGCGAGATATTGCAAGGCCCAGGCCGGACCCGCCGTTCTTGGTGGTAAAGTTTGGCGTAAACAGCTTGGGAATGTTCTCCTCGGACACACCGGGACCGTTATCCTCAACTACTATATCGTAATAGCCGTCCCGTGCCGACTTGCGCAGCGACACCAGCACCTTGGCACCGCCACGCCCCTCGACCGCCTGCACAGCATTGCCAAGCAGGTTCACGAAAACCCGGGTAAGTTGCGGCCGGGGAGCCATGACCATCGCTCCGTGCAGCCCTATGTAGGTGAATTCCACATCCTCGCGATTGTCGAACATGGCAATTTCTTCCTGCAGCATACGGTCCAGGTCTATCAGGGTATGCTCCTCGGTGTAGAGTTTGGCGAAGGTAGAGAACTCGTTGGAGGTCTCAGTGAGAATGTCTATGTGGTCCAGCAGTACCTTGCTCACGTCGTCGAACTTCTCCTGCCATGCAGGGTCGCCCTTCTGCTTGAGGCGGATCAGGCGCTGAATCTGCAACTTCATGGGAGTCAGAGGGTTCTTGATCTCGTGAGCCACCTGGCGGGCCATGCCGCTCCAGGCCTTGTCGCGCTCGGCCTGGGCAAGCTGGCGGCTGCTCTCCGAGAGCTCGTCCACCATCCTGTTGTAAGCATCTACAAGAGCTGAAATCTCATCGGTACGACCGTACCCGATATGCTCCAGCGAGCCCTGCCCGGCCTTGCGCATGTTCTGTCCCATCACCACCAGAGGACGGAACACCCTGTCGAGCACCGCCGACTCCGACAGGCTCGCCAGGATGAAGAGCAGCATGAACACGGTAAGCATCGACATAGAATGCATAACCGCGTCACGCTCAAAGTCATAGCTCTCTTCCATAAAGGGCGAGCTGAGCACCGCAATGATGCGGCCGTTGCTGTCCATCAGAGGCATATACATTATATGGTAGTGCCTGCGGCCTACGTGGCCCTTGAGTATGCAGTAACGCTTGTGGAGCCGGATAATCTGATCCAGGGCCTCCTCTTCTATGCGGTAGCCCACCAGTCCCTTGTCCAGGGCTTCCGGATTGGTACACAGCACTATACGGCCGGTAGTGGAATACACGCTGATGTCTGCTCCGGTATTGTCGCTCACAGACTGAATGAGGGAGGCGAAATCTTGCGAGCCCAGCAGCTCGGGGCTTTCGACGGTCTTGAGTCCGCTGCGGGAGAGCATCTGTATGGCATTGATGCGGTCCGACATAAGGGCCTGCTGGTTGGCCTCGTTGCGGCGATACACAAAGGTAACGCTCACAGTAGCCATGACCACAAGGGCCAGCAGTAGCGAAAGCATGAGGGTGAGCGAAATCCTGGAGCGGAAGTACTTGCGTGGCTCATCTTTCTTGCGGCGGCGCGGCCTGAGGCAGAACAGCAGTCCCCACATAAGAAGGCCTATAGATACGGCCGAAGTAGCATAAGCGCTGAAGTCTATCTCGCGGCGAGAGATTATAACCGCCTCGTTATCTGTGACGACGTTCACAAAATGCGCGTAACCGTCTCTGTTGTAGTGACATACCTTCTGTTGATATACGGTCTCGTACATCCAGTCGTCCATAGTGGTGGCGTACGGATAGGTACCGTTGAACATGCGCAGCTCGCGCCCCTGATAGCGAGAGAAAGAATAAGCTGCAGGAAGCTTTGTGCGCACGGGAGCGCTTAGGCTCAGCAACTGCGCGTAGTCCTTGCCGCCGCTGGCCGCCTTGGGAGTCGCTTCCACCAGCACGTACGACAGCACATTGTCGGCAAAGAACGGGAACACCCCCACGTAATCTGACGGCCCCTCCATGGTGGCGATGCTGAGGAACACCGAACCATCTGCAATGGGAGTCCCTTCACGCCTGAGCTGCTCCAGATGTTCCATAAGGAACGAAGGAGAGCTGCCAGGATGCACCAGCTGCACGCTAAGCGAATAATCCTGCGACTCATTGAAGAAGTAATTGTCTATTATGCGGTTGCGTATGATTGCCTCGCTTCCGTCCATAGATGCCAGAGTTGCGATTACCGCATCCCCTGCAATATACGGCTCCACATTGAGCAGCAGCAGCTCCAGGGTAATATCCCTGTCTACCGCAAGCTTGCCTGCCCACACCTCCATTCGGTCTTCTTCTTTCTCGAAGCCCAGCACAGCTGTAGTAGATACCATGTAAATGGCTATCAGCGAGGCAATAAGAACGCTCGAACGGCGCGAGAAAACGTCGTAATGCACGCCTGCTATCCGGGAAACAACCGGCTGGAGCATCTGTAGCAGCATGGGCACAGACGCCAGCAGCGAGAGGAAGGATATGTAAACCAGCAGGGTATATATCGACAGCGAGCCCAACTTATAGATTTCCAGCGAGATGCTGGAGTTGGCCACTATACTCTTGAGAGTGAGGTGAGTATAGAGCAGGATGCCGCCCACCGCCAGCAGATCCGCCAGTGCCATGAGCACGCCTCCCTTGGTGCCATTGATACGGCGCCAGATGTCGCGCCGCGCCAGATACAGTACCAGCGAGCACAGCAGCACGGCCAGATTGAGCAGCAGCACGGCTCCCAGCGAGAAGAGCACGCTGCCTCCAGCATAGGTAACCGGCGAGAAGAGCGGATACTCATTCTGCGCGCTCAGGCCCCACAGATACATGGCTCCGGTAGCGAAGAGCACGCCGCCGCAGGCAATGAGAGCCCTGCGCAGGCTCCGCCGCCGGAACACATAAGCCACGGCCGCCGACAAGAAGAGAAGCAGCGCCACCCACAGCAGACGTGCATCGGCAATCACCTCCCCCGACAGCGAGTCGTAGAGAATCTTGAAGACGGGCCGGCCGTCCAGACGCACCGCGCTTCCCTCGCTGAACGTCAGCGGACGCACAGAGAAGCGCCTGCCCAGCCCGAGCTTGGGATTTACGCCGTTGTCGGAACGGTTATCCAGGGTGTTCATCACCATCAGGCCGGAAACCAGCTTGACTCCGTCCAGTTCCCGGGAGCGGACTATGTACCACTTGGGACCTATATTCATGTATGCCGGCTCCTCTGTAACATAGCTCAGGGGCGAACGAAGGTTCACCCTGGGGTTGGTTATGCGCTGGAGCACTACGGGCGAGGAGATGTCGTCGTTGTACAGCGGGAACTGACCTCGCCACGACTGCAGCGTATCGGCGGCATAGGTATAGATGACCATGTCCGAGGGGAGCTTTGCCTGCGGGTGGTTCTCGAACCACTCCAGACGAGCCATTCTCCTGGAAAGGCGTTGCTGTA
Source organism: uncultured Bacteroidales bacterium (assembly GCA_946410455.1). GTDB lineage: Bacteria > Bacteroidota > Bacteroidia > Bacteroidales > UBA932 > Cryptobacteroides. Next base: position 29,120 of record CAMKAJ010000025.1, read on the forward strand.
CCTTGCGCGCCTCGGAAGAAGTGTCTCCGAGGGAACGGGGCGTAGCCACTGCAAAAATGAGCAGAACGGCGCTGAGCAAGGCCAGCACAGCCCATATGTAATCCCGTATGTTGATACGCTTACTCATTGTGGTACGGCTCTCCGCGAAGGATCGTGAATGCACGGTAAAGCTGCTCTGCAAAAACCGTTCTTATCAACTGGTGCGAGCAGGTCATCTTGGAGAGGGAAAGCTTGGACGAGGCACGCGCGTAGACCTCGGGCGCAAAACCGTAGGCCCCACCTACCACGAACACAAGGTCTTTGCCGGCCTGGAGCCAGCGGCCAAGACGGGCGGCAAAATCCAGCGAAGTGTATTCCTCGCCATGCTCGTCGAGCAGCACCACGCAGTCCTGGGGCTTGATGGCCTTGAGCAGCAACTCCGCCTCACGGTGCTTTACCTGCTCTTTGTCTAGTGCGCCAACATTCTTAAGCTCAGGAAGTTCCTTCACGGCAAAGGGAGCGTAATGGCCAAGGCGAGAAGAATACATCTCCAGCCCGTCAGCCACCCAGCGGATGTCAGTCTTGCCCATTGTAAGGAGTGTTATGCGCATAGATTGCAAAAATAGCAAACTGGCGCAAAATTTGCAAAGAATTGCAGCCGTATGAAGATTAAAGTCTTAGCTGCAATCATAGGACTTATGGCGCTCGGGCCCGTGGCTCATGGGCAGAACTACGTGATGCAAAATGCATCCCGCAGCAGCATCCCCGACGGCGGAGGCGACGTCTTCGTACCCATCAGCAAATATCTCTCATCAGGCAACTACGACGCGCTCTCGGCCTGGTTTGCAGATACTCTGGAAATCACCATCCTGGCCAAATCGAGCGACGCCAGCAGGGCGCAGGCCAGGCAAATTATCAAGACTTTCTTCGATTCTTACACTCCCCGCAGCTTCGAGCTCAGCCACAGCGCAGGGCGCGCCAACATGAAGTACGGACTGGGCACCCTCAAGGCCGGCGGCGAGACTTTCAACGTCACAATCTTCCTGAGCTGCAAAGACGACAGCTTCAAGATCAAGCAGCTAAAGATAGAGCGCTTCTAGAGCACGTAGTCGCGTACGTTCTGCGCAGAAATAGTGTCGTCGCCAAGGATAAGCAGGCGCTCCACCACATTGCGGAGCTCGCGGATATTTCCCTTCCAGCTGCGCTCCTGAAGGAGTTTTACCGCCTCCGGGCTGATGTTCTTGCGGGGCATGGCCGTCTCTGAGCAGATACGCTCCAGAAAATAATCTACCAGCAGGGGAATATCTTCTTTGCGCTCGTCAAGGCTCGGCACCTTTATAACTATGACGCTCAAGCGGTGATAGAGGTCTTCGCGGAAGTTGCCGCGTGCAATTTCTTCCTGCAAGTTTTTGTTGGTTGCAGCCACCACGCGCACGTCGACTTTGATGTCGGCGTCGCTGCCCACGCGGGAAAGTTTGTTCTCCTGCAGCACACGCAGCACCTTGGCCTGGGCGGCGAGTGACATGTCGCCTATCTCGTCAAGGAAGAGAGTGCCGCCGTCGGCCTGCTCGAACTTGCCTTTATGTTGCTTGATGGCCGAGGTAAAGGAGCCTTTTTCGTGACCAAAGAGCTCACTCTCAATGAGTTCCGAGGGAATAGCTGCGCAGTTTACCTCTATGTACGGCTGGGCGGCGCGGTCGCTCAGCTCATGAAGGCTGCGGGCCACAAGCTCCTTACCGGAACCGTTGCCGCCGGTAATCAGCACCCTGGCCGGAGTAGGGGCAACCTTTGCCACCATGTCGCGGATGTGCTGTATGGCTGCAGACTCGCCTACCATTCGCTCTCCGCCATAGACTTTCTTCTTAAGGATCTTGGTTTGGGCCACGAGCTTGGTCTTGTCTGTGGCGTTCTTGATGGTGATGAGCAGGCGGTTAAGGTCCAGAGGCTTCTGGATGAAGTCGAAGGCGCCCTTCTTGATGCTCTCTACTGCGGTATCTATGTCTCCGTGGCCGGAAATCATAACGATTGCGCTTTCGATGCCCTCCGACACCAGTCTGTCGAGAACCTCCATGCCGTCCATCCCGGGCATCTTGATGTCGCAGAAAATCACGTCGTAGTGGCCCTTGGAGGCCATCTCGTAGCCCAGTGCGCCGTCTTCTGCCGTCTCTACTGCATAGCCCTCGTCGGAGAGAATCTCCTTCATGGAGTTGCGAATACTCCGCTCGTCATCAATTATCAAAACCTTCATACGGCAAATATCGGTATTTTTTTCTACATTTGTGCAGATATGAATGTTCCGAACATTATCATAGCCATCGATGGATATTCTTCCACTGGCAAGAGTACGTTTGCAAAGCTTCTGGCCCGCAAGCTGGGCTTCCTGTACTTGGATTCCGGCGCTTTGTACCGGGGCGTTACCCTGTTTGCCCAGGAAGATAGGCTCATCAGCAAACTCAATATAGTCGACCCTGCGCTCAAGACTGAGCTACAGGGGCTGCGGCTGCGCTTCGGTGAGGACGGCCGCCTGTTCATGGGCGACCGCTGCATCGAGAAGCAGATACGCACTATGGAGGTAAGCTCTCAGGTAAGTCCCATTGCAGCAGTGCCTTACGTGCGCGAATGGGTGGACGAGCAGCTCCACGAATACGGACGCAAGGGGCGCATCGTGATGGACGGGCGCGACATAGGCACCGCAGTGTTCCCCAACGCACAGCTCAAGATATTCATGACGGCCAGCGAGCAGGTACGTGCCCAGCGCCGCTACGACGAACTCAAGGCCAAGGGCGAAGAGCCTCTGCTGGAAGAGGTTGTACGCAACCTCCGGGAGAGGGACTACATCGACTCGCACCGCGAGACCGCTCCCCTGCGCCGCGCCGACGACGCGTTCGAGCTGGACAACTCCGAAATGGGCTTCAGCGAGGAGTTGGCATGGGCCCAGGGGGTGATACAGGGCAAGTTCGGCATCCTATGATAAAGGTCAGCATCGACCCTCATTCCGGATTCTGCGGAGGCGTAATACGCGCCATTTCTACCGCCGAAGATTTTATCGCATCGGGCAAGGGGCACCTTTGGTCGCTCGGAGCTATCGTGCATAACGAAGAAGAACTCTCGCGACTGGAACGCAAGGGCCTGGGTACTATAAACCACAGCGGCCTCTCGCAGCTGGGCGCAGGCGACACCGTGCTGGTACGCGCTCACGGTGAACCGCCGCATACTTACGAGCAGCTTGCGGCATCCGGACTCAACGTGATAGACTGCACCTGCCCGGTGGTGCTGAAGCTGCAACGGCAGATCAAAGAAGCCTCCGAGCGCGCTCAAGTGGTGATTTTCGGCAAAATCGGGCATCCCGAGGTGCTGGGCCTCGTGGGGCAGACGGAGGGCCGGGCGGTGGTTGTAGAGACTATTGCACAGCTGATTGGCTCGTGCCGCAACGGCGCACTGCGCACGAACGAGGCCGTAGAACTTTTCTCGCAGACCACCATGAGCCCAGAGGGCTACCAAGCGCTGGCCGCCAAGCTGCAGGAGCTCATGGAGGCCCCGCTGCAGGTTCACAACAGCATCTGCGCCCAGGTGGCCTCGCGGCACAAAGAGCTTGCGGAATTCGCACGCACGCACGATGTAATAGTGTTCGTGTCCGGAAGCTCCAGCTCCAATGGAAAAGTGCTGTTTGACTGGTGCAGGAGCATCAATCCCCGCAGCTTCCATATATGCTCCCCTGCCGAATTGCAGGCCGACTGGTTCGATGGTGCCGCCTCCGCCGGAGTATGCGGTGCCACCTCAACCCCCAAGTGGCTTCTGGAAGAGACCGCCGGTGCGATAGAGAATTTGCAATAAACGAAGCGTTTTTTTATATTTGCAGACTGTAGAAACAACTAATACAAAAGTATATGGCAACAACCGCAGATTTCAAAAACGGACTTTATCTTAAGTTCAACGATAAGCCCTGCATGATCGTATGGTTCCAGCACGTCAAGCCCGGCAAAGGCCCCGCTTTCGTGAAGACCAAGCTCCGCAACCTGGAGAACGGCCGCATCCTGGAGAACACTTTCACCGCAGGTGCCAAGATCGAGACCATAGATGTAGAGCGTCGTCCCTACCAGTTCCTCTACGACGACGGCGAGTCCTTCAACTTCATGCACGAAGAGACTTACGAGCAGATTACCCTGCCCCACGACGTAGTAGAGAATGCCGACCTCATGAAGGAAGGCCAGCACGTGGAGATGATGTTCGTGACCGGAGAGGAGGAGCGCTGCCTTACCTGCGAGCTTCCTACCTACGTCACCCTGGAGGTCACCTACAGCGAGCCCGCAGTAAAGGGCAACACCGCTTCTTCCAACGCCCAGAAAGAGGTTACCCTGGAGACTGGCGCACGCATCATGGTTCCCCTCTTCATCGAAACCGGCGAGAAGATCACCGTGAATACCAGCGACCGTTCCTACGGCCAGAGGGTATAAGGTCCTTTTACGTAAATTAAAGAGGGCATCGGATCTGCATCCGGTGCCCTCTTCTTTCATTCCCGGATATACCGGGAAACTCTTTTAGTCGTTCAGAGAGAAACGCTTGAAGGCTACGACCTTGGCGTCCTTGTTCTCCTTTGCGATGGCTTCCTTGACGGAAATCTTGTCGTCGCTCATCTGGTACTCCTGCTCCTCGAGCGTCTGCTCCTTGAGGAACTTCTGTACACGGCCGTTTGCGATGTTCTCGATCATGGCAGGATTGAGGCTTGCAGCCTTCTCCTCGCCCACGGTCTTGATAATCTCGCGTGCCTGTGCGGCCTGCTCGGGAGTAAGCCATCCCTTGGCGGTATTAGACTCGATGTGGTCCTCGCTGTCGCAGTGGGCAGGATTGATGCCGACCTTCTTGAGCGCGGCGTCGATTGCCTTCTGCACAAGCTCGTCCTTGGTCTTCTGAATTGCCACGGTCTTCTCGTTCTCGAGAACGCTTGCGGGGCAGTCTGCAATACCGATGGACACAGGGTTCATAGATGCAACCTGCATCACGACACCCTTGGCAAGAGCCTCGCTCACGGGCATGTTAAATCCCACGAGAGCGCCGAGCTTACCGTTGATTGTATGGATGTACTGAGCCACGAAAGGAGCCTCTACGAGAGCATAGCCTACCAGAACGTGCTTCTCGCCAGTCTTGCCGGTCTGGGCCTCGACGGCCTCCTCCACGGTGTAACCGTCTGCCATCTTGCAAGCCTTAAGGCCCTCAAGGTCTGCAGGGCAATTTGCGATAGCCACGTCTGCGATTGCGTCTGCGAGGTTCTGGAAGTCTGCGTTGCGGGACACGAAGTCGGTCTCGCAGCCGAGGCATACCAGGATACCCTTACCACCGGCGATGCGAGCTTTAACTGCACCCTCGGAGGTCTCGCGGTCGGCGCGCTTGGCGGCAACCATCTTACCCTTCTCACGGATGATGCCCACGGCCTTGTCGAAGTCGCCTTCGGCTTCCTCGAGTGCCTTCTTGCAGTCCATCATACCGGCAGAAGTCATCTTGCGTAATTTCATTACGTCTGCTGCTGTAATTGCCATAGCTGTATTCTCTTTAAGCGTTATTGGAACTTATTCTGCCTTTGCAGGCTCTTCTGCCTTAGCTTCTGCGGGAGCTTCTGCAGCCTCGGCGGCGGGCTCTTCAGCCTTTGCCTCGGCACCCTTGCGGGCGCGCAGTTTGCGTGCGGGAGCCTTTGCGGCCTCTGCAGCCTCCTCGGCGGGAGCCTCTTTGTCCTTCTCGAGCTTGCGCTCCTCAAGGCCTTCGGCAATAGCACCGCAGAGAACGTTCATGATGCACTCGATGGACTTTGCCGCATCGTCGTTTGCCGGAATCACATAATCAATAGAGGTAGGATCGCAGCAAGTATCAACCATTGCGAATACCGGAATGTTAAGACGATTGGCTTCCTTGACGGCGTTAGCCTCTTTCTGGATGTCGATAACGAAAATCGCGGAAGGGAGGCGGCTCATATCGCGGATAGAACCGAGGTTCTTCTCGAGTTTTGCTCTCTGGCGGTCAACCTGGAGGCGCTCACGCTTTGCGAGCTTCTCGAAGGTGCCGTCTTCTTTCATCTTGTCGATGGTGCTCATCTTCTTGATGGCCTTGCGGATGGTGGGGAAGTTGGTAAGCATACCGCCCGCCCAGCGCTCGGTGACCGAAGGCATTCCGACAGCGGTAGCTTTCTCGCTGACGATGTCCTTGGCCTGCTTCTTGGTGGCTACGAAGAGGATCTTGCGTCCGCTCTTGGCGAGCATCTTCATCTCCTCTGCAGCCTCGTCTATCTTGACGATGGTCTTGTGCAGGTCGATGATGTGGATTCCGTTCTTCTGGTCGAAGATGTACGGAGCCATCTTAGGATTCCACTTGCGGGCAAGATGTCCGAAGTGTACGCCTGCATCAAGCAGTTCTTGGAAATTTGTACGTGACATTTTTGTTTGTTTCTTGTTTTTTGTAACTGTGCCTTGTTCAGGCCTCTTTTCATCAAGGCGGAGTAGCGGCCTTGCCGGTCTCCGGCCTTTTCCGCAGGGTGGCAACATTCCACGTGGAATGTTTGGAACCACCTCTGTGCGATAACAACCGTAATACTAACGCTTGCTGAACTGGAAGCGTCTGCGGGCACCGGGCTGACCGGGTTTCTTACGCTCGACCTCGCGTGCATCGCGGGTGAGGAATCCGGCTGCCTTGAGCGTGGCGCGATATGCTTCCTTGTCAATCTCACAAAGGGCGCGGGCGATACCGAGGCGGACTGCCTCTGCCTGGCCTTTGGTGCCGCCGCCGCAAAGAGTGACCTTAACGTCAAACTGACCTGCGGTGCCGGTAACCTCGAAAGGCTGGTTCACGACGTACTGCAGGGTCTCTGCGGGGAAATAGTTCTCCAGAGTGCGGTCGTTGATCGTGATGTTGCCTTTTCCGGCGGTGAGATAAACGCGAGCTACAGCTGCTTTACGTCTTCCAAGGGCGTGTGTCTGTTCCATTTGCTCTGTTTAAA
>CAMKAJ010000026.1 GCA_946410455.1 uncultured Bacteroidales bacterium
CGCGGCGGCTGCGGGCACGCCGGCTGCGGCGAGCAACACCCGCATGGCGGGCTCTCCTCGCCGGCGGCCTGCTGCCGGGGACTCTGCCGAGGACAGAAGTTGCCGCCTTTTGTTAGCTGTCGGAATTCCGCCTTGGCGCCCGGCGGCCTGATACAAAGGCCGCCAGCCGCAGTGGTTATTAGTGCCGCGAAATCAATGTGAGGTGGCTCTGGTGTATCTCGTGGCATGTAAGCCGCCTGTTTTTGGCAAAATCCTGCCGCGAAATCAATGTGAGGTGGCTCTGGTGTCTCTCGTGGCATATAGCCGCCTGTTTTTGGCAAAATCCTGCCGCGAAATCAATGTGAGGTGGCTCTGGTGTCTCTCGTGGCATATAGCCGCCTGTTTTTGGCAAAATCCTGCCGCGAAATCAATGGGAGGTGGTTCTGGTGTATTTCGCAAGCAAAATGATCAACCGTTACAGCGGTCAGGTATAAGGACAGTGCTCGTAGGGGTGTCATGACTTGTACCTCTACGAGCAAAAAAGCTCGAAATTGCTCGTACAGGTACAGGTTGAAGTACCTGTACGCGCAGTAAAGATAATTCCGGCAGAAAAGTGGCGGGGAAAGGACTGTGAGAGGGCTGGCAGTCCTTTCGGAGGCGGGTTTTAACGTTTTCCGGCAGAAAAGTGGTCGTGAAAGGACTGTGGAGGGTCTGGCAGTCCTTTCGGAGCGGGTTTTAGCGTTTTCCGGCAGAAAAGTGGCGGGGAAAGGACTGTGAGAGGGCTGGCAGTCCTTTCGGAGGCGGGTTTTAACGTTTTCCGGCAGAAAAGTGGTCGTGAAAGGACTGTGGAGGGTCTGGCAGTCCTTTCGGAGGCGGGTTTTAGCGTTTTCCGGCAGAAAAGTGGTCGTGAAAGGACTGTGGAGGGTCTGGCGGTCCTTTCGGAGGCGGGTTTAAATGTTCAACCGTTACAGCGGTCAGGTATAAGGACAGTGCTCGTAGGGGTGTCATGACTTGTACCTCTACGAGCAAAATAGCTCGAAATTGCTCGCACAGGTACAGGTTGAAGTACCTGTACGCGCAGTAAAGATAATTCCGGAACGGAAAGATGGCTGGGAAAGGACTGTGGAGGGTCTGGCAGTCCTTTCTGCGGGGTTGTTTGTAGGTTTCTGACCGGAATGCTGCGGGGGTAGGAACGGAAACCGGCCTTTCTGCTCCCGCCGTCCCAACTAGCAGCGGGGTTAGGAGCAGTCGCTGTGTCTTATCGTACGGAAAGTGGCGGGGAAAGGACTGTGAGGGTCTGGCAGTCCTGACAGCGGCGTATATTACCGATTCTGGCCCCTCTTCTGGCCCAACTTCTGAGGCAAGCTACTTTATAAACCGAGCTACTTTATCTTGGGTGCGGGTTGGGTGGTGGCGAGGATGTTCTGGGCGATGGCGATGCGCTGAAGGGCGAACGCGCGGAAGTCTTCCCAGCGGTAGAAGTATGGCGTGCCGCAGTCTGGAATGGGGAGGGCCATGTCCCGTTCGTTATATAGCATGCGCACAAGCACATCCCCAGCCTTGTTCTTGTAGAATATGAACTGGGTGTTCAGCGCCATGGGGAATTCGTACGCGCGGAACACGTCCTTTACCTCGCTGATGCTCCCGGCAGGCTTGTTGAACCCGTCTATATCCAGCACTACGAACAGCGACATCACAATAATATCGTGCCCGAAACGCAGTCTGGCCGCATATTCACCCGATGCAAGATCGGAATCTGCCTTATCTATGATATCTTGCAGCGTCCTCCATGCAAATGCCCACTGGCGCCCTTTCTGGTACAATGTATCTGCACCCTTTGACGCATAGAACCGGAAGTTCCGGCATTCGTAAATTTTGCATATCTCTTCCATCGGTATAAAGCCCCAGAGGCTGTCGTGCAACTTGCCGTTAGCCTGCACGTTAGCGGCGATGGAGCTAAACGCCATCTCCAAATCCAGCGGGTCGCCGAATTCCTTAAGAATCGAGCAGTCGCTAATAAGCGGGCTGAACACTTTCTCTGGCGATAAAGACTTGCGGCAGAGGGCCTTGTAGTCTTTCTGCCAGTATGCGTACTTATTATTGTAGCCTTCGTCCGTGGGATGAACGTCAGGGTTATATAAGCTGAACGGATTGAGGTAAGCCATTGTGCTGTTGCTCGCCTGCTTCTCGATAACCAGGGAGGGATTCTCCCTGATGAGCTGGTCGGTAAAAGCCGACATGGTAAGGATGCACCGGGGAACAGTGGTGGAAACTGCATCCACATGAGCCCCTTTGCGGAATACACCCTTATTGGCCGCGTATGTATTATGGGCGATTTTGTACTGCTGCTCGAACCCCAGGTCGGTCAGGTCGCTGGACTTGCCGGAGACTATCGCATAAATCTTCTTATAAAGCTCAAAATACTCCTCGCCACGGGCCGTAAGCAAGCCCCTTTCGTGGGCGGCAGAGAAAAGCTGATAGATTCTGGAGTAGTCTGTGTCGGACGAATGGTTGCGTGCTCCGTGCCTTCCGTAATGGCTGATATAGAACGATTTATAGCCCTTGGGCGGCTGGGCGCACGGCGGAATGTCGTGATTGTACATGTAGAACACGGTACCCGCCTTGTCGGGATCTTGACGGATAGCATCAAGAGCATCAGGAGTCTGGGCATAGGAGCCATAAAAACTCAGGCTCAGAGCAACTGCCGAAAGCAGCAACAAAAACTTCTTTTTCATAGCGCGAAAATAGCAATAATTTTTTGGTATATTTGTGTCTGTATGAAACTACTTTACATTCTTGCGGCCGTGGCTGCCGCAGTCCTTTTCTGCCCCGCGAATGCGCAGACAAGTTCGGAACGTACGGTGATAAAAAGCGTCACTGTTGGGACCGATGGCGGTAAATCGCTGAGCTTCAAAGATATAGTGAGCGCATATACTTACCCGTCCACCAAGCGTTTCGGTTGGACAGAAGACTCGCAGCTCACAGACAAGCCGCAGCGTCCGCGTACCCGCGCCCCAAAGATGCCTGAGTCTCCCAACCCCGAGGTGAGCTACGGTAAAGTGCCGTCCCGCAATGAGTTCGGAATCAACCGGGGCTGGTACCTTTCGCCCGATGGGGCTTCGGTGGCTGTTTACCGGGTAGACGGGACTCAGGTTGGCAGTTTCCCGCTGCTCGACATTAATTCCCGTTCCGGCTCGCTCAAAAGCGTCAAATACCCCATGAACGGGATGGACTCCGAACATGTTTCGCTATGCGTTTGCGATACCATCGGGAACGTGCGTTGTACGCTGAATGTCAGCGATTTCACGGACGAACGTTACCTTGCCGGAGTGAGCTGGACCCCGGATTCGCGCACGCTGCTGGTGCAGGTGCTCGACCGTGCCCAGCACGAGATGCACATGAACCTCTACGATGCTGCCGACGGAAGCTTCTTACGCACTCTGTTCCAGGAACATAACGATGCCTGGGTGGAGCCTCGGGGTGGCGTGTCCTTTGTAAAAGGCACGGAACTCTTCATCTACACCACCGACAATCGAGACGGCTACAAGCAGCTCTACCTGTGCGACCTGAACGGAGGAATCGAGCGCCTCACCAAGTGCGATGCGGACGTTGCCTATGTGGCCAACGATGGCGAGTACATCTACTATACATCCGCAGAAGTCTCTCCGGTAGAGAATCACCTGTTCCGGCTTAAGCTCAAAAAACTCAACGGCAAGCGCAAACCTATGGTAATCAATAAATTAAAGATCCAGCGCCCGGAGCAGCTCACTATCGGCAGCGGATGGCATACGGTAAGCATGAGCCCAGACCTGAGCCATTTCATCGACCGCTTGAGTGCCGTTGACGTACCGGCGCGAACCGTGCTGTGCCGTGCTGATGGCACGGTAGAACGGCAGCTGGATGAGGCGGCGAGTCCTATGGACCCGTATGCCCCCGTGACTGTAGAGATGGGAACCGTGCCTTCTGCGGATCCGACGTTCGTAAACTATTACCGACTCGTGAAGCCGGCAGACTTTGACCCTTCCCGCAAGTACCCCGTTATAGTTTATGTGTACGGCGGTCCCCACAGCCAAATGGTGGCAGACCGCTGGCTTGGCGGCATCAGGAACTGGGAGCTGCTTATGGCACAGAAGGGCTATGTGCTTTACATTCAAGATAATAGAGGCACAGACAATAGGGGCGCGGCGTTCGCAAAGGCCATCAATCGCCGTTGCGGAGAGGCCGAGAGCGCCGACCAGGTCTGCGGCCTGAAGCAGCTCATAGCAGAGGGCTGGGTAGATGAGAGCCGCATCGGAGTCGTGGGCTGGAGCTATGGCGGATTTATGACCATCACCCTAGCCACCAAACACCCGGAGCTCTTTAAAGTTGCCGTTGCCGGTGGCCCTGTGATAGACTGGAAGTGGTACGAGGTGATGTACGGCGAGCGCTACATGGATACTCCGGAGACCAACCCGGATGGATTCAAGGCCACGTCGCTGGTGGATAAAACCCCGCTGCTCGGAAGCACGCGGCTGCTGATATGCCAGGGCATGGAAGATGCTACGGTGCTGCCTATCAACTCTTTGAGCTTCATTCAGTCTTGCGTGGAGCATGGTGCCCTGGCCGATTATTTCCCGTACCCGCGCAGCGAGCACAACGTTGTTGGCCCCTGGCGTGCTCAGCTTTACCAGAAGATTACTGATTATTTCCAGAGCTGGCTGTAAGGCGCTTTTACCGGAATGACAGATAATCTAACAATTGATAAATCCCTAGAGGAGAGCAAGTTGCGTTATACGTCCGTGATTGAAGAGCTGTATAGTCGCCACAGGAGCGTGCGCGACGCCGGGTTCAGCGGCGATGCATACAAGCCGGGGCTGGAAGCGATGGACTCATATTCTGAGTTCCTGGGCCACCCGGAGCGGCAGTTCCGCTCGGTGCATGTGGCAGGAACCAACGGGAAGGGCTCTGTGTGCTCCATGCTGGCTGCGGCTCTTGCGGCAAGGGAGCTGCGAGTCGGACTTTACACCTCGCCGCACCTGGTTGACTTCCGGGAGCGTATCAAGATTATCTCGGAGTCTCTCCCCGAGGAGGGGTGTAAAATGCAAGCGTCTGATTATCACGGTTCCCCTTCTTCCAGATGTGGAGAAACATCAACGATGGAGATGATTCCGGAGGAGGCGGTTTGCCGCTTCGTAGAGCGCTTCGATAAGGATGGCCTCACTTTTTTTGAAATCACGACCGGAATGGCATTCTGGTGGTTCGCGGAGCAAAAGGTGGATATCGCAGTGATAGAGACCGGCCTCGGCGGGCGGCTCGACAGTACCAACATAATCCGTCCGGAAATCTCCGTGATAACATCTATAGGTCTGGACCACTGCGACTTACTGGGAGATACAAGAGCTCAAATTGCAAAAGAGAAAGCCGGAATCTTCAAGCTCGGAGTTCCGGCGCTGGTGTGGGGCCGCGACCCGGAAACCCAAGCGGTATTCGAGCGCGTCGCATCAGAAACAGGTGCCATGCTTTATTTTGCGGAAGATTATCCGCTCTCTGCCGCAGCTCAAAACCTTCTAAGCCATGGTGATGCGGGGTTGGACCGCGCGCATTCAAAGGAAGTTGGCAGCGACATTACGGTCCTCGATTTTGCAGGGCAGCGCAGTCCAGGCCTTGACATCGCCGGCCCCTGCCAGGAGGCAAACCTCCGTACCGTTCTGGCCGCCCTCGCAATCCTTGACGGAGCAAAGGGCTCTACAGCTACGCAAGTAACAGTAAAATCGCAAATCCCCAAAGACTTGCAGGCCATAGCAAATGCCGCCCGCATCACCGGATTCCGTGGCCGCTGGGAGCAGCTCCTCAATGACCCGCAAGTACTATGCGATATAGGCCACAACCCTCCGGCCCTTGCCGCCAACTTTGCTAAACTCAAGGCTTTACGTAATCAACAACAGCCTCCTCGCCCGCTGATAATTGTTTATGGCGCGATGAAAGACAAAGATGTTGATGGCATAAAGCACTACCTCCCGGACGATGCCGAGTACTACCTTGTGCAGCCGCAGACTCCAAGGGCAATGCCCCTCGCGGAATTGGCACTGAAATTGAAACAGCTCCGCACGGTAGCTGCCGGAAGCGTAGCGCAGGGGGTTGCCCAGGCACTCGAGCGCGCAAAACAGCTCCCCGGAGCAATATTATTTATATGTGGAAGCACCTTTGTGGTGTCTGAAGCAATACAATGCATAGAATCGTTATGAAAAGAACCGTACTGGCTATTGCCATGCTGATCCAGGCCTTAGCCGCCTTCTCCCAGACTCCGGACGACAAGGGGCACGTCCTGGTAAATCTCTGGAAATCATACTACAAGGCAGTAGATGCAGACCTTCCCCAGGACCAGGCGAAAACTCTAGAAACCATAAAGAAAGAGGCTCAAGCAAAGCATCTTGCGTGGGACTGGTACGATGCCGCTAGTCAATACGTGAAGGTACGTAGCTCCATCAACTGGAAAGACCGCGACGAGTTGCGCAAAGCCCTGAACCATGATGTAGACAGCTTTGGTGAGCCGATAGTGGTTTTCTACCATTATTCTGATATATGGAACAACGACAGGCGCCTCAAGTACGTTCAGGAGCACAAAGCAGAACTACAAAAGAGCTCCAATTCGCAGTTCTACGCGCAGGATTCCAGACTAAAGTATTTGACATACGGAAGCGCTCTCCTTCGCTGCCTCAAGAACGATTACGAATACGCTCTATGGAGCGCCAGCCTGAACTATAGCAACAGGGCCCTGGCCGATTATTACAACGGCCGCTATCCCGAGGCCGCTTTCGTGGAGTATAGCCAAATCTCTTACCGTATTACAGAAGAAACTATCAAGATACTTAAAGATTACGCCACCAAGTACAAAGGCAAGGCCGTTTCGCTTCTTGCCCGCCAGCAGGTTCTGAACTACGAATTCGCCAGCCTCGGCAGCGGCAAGAAATCAACGAGCGCCCAGGCCAAGAAGCTCCGCGAGGACTGCTCCCAATTTGAGGCCGACCGTCGCAAGTTCAGCGGCGACGAGAAGCTTATAGCAGATTGCTGCACCAAGGTTAAGGGCCTTATCAAATCGTTGGATTCCAAAGAGATATCGCTGGATGTCACCGACGGCGAGCTCAGCGTGCGCCTGAGGAATCTGCCCTCGGCAGAGCTGCATATACTAAGCGGGCTGGAACTGCTCCATAAAGCTGCGCTCAACAATAAAGCGCGCAGTTACTATCTGCCCGACACCTTAAGATATCGCCTCCCGGACTTGGATGACGGAGACTACGAGCTGGTTTGCATGAACGGAGAGGCCAAGCAGCATACCACCTGGTACAAGCACAGCCTTTCCATTGCACTACGCCCCGATTCAGATGGCGACCGTGTGTTCGTAGCCGATTTCAAAAGCGGCAAGCCCGTAAAACAGTGTGACCTGCAGCTCTTCAATGCTGAAGGTAATTCTGTAGTCTTTGCTCCTGGCATTGCAATCAACGGCTTCACGCTCCTTCCAAAGATTATTCAGAAGTATCTGGACGACAGCAGTTTCCGGGGTGAACTCAGGGCCTCGTACCAAGACTCCAAAGGCAAGCTCTACAGCAGCGGCAAAATCAAAACATCCTCTTCTTCCGGCACGCGTACGCACTCTACGGTCAACCCCAAGCTCAAGCATGCATTGGTGCTCACAGACCGATCCGCTTTCAACCCGGGCGAGACCGTGCACGTAAAAGGAATCTGTTACGTTGGCATGTACGAGTATGAAACGAGCCCCGCAGATGTCCCCGTTCAGCTGTGCCTTTACGATCCGGAGGATAAGCTTCTTGCCAGCAAAGAGCTAAGTACCAACGAGTTCGGTTCGGTGCAGGCAGACTTTGTGCTACCGCACTCCAAGGGCGGCTCCTTCAAGGGAGGAATGTACAGCATCAAGCTCCGCAGCTCAGACAGTACCTGGGGCAGCAAAGATATTCGCGTAGACGAGTTCGTTCTGCCCACATTCGACCTGAGTTGGGATAGAGACGACAATATGTACCTGCAGGGCGATGAAATTACAGTTAAGGGCAAGCTTAAAGCTTATTCCGGCCACAACCTCGCCAGCGCCCAGGCACGTATAGAAGTAAGCCGCTACCGTACCATCATACTTAAGGACGACCTCACCCTGGCTCCGGACGGCAGCTTCTCCTTCAGCTTCCCCTCAGACGCAAAGGAACAAGGCTTCCAGCAGTACCAGATACGAGTCATCGTTACCGACGCAACCGGCGAGACGCTGGAATTCACCACCCACCGCGAGGTGCGTAGCACGCCGCAGCTGAATGTGCGTCTGCTCAATGAGGTGGGTGGCAGCTACACCATGGTCGGCAGCAGGCGCGCAAAGCCATACAACAAGCGCGCGGTCTGGGGCAGCGCCTGGATAGTCAGGGACGACGAGGCGCAACTTTTCTTCAATACCGGTGACAAGCAGCGCGAAGGCCTCACAATCAACTACATACTCCGCCATTCCGAGTCTGGCAAGCAGGTGCGCAAAGGCAGCGCCGCAGCTGGCGAAACATTAAACGTAGATGTAAAGGGACTCGCGTCTGCACTCTACACCCTGGAGGTCACCGCAAGCGCAAAACTGGCTAGCGGCAAGACTGCAGAGACCAAGCAGAGCTACACCCTGCTCAAGGCCTCCGACTCCGACACCGCACTCGACATGAAGGTCTCCAGCTTCTTCAAGGAACTGGGCGACAATGAGATTGCCCTGCAGATAGGCAGTACCGACGGCCCGGTTTGGGCGGTGGTGGAGCTCTTCGGAGACGGTAACAAACTCCTTGATCAGCAGATTGTTACCCTCGACGGCGTGAGAGGCCGCAAGGGCTCCCTCAAGACTATACGCTATGACCGCCGCGCCGAGTGGCCGGAGTCGCTCTGTCTCAAAGTGTTCTGGTTCCATAAAGGAGAGAGCTACACCTACTCGCGCAACATAGAACTCCCGCGAGAGTCGGAAGCGCTACCTCTATCGTTCACCCGCTTCACAGACAAGGCGCGCCCCGGCGAACAATTCTCGCTGCTCGTAAAGACGCATCCCGGAGTGGAATGCGCCGCCGCTGTGTTCGACAATGCCACCGAGACCATTGCTCCCAACGAGTGGTTCCGCATCACCCCGGAGCGCCGCTACCGCCCGGAAATCTACTATCAGGCGCTCTGCGGCCGCAACAATTCGTACGAAAACGTGTTCTACAAACTCGATGAGGCGATACCTATGCAGCTGCGTAGCAAGGGCGTGGAAGCAGAAATGGCTGTAAACGACGCCGCTGCTGCGGGTACCTCCGCCGAGGCCCCGGCCGTGCGAGAGAACTTGGCCGCCACGATGGCGTGGGAACCGCTCCTGCGCTCCGACGACGAGGGCAACATAGAGATAAAGCTCAAGGGTGCCGACCGCCTCTCGACCTACTGCGTGCAGCTCTTTGCGCACGCTTCCGGAATGCGTAACGAGGTGCTGCGCCGCGAGTTGCAGATTACTGTTCCCGTGAAGCTTTCGCTCGTGGAGCCGCAGTTCCTGTACCAGGGCGACCTTTACGTTGCGCGCGTATCCCTTGCGAGCAATCTGCAGACGGCAGTGCGCGGCCGCCTGGCTATTCGCTTCTACGAGGGCTCCGACTGGCGCGGCGGCAAGGTACTCGGCACCAAGATGGAGTCAATAGAGCTGGCCCCCGGAGGCGCTGCAAGCTTCCAGGCACCCTTCGCAGTGCCTGAGGGCCTGAGCGAACTGGGGGTGCTGCTCAACTTTGTGCCCGATGACGGCAGCGAGGCCTCCGACGCTCTCTTTGTGACTATACCCGTAAAGCATCCCGTGCAGACTCTTACGGAGGCTCATTCCGCGCTCCTTCGCAACACTGCCGGGCGCGAGAACCTCATAGCGGAGCTGCGTTCGCAGTTCGTGAACCTCGATGCTTCTGCCCTGGAGCCCCAGGAAATCAGCATATTACAAATGCTGCAAGAGGCTATTCCCGACAAAATCACCCCGTCCGGCAAAGACGTGCTGAGTCTCACCGAGGCATGGTACGCCAATATCTTGGCAAGGAGGCTGGGAGCCCCCGGTCTTGACGATGAAGCGCTGCAAGAGCTGGGCGAAAAGATTGCCGCGTGCCAAAGCTCCGGCGGCGGAATTGCATGGTTCGAGGGGATGAAGCCCTCGCCGGTAATAACGGCGGCAGTGCTCCAGCGCGTGGCGGCAATGCCGGAGGTGGATTGCAGCGTGAACATTGCAGCGGCCGTTAAATATCTGGACTACAGCTACTTCGAGAATGCTGAGCGGCCTTGGTGGTGGGGCGGACTAAGCCTGGAGAAGTACCTCCAGACCCGCGCTCTTTATGCCTACGTGCCGTTCTCGGAGCCGGACGCCAAGACCCTCAAGCAGTTCAAGCACAAGGCATCCGAATACCTGGCCCCCAAGAACAAGCGCGGCCTGAACTCGCAGATACTTGCAAAGGCGCGCCGCCTGAGCACTCTTCAGGCGCTCGCGCAAAGCCCTGAAGGTCTGCAACTTGCCAAAGCATGGGGGGTGAGCTTCAAGCAGAGCCTCAAGAAGTCGGTCGAGGCTGATATCAAATCCCTCAAGCAATACGCAGTAGAACACAAGAGCGGCGGCTGGTATTATCCCAACGCAGTTATGCCCTGGCGCGGCCTGCTGGAGAGTGAGCTTTACGCCCACACCCTCCTCTGCTCTCTGCTCGACAAAGACGCCTCTACCAAGCACATAGCAGAGGGTATAAGGCTTTGGATGATGGTTCAGAAAGAAACCCAGCAGTGGGGGAGAGACGCTGCCTACATAGAGGCCATTGCGCAGGTGCTCAACGGCAGCCCCGAGACGCTGCAAACCAGCGTGATACTCCTCAGCGGCAGCTACACCAAGCCTTTCGAGGAAGTGAAAGCGGCCGGCAACGCCATGAGCATAGAGCGCAAGTGGTACAGGAACGGCTCACAGCTCCAGGACGGCGATTCTCTGCACGTAGGCGACAAGGTGGTGGCGCAATACTCCATCTGGAGCGAAGAGAACCGCAGCTTCGTGCGGCTTACGGCTCCCCGTCCGGCGTCATTCCGCCCCATAGACCAGCTCTCCGGCTTCTACGGCTGGTGGCTTGCGCCGCTTAGCTACGGAGTCTGGAGCTATGCTCCTCAGGGCTATCGTAACGTGCTGTCAGACAAGACGGAATACTGGTTCGACAGCTACCCCGAGGAGAAGACCTCCGTGAGCGAAGAGTTCTTTGTGACTCAGGAGGGCCGCTTCCAGACGCCGGTTGTTGAGATAGAGTCGCTGTACGCCCCGCATTACCGCGCAAACGGAGCAGGATACCCGGCCATCGAATCCAAATAATTCGTATATTTGTACGATGCTTGAAGTTCTGAACTCCAGATTTATCATCGATGGCGTGCCGCAGGAGCTCACTCCCGCCGGCCTGCTGGCAACGGTGCTCGAAAAGGCACCCGAGCCAGAGGCAGCCGCCGGCACCGTTCTGGACGAGACTATCGATCCTGCCCCGGGCCCCATCTTGCTGGAGTCTTCCCGCATCCACGATTATCTTGCCGCGATAGCCGGAGTGCAGCGCAACGTGCCTGTGCCTTTTGCCGCCCCGTGTACTCGCGGCCGTATTGCAGAATCGCTGATAGACAGCGTGTGGCGCGTGGGCAACTTCCGCCTGGATGAGCTTCCGCTCACCATAAAATGGACCGCCGACCAGGCCACTGTGGGCGAAATGGCTGCACTCTATTTCTCAGTCGAGGCGGCGGCAGACTACATAGACGCCCTCGGCTTGGCCCTGAGGCGTTGCAATTTTGAGCAGGGAGCCTTCGGCGTCAAGATAGCAACTCCATTCTCCGGCGCCCCTCTGCTGGTGGAGCCGTACCTGCGCCCCGACTCCCGTAGCTGGATTGTTTACGTCCCCTTTGATACGTCGGATTTTCGTCTTGGCGGTTCGCTGCTCGCCCAAGCCCTCGGGCTGCGTGGCGGTACAGCGCCGCAACTCCTTGATGCCGACTACTTTATGGATTGCTTCGAGCTGGTGCGCGAGCTAACCGTTGACGGCATCCTGCTTTCTGCCGCCACCGTTGGCGCAGGGGGCATGGCCGCCGCCCTTCAGAAAATGTGCTCCGCCGGAGTGGGCGCAAGCATAGACGTTTCAGATATCATCCATTCGTCCAGTGGCAGTGACGAGGCGCGTGTGCTCTTCTCAGAGCTCCCGGGCGTGCTGTTGCAGATACGCGATGCAGATTTCGACTACATCGACGCAGAATTCATCTTGCAAGACGTGGCTTATTTCCCTCTGGGACACCCTGTTCCCGGCGGCCGCCTCAGTTTTGCCTCTCCCGGCAAGTCGGGCATACAGACTATTCTCGAATCCCTGATGCAGAATGCAGAAGGGGAAGACTAACAATATGGGTAAACCAAAAATCTTCGTGCTCGATACCAACGTTATCTTGCACGACCACAAGGCCATACGGAAGTTCCAGGATAACGACCTGGTGATTCCTGTAGCCGTAATCGAAGAAGCCGACAAATTCAAAAAAGGCAACGACACACTGGCATTCCATGCGCGCGGTTTCATGCGCGACCTGGACCGGATATCCGCCGGCCGTTCTTTTGGCAAATACGGAATCCAGATAGACAAAGGCCTGGGACGCATACGGGTAGAGCCCAACCATCCCTTCACTGCAGAGTTTGCGGATCTTTTCAAAGACGATATACAAGACCACCGCATTCTTTCTACGGCAATGTGGGTGCGTGACAGCAATCCCGACACCTTTGTAGCGCTGGTCACCAAAGACGTGAACCTCAGGCTCAAGGCAAAGGCCGCCGGAATGGCGGTACAGGACTATCTGACCGACAAACTGGAGGACGACAAGCTGGAAGACAAGCAGAAGGAGGTACTGAGCACCGAGCTCCCTGCCGATGTGATGCAGGCCCTCTGCTACGGGCCGGAGACCTCGGTGCCCTGGAGAGCCGTGCAAGACAAAAAGCCCGAGCCCAACCGCCTGTACAAGTTCTCCTGGCCGCAGAAAGCAGCGGGGCTTGCGGCAGGTGGCGATGTGGCATGCGCCCGCTATGATGCAGAGCGCGATGCCGTGGTGCTTGTGAAGAGTCGCGAGGCCTTTGGCATACGTCCTCGCAACGACGAGCAGAAAATGGCTCTGGACGCATTACTCAACCCCAAGACAGAGCTTGTGGCGCTGACTGGAGGGGCCGGTACAGGCAAAACTTTGCTGGCGCTGGCTGCGGCCCTTGCGCAAGAGCGTGACTATGAGCAGATTATCCTCTCTCGCCCTACCGTAGTGCTGGGAAACCAAGACATTGGTTTCCTGCCCGGCGACCAGAAGTCCAAGATGGGTCCCTTCCTTCAGCCCCTCATGGACAATCTCAACGTCATCAAGGAACAGTTCCGCCCCGGTTCCCGAGAGGCCCAGAGGATAGACAACATGCTCACCATGGAGAAGCTTGTAATAGAGCCTCTTGCGTATATCAGGGGGCGTTCCCTGGGCAAGTGCTTCTTTATTGTTGACGAAGCCCAGAATCTTACCCCGCACGAGATCAAAACCATCATCACCCGTGCCGGCGAGGGCACCAAGATGGTCTTCACCGGAGATATCTTCCAGATAGACCAGCCCTACCTCGACCAGTGGTCTAACGGACTGTCGCATCTGTCCGACAAGCTCTCCGGCCAGAAGCTCTTCCAGCACGTGTTCCTTCGCAAGGGCGAGCGCAGCGCCCTGGCTGCACTGGCGGCAAGGCTTTTGTAGGTAACGAATATTTTATTATATTTGCAGGATTTGAATTTTACTAACATTTATTTTATACTTTAAAACGACTATGTTCGAAAAGAAGAAAAGGGTTTACCGCTTTGGCGGTAAGAACGCAGAAGGCGATGGCACCATGCGTGAGCTCCTCGGCGGAAAAGGAGCTAATCTTGCAGAAATGAGCAAGCTCGGAATGCCGGTTCCTGCCGGATTCACAATCACCACAGAATGCTGTGCAGAGTACTACGAACTTGGCGGAGGTTACACAGAAGACCTCAAGAAAGACGTAGCTGCAGCACTCGAAGCTACAGAAAAGCTCATGGGCAAGAAATTCGGCGATGCCGACGATCCCCTCCTCGTTAGCTGCCGCTCCGGCGCACGCAGCTCAATGCCCGGTATGATGGACACCATCCTCAATATCGGCCTCTGCTCTGCAACCCTCCCCGGAATGATCAAGAAGACCGGCAACCCCAGGTTCGTATATGATGCCTACCGCCGTCTTATCATGATGTACTCCGACGTTGTGATGGAGAAAGCCGAGGGCATCGAGCCCGAAGACGGACAGGGCATTCGCCAGCAGCTCGACCGCATGATGGAGGAGCTCAAGGAGAAGCGCGGCTATAAGTCCGACACAGAAATCACCGCAGACGAGCTCAAGGAGCTTTGCGACAAGTTCAAGGTCAAGGTTAAGGAAGTGCTTGGCGTGGAATTCCCCGACACCGCAGAAGATCAGCTCTGGGGCTCCATCGGCGGCGTTTTCAAGTCCTGGAACGGCAAGCGTGCAATCGCATACCGCCGCATAGAGAAGATACCCGATGACTGGGGCACAGCAGTGAACGTCCAGTCCATGGTATTCGGCAACATGGGCGAGAGCTCCGCTACCGGCGTAGCATTCTCCCGTAACCCGGCTACCGGCGACAACAAGTTCTACGGCGAGTGGCTCATCAACGCTCAGGGCGAAGACGTGGTTGCGGGTATCCGCACCCCCAACCCTCTGAACGAGGCTACCAAGTCCGAGCAGAACAAGCATCTCCCTTCTCTGGAGACAGCAATGCCCGAGGTTTACGCAGAGCTCGATGCTATCCGCAAGCACCTCGAGTCTCACTTCCACGATATGCAGGATATTGAGTTCACCATTCAGGAAGGCACTCTGTGGATGCTCCAGTGCCGTATTGGCAAGCGCACCGGCATTGCCGCCCTGCAGATGGCCATGGATATGCTCGCCGAGGGCATGATTGACGAGAAAGAAGCCGTAATGCGCGTTTCTCCCGCCCAGCTCGACGAGATTTTGCACCCTATCCTCAATCCCGCCTCCGAGAAGAAGGCAGCGGTCATCGCAAAGGGCCTTCCCGCATCTCCGGGTGGAGCAGTGGGAACCATAGTATTCACATCCGAGGCAGCAATGGAGGCCGCAGCAGCAGGCAAGAAGGTTATCCTCATCCGCGAGGAGACATCTCCCGAGGACATCGAGGGCATGCGTGCTTCTGCAGGTATCCTCACCACACGCGGTGGTATGACCTCTCACGCCGCACTCGTTGCTCGTGGCTGGGGCAAGTGCTGCATCGTAGGTTGCGAGACCATGAAGATCAACCTCGCCGGCAAGAGCGTCAGCTTCGGCGGCGCCACTTACAAAGAGGGCGACTGGTTCTCTCTCAACGGCTCCAAGGGTTACGTTTACGCAGAGAAGATCGACACCATGGATGCAAGCGAGAATCCTCTCTTCATCCGCTTCATGCAGATAGTAGACAAGTACCGCCGCCTGGGCATCCGCACCAATGCAGATACGCCCGAGGATGCAGCCCGCGCCCTTTCCTTCGGCGCCGAGGGTATCGGCCTCTTCCGTATCGAGCACATGTTCTATGGCAAGAACTCCGAGACTCCTCTCGCAAAGCTTCGTAAGATGATTCTCAGCGATACCGACGCCGAGCGCAAGGCAGCTCTCGCAGAGCTGGAGCCCTTCATGAAGGCCTCCGTCAAGAGCACCCTAAAGATTATGGACGGCAAGCCGGTGGTGTTCCGTCTGCTCGACCCGCCTCTGCACGAGTTCGTGCCTAAGGGAGAAGATAAAGAGAAGGAACTTGCCAACGAGCTCGGCATCTCCATCTCCGAGATTGAGAAGCGTGGCGAGAACCTCCACGAGGTGAACCCTATGATGGGTCATCGCGGAGTACGTCTGCACGTTACCTATCCTCTTATTGCAGAGACTCAGTACCGCGCAATCTTTACAGCCGAGGCTGAGCTTCAGAAAGAGGGTCTGCACCCTATCCCCGAGATTATGATTCCCGTTACCGTGTCTGAGCGCGAGCTTCGTTTCCAGAAGGCTATCTGCGAGAAGATTCGTGAGCAGGTGGAGGCCGCAACCGGGGAGGGCCTGGTGTACAAGTTCGGTACCATGATCGAGATTCCTCGCGCTGCACTTACTGCAGACCGTATGGCTCGCACCGCAGAGTTCTTCAGCTTCGGTACCAACGACCTCACCCAGATGACCTTCGGCTTCAGCCGTGACGACGTAGGTACCTTCATGGGCGACTACCTTGGCAACAAGATTATCGACGCCGACCCGTTCCAGACCATTGACGTGAAGGCGGTGGGTAAGCTGGTTGAGCTTGGTATTCAGGGCGGACGCAGCAAGAGGACCGACCTAAAGTGCGGCGTTTGCGGTGAGCACGGAGGAGACCCCGACTCGGTACACTTCTTCAACCGCATCGGCGTAGACTATGTGAGTTGCTCGCCTTTCCGCGTTCCTATCGCAAGGCTTGCTGCCGCACAGGCTGCTATTAAACAGAATTCCTAGGTGAAGCGGATTCTTACTATTATATTATTTATAGGGCTGATGGCTTGGGGAGCTTCTGCGCAGGAGCAGGAGCCTATGATAGACTTCACTCATCGCTTTGCCGATGTGCACCTCACAATGAAGCTTTCCAAGCTCAAAACCCTGAACCGTTTGATGCCCAACGGCCTGCGCCGCGAGATAGGAGATGAATACTATCCCCAGATACGGCGCCAGCTTGCAGACAAGGACTCCATGCACTATAAAGAAGGGGATGCAACCATAGAACGTTTCCCGGACGGGAAAGTGAAACTCTCGTTGATCTTCCCCAATTTCATAATGGTGATAAGAGAAGTTACCTGGGAGCAGTTAGACGATTTTTTTGCTGAATATTTTGGATATAATCCTTTGCAAGCAGCCTGAAAAATCAGAAAAATGGCCCTGCAAGGCGCTATAATGGTAAAAAAATAGTAAAAATTGTTGCGTACAAAAAAAAATCAATTTATATTTGCGCGTTAAATCGTTTCTTGGCCAAGTGGGTATTGTACCCATTAGGCGCTTGAAGCGGTATTATGGTAAGGTTACTAAACCCTAGAACATAAAACTTTATATTTATTTTAAACCAAAAATTTTATGAAAAAAATCTTTAGATTGGCAATCGTGTCCGCCATCGCAGCTACAGCTCTCTTTGCAGGCTGTACTAAGGATTACGGTCCGGACATCGACGGTCTTGATGAGAGAGTCTCTGCTCTGGAGGAGAAAGTCTCCAAGCTCGAGAACGACATCAAGGCTGGTGCTTTGATTAAGGAAGTTGCTCCCCTGGCCGATGGTACGGGCATTAAGATTGTCCTCACCAACGACAAGGAGTACGTCGTTAATCATGGCAAGAACGGCACCAACGGTACCAACGGCACCAATGGTAAAGACGGCCAGAACGGTAAGGACGGCCAGAACGGCAAAGACGGTAAAGACTTTGATCCTGCTGTCATTACCATTATCGACGGTGAATGGGCTATCAACGGTGTAAAGACCGGTGTTAAGGCTCAGGGCCAGGACGGCCAGAACGGCAAGGACGGCAAGGACGGCGAGAACGGAAAAGACGGCCAGAACGGCAAGGACGGCCAGAACGGCAAGGACGGCGAGCCCGGCAAGGACGGCGTTTCCTGGGATCTTCAGGAGATTAACGGCGTATGGTACTTTGTTTCCAACGAGGAGCCGCCTGTGCAGAAGGCTGTCTTCACGAGTGGCCTGAACCCTATGGTTGCTATCTGGACCGACGGCAAGCTCGTTCTCAGCAACGTAGAGGGTCATGAAGGCACCCTTGAGATCCCTCTCTACACCGCTCTTAAGAGCATTGCATTCGTTCCCGAGCAGATTCTCGACGGTCTTGGATATATCGAGGTCAAGGAGTTCGAGAACGGTGGCGCTCTGAAGAAGCTCAGCAACGACTATGACGCTGCTTTCCTTCGTGTTCCTCAGGCTTCATCTGTTGCTAACGGTACCTTCGTTACCACTGCACCTGTTGAGGTTACTTACAGGCTCAACCCTGCTAACGTGAAGGCTGCTGACTATACCTTTGATTTCATCAACCGTACTGTTAAGACCAAGGCTGCCGCAGCCGACAAGACCGATCTTGTCCAGGTAGGCAACTACAAGCAGAACGGTTCCCTTCTCAACATCGAACTTTCTCTTAAGAAGAAGCTCGCCAAGGCTGCTGCTACCGGACAGGAGAACGATATCATCGCTCTGCGTGCTGCAGACGGCGACCAGGTATTCGTTTCCGATTACGCATATCTTGGCAAGACCGACAACTATTCTTATAGGATTATCAAGAAGAAGGAACTCCCTGGTGCAGTTGTAGATTATAGGACTGATGCTGCTCTCTTCTTCCCTGTCCTCCAGAATCCTGAGATTGCACCAGACGTTAAGTTCGTTTATGACAGCGAAGGCGTAGATCTTACTACTTACGTTGAGACTTATGCAAACCAGTATGAGAAGATTATGTCTGATCTTGGCTTTACTCCCAAGTATGAGTTCTTCTTCGCTGGTAAGGATGCTACTGGCAAGTATGTTATTGGTGACACTGCTGCTTATGTTGAGGCTCAGGCTAACACCAACCAGAATGCTTTCTTCACTCTTACCAAAGAGGGTGTTATCAAGGTAAATAATGATTTCGTTACTACTGGTAGCCCTGCTATCGGCCGTACTCCTCTTGTGTACCTCCGCTCTTACATCGAGATTGGTACCACCAAGTACTATCTTGCAGATGCATTCCTCAAAGTCAAGTGCACTGACAAGGATGAGGAACCTGAGCCGGATCCGGAGCCTAAGGAGTGGAAGATTCTCATTAAGCACCAGGTTAACTTCGAGTATGACAGCCTCACCGACGAATCTACTTACGTAGGTAAGGAGGGTAAGGTATGGGCTCCTTACAAGCGCCCTGCACAGACCGACTGCAAAGAGCTCAACGTTATTTGGAGTGAGGTCAACCAGTGGATCCTCGACGATGAGGACTTCGCACTCAGCTTCAGCGCATTTGGTGCCAAGTACGATCTTGACAATCCTATGATTGTTGTTAAGAAGCCCACCAACCTCCCTACTGAGGATCTGAGGATTACCGAACTTCCTAGCATCACCAAGCTCGTGGGTGAAGGTTCAACTCACATGACAGTTGCTCTGGCCAATGTATCTGACGCCAACAAGTATGGTAGTGCTGAGGGTGGTATTGTTTCTCACGCTAAGAATCCTTCCGGATGGGAGCAGAGTACTAACATCATCGATCTCTCTCTGAACAACAAGGTTGGTCACATTGGCGAGGAGAACCACGTGTTCGTAGTATTTGCTCCTAAGGCAAAGACTTGGACCGCTCAGGTTCCTGCTTATGACTACACTCTTGCACCTGCTGCAGTTATCGAGTTCATCTACACTGTTGCACACCACCAGCACACCTATTATACTCAGAATTGGGTTCTGAACCCCGACTATATCCTCGGTACACAGAACAAGCTCGTCGCTACCGATCCCGGTACCAAGTTCTACGGCCAGGGTGGTCTTGATGCTCCCGGTATGTACAACACTTATGGTGGTGTCCGTATCAAGGGTCGTGAGGACGAGAGAGTTTCCGGTATCATCGAGCACTTCGAGGACTACAGCGTTGCTCTTCCTAAGCTTGCTGGTAAGACAGCCGCTCAGGTAGAGGCCTTCAAGAATGCTCTTGCCGATCTCTCCTTCACCTTCAAGGTAAAGAACTACAAGGTAGGTGACGTGAAGTTTGTAAATAATGCCCAGAATCTTGAAGGCGATGCCGCCAAGTGGGAGGTTAAGTACGGAACCGGCGCTGCCGATAAGGTTGTTGTTGACTTCCAGCAGATCGCAGCTCCCGTAGTTGGTACTACTACCACAGACTACAGCTATGTGAAGATTTCCGGTACTGCTCTCTTTGCTATCGTTGCCCAGAAGATGGCCAGCCCTGATATCAAACTCGAGGATGGTGCCCTTATCAACGACAAGCAGTATGACGTCCTTGTAGAGGTTGCCGAAGAGTGCACTGGTAATGATCCTGCACAGGCTAAGACCGGTTACTACTTTGTAGTATTCGATTCTCTCAGCGCTACCCTCATCCTCAATGACTTCGCACTTGGTACATTCAAGGAGCTCAACGATTACATCACCGTTCCCGAGCTTGTGAAGGGTGTGTACGATGTTGACGTTACCGGTATGACTGAGGCACAGGCTGCTGAGCACCTCATCATCACCTTCGACGGTGCTAAGTTTGTTGCTACTGAGCTTGGAAAGAATGCTTATGGCATAGATGATGCTGGTACTATTGCTATCACCATCGACGAGACTATAATCTTCAACGATGATAACCATCCTCTGTACGATACTGAGGCTTCCTTCGGTGGTAAGCTGAACATCCGCAAGGCTAGCACAGTATTCGAGCCCGCTCCTCATGCAGCACTCGAGTTCGATGCTATCGATTGGTGGAACCTCGGTACTGACCTCCAGCTCAACAAGCTGGCCGGCTTCAATATCAAGGTTGTTTACAAGAAAGGCGATGTTGAGAAGACCATCGCAAGCGACGAGGCTGTTATCATCGTACTTAGCACCGAGAACTCTAAGCTCGCTCCTAAGTCTGGTAAGCCTTACCACATCGAGAATACTCTGAATCCTGGTACGTACATCTGGGATCCCGAGCAGGTTCTTACTTGCAGCGTGATTCTTCCTAATCCCGTTGTAGATTTTCAGCCTTAATTTGAATTCTCTAATAAAATTGGGGAGGGAGTTTGTACTCTCTCCCCTTTTTTATATATTTGTATGGAATACTTCGTGTAGTATGAGACGTTTTATTTCTTTATTTCTTTCAGGCTTTTGTGCTACTCTTTTATTCTCCTGCTCAAGTGATATTAAAGTAGAGCTTCAGGAGCCTTTGCGCGGCGATATCCTCAATGCCAGCTTTGTAGGTGGTTTCAGCACAAAGACTGAGGTTGGCGATATCACGACAACCCACAGTTATGCTACTGTTTTGTGGAGCGCCCAAGATGAGATGAGTCTTTTGTATGATGACTCCACATCCGGCGACTTGGTAAACGCGCATCTTGTAACTCAACAGGAGGGTACCAATGCCCAGTTTTATCCCGATCCGGCTTTGGAGTTCAACGGAAATTCCTTTATTGGCTTGTATCCGTACGATGCAACAGCTACTGCTTCTGTAGCGGATGGTACTGTGGCTAGCTCTATTCCTGCTACGCAATACGGTTATCCCGGCACCTTCGATCCCGCTGCTCAGCTTGCTGTAGGAGTTGCCCAGAGCTTAGGATCCGGAGCCCTGAACATGAACTTCTATAATGTTTGCAGCGGTATATGCTTCACGCTTACCAAGAGCAGCTATACGCGTATAGTGTTTAGCGGCCGTAGCCAGGAGAAGCTTGCCGGTGCTGTGGTGGTTTCTCTTGCCAATCCTGAGGCCCCGCAGGCTATTGCTTCGCAGTCTTCTGTTGGGAGTATCACTCTTCTTCCCGGCGGTGACGCTGCTACCTTCCAGAAGGATAAAGATTATTACATCTCATTCATTCCCGGCGATTTTGTCAACGGCTTCACTATGACCTTCTATGAGGGTAGTACCAGCGTCACCCGTACCTGCGAGGCTTCTGTTAAGTTCCGTCGCGGCCGCTTCGGCTGGGTTAAGGATGTAGATAGCGCCGACCGCCTTTCTAATATCAGGGATGGTGAATTGTTGACAAAGAACGGTAAGCCCGCCAACTGCTACATTATTTCTGCTCCGGGTACTTATAAATTCCCCTTGGTCAAAGGTAATGACCCGGATGCCACCCTGGATGCTGCTACGTCGGCCGAAGTGCTTTGGGAGACCGAGAACCTTGGCCCTGCACCGGCTAAAGGCAGCGTCGTTAATAATGTTTCTTCTAACGGGGGCTTTGTTTTCTTTGATGTTCCTTCTCCTATGAAGGATGGCAATGCTCTCATTGCCGCCAAAGACGTCAATGGCAACATACTCTGGAGCTGGCATATCTGGCTTTGTGCCGGATACGACCCCGATGCAAGTGCCCAGACCCTTGCCGGTAAAGACAAAGCCATGATGGACCGCAACCTTGGAGCTCTTTCTAATTCCTACAACGCTTCCCATGCTTTAAGCAACGGCTTCTTCTATCAGTGGGGCCGTAAAGACCCGTTCCCCGGATCGCTGCAGAATTATATTGCAAGCACTACGGGAGGAACATTCTTTACAGTTATGGGCACGCAGACAAGTTTTGTAGAGTCCACATCTACAACGGGAACTCTTAGTTATGCTATTGCTCACCCTACTGAGTTCCTGTGCCCCGTAGCTCCCAAGACCAACTGGCTGTACAGAGTAAACAGCACTTTGTGGGGCGCCGAAAAGACAATCTACGACCCTTGCCCGGCCGGATGGAAGGTCCCTAAAACTTATGTGGTAGACAGTAACTACCAGAATGTGGAAGCAGAAGAAGCTTGGTCCGGAGTTACGTATGAGCGAGTCAGCAATGCAAGCGATGGATATGGTGCCTACTTTAATTTGCAAGGCTCATCACAGCGTGCATGGTATCCTTGCAACGGTTACATGGATGGTAATGGTGTTTTGCGTATGGTTGGTCAATTTGCCGGTTACTGGTCTTGCTCGCCTAATGACGATCTTACCTATATTATGGTTTTCTCTCAGAATTCAGGGATGCTTACACTTTATCCCCATCAACATGGGCACGAACGTGCTCCCGGACACTCAGTGCGCTGCATTCAAGACCTTTAATCTTTCGAGCTTATGAAAACAAGAATAATCGCATTATCTATACTGCTCGCAAGCTTGTGTTCCTGCTGGAAAGAGGAGGTGCACGTAACGAGCATTACCCTGGACGCCTCTGCCCTTACCGTGGAGCTCGGCTCTACCGCTCAGCTGACCGCAGTCATTTCTCCGTCTAATGCAGACAATAAGATAGTTATATGGTCAAGCTCGAACGCTTCTGTGGCCCGTGTGTCATCTGAGGGTATGGTTACTGCTGTGGCTCCCGGCCAGACGGAGATTACTGCTAAGTCTGACGACCTGGGCCGTACTGCAGTGTGCTTGGTTACAGTGCCTGAGATCGCGGTTGCTGTGCAGTCGCTGTCTCTTGATAAAGAAGAATTGGTGCTCCAGAAGGGCGAGAGTGCTGAGCTCAAGGCAACTATAGAGCCCGAGAATGCATCCAACACCCAGCTCCGCTGGATGAGTACAGACGAGAAGGTCGCCACTGTTACCGACAAGGGTGTAGTATCTGCCCTTGCTCCCGGCGTTGCAGCCATAGTTGTAAGTACAGTTGACGGAGGCTTTACCGCTCGCTGTGAGCTTACCGTTGAGCAGCATGCCGGAAGCATGACGCTCAGTGCAGAGAGCCTCACCCTCAAGGAGTTGCAAATGGCCATCCTCACTGCTACGGTGCTCCCCGAGGATACCGTAGATAAGAGCATTGTGTGGAGCAGCTCAGACGAGAACGTAGCTACCGTGAATTCCGGCGTGGTACATGCTGTGAGGGCAGGTGAGGCGGATATTATCGCTACGACCAAAGACGGAGGGCTCAGCAAGAGCTGCCATGTTGCCGTTACCTGCGATGTTGCTGCTGTTAGGCTCGCGGAGCACACCGTGGTGCTCAAGATAGGAGAATCTCGTACTCTCACTGCCACCGTGCTCCCTGAGCGCGCAACGAATAAGGCTATTAAGTGGGCTTCCGCAGACCAGACCAAGGCAACTGTCTCTGCTGCGGGCGTTGTTGTCGCAGTGGCGCCCGGTACTGTAGAAGTCAGCGTTGTCTCAGAAGACAATGCATCGGCCGTTGACGCTTGTACGGTGATAATAGAGAAGAACGCCGTCAGCAGCATCAGCATTACTCCCGCTTCTCTTGAACTCGTAGAGGGCGAGGGCGCCAAGCTCAGCGCAACCGTTCTCCCGGCCGATGCCAGCGATCCCACTTTCTCTTGGTCGAGCAGCGACGAGAGGGTAGCTACCGTAGATGGCGAGGGTAATGTGCTTGCCGTGGCCCCCGGCCAGTGTGCAGTTTGCGCTACAACAATAGACGGTGGTAAGCATGCCCATTGCGTAGTTACTGTGCGCAGCCGTGTGAATGCGGTCGTTGTGAGCCCTGCCGCCGCTACCCTTTACGTAGGTCAGACGCAGAAGTTCGAATATACTCTTGAGCCTGCCGGCGTTACCGGAGTAGAAATCGAGTGGTCTGTAAGCAATCCGGATGCGGCTTCTATTGCATCTGACGGTACTCTTACTGCCAAAGCCAGGACGGAGGCTCCTGTGGATGTGATTGCCAAGGTGGCGGGCAGCGAGGTGAGCGGCAAGGCCAGCGTGACCGTGCTGCAGCAGGTGACAGGCATAAGCATCAAAGACAATAAGACCTCCGTTACCATGTGGGACGGCGACTCCGAGGAATTTGAACTTGAGTTTGCTCCCGCAAATGCCAGCAGTACGGAATATGCCGTGAGCACAGTTCCCGTCTCGGGTATGTTCTCGGTGAGCAAGACAGGCAGCAAGGTGGTGGTAACTGCCCTCAGGGCCGGCAGCGGCGACATTTACTTTACTGCTCTGGGCAAGCCCGATTCTGCACCGGCAGTTACAGCCAAGGCTAATATCGTCGTTAGAGCCCACGTTGCCGGTATCAGCTTTACCAATGTTAGCGGCGGAGCCAGAACCATGGCCATCGGAGACAAGTTCACTCCCACTATAAGTATCACTCCTGCGGGCGCATATAATCAGGCCGTCAGCTGGTCTTCTTCTAACCCCGCCTGCGTGTCTATCGATTCGGCTACAGGGGAGATAGAAGCTAAGCAGAACGGCACTTCGGTTATTACCGTAACCTCTCAGGATGTTCCTACCGTCAGCGCCAGCTTTACTGTTACCGTGAGAGAGACGGTTGTTTCCAGTGTTGTGATTAACCCCGACAGCATTGCGATAGACGAGGGGTCGAGCGTCACGCTGTCTGCAACTGTGTCTCCGAGCGATGTGTCCGACAAGAGCGTTACCTGGACCAGCTCAGATACGAGCGTGGCAACCGTGAACGCATCTGGAGTTGTATATGCAGTTCACGAAGGTACTGCCACCATTACCGCGACCAGTGTGGCAACTCCTTCTGTTTATGGTACTTGCGCTGTCACTGTTAACCATAGGGTTGTGACGCCCAGCAGCGTGACTATGGATAAGACTGCTCTTACTCTGGAGGTGGGCGGTGGTTCCGTGGTGAGGGCCGTAGTACTGCCGGAGAATGCAGACAATAAGAGCGTAACGTGGTCTTCGTCCAACAATTCTGTAGCTACGGTCACTAGCGAAGGCTATGTGCAGGCAGTTGCTCCCGGTGAGGCGGATATTACCGCAGTTACAACAGTTGGTGGCCTGATCGCTACCTGCCATGTAACCGTTACGGCTCCTGTTGTGGCTGTTACAAGCATCAGCCTGAATCATGAGTCTGAGGTGATGGATTTCAATTCTTCGCTAACCTTGGTTGCAACGGTTCTCCCTGAGAACGCTACAAATAAGGCTGTTAGCTGGAGTTCCAGCAATCCTTCCGTAGCCTCGGTTTCCAATGCTGGAGTAGTAAGTTCAGGGAATACTACCGGTACTGCAGTGATTACGGCAAAATCGGTATCGGACGAGAGCATTATTGCCACGTGTACGATTGAGGTTAAGAATGTCATTCACGTAACAGAAATTACTATGACTCAGCGTAACCTGAGTCTGTATATTGGTGAGCGCAAGCAGCTTTTTGTAACTATCAGCCCGTCTAATGCAGACAATAAGTCAATCAACTGGAGCGTGGCGCAGGGCGGCGTGGCATCCGTGGATTCCGACGGATGGGTTACCGGAATGTTGGCTGGCCAGACTACCGTTTATGCAACTTCTGTAGATGGTGGGAAGAGGACTTCCTGCGTGGTAACGGTATCGGCCAACGCCGTAAAGAGAATAGATCTGGCTTACACCAATATTACTCTTGCCGTGGGTGAATCCTATGTTCTTGGTGCTACCGTAGTAGGTGAGGATGAAAGCCGTCCCGCTTCTGTTCAGAGTGTATCTTGGAGCAGCGCAGATACGAGTATCGCTTCTGTAGACAGCAACGGTAAGATTACTGCTCGTGCAGTCGGCGAGGTTGATATTACAGTTAGGTCTCTTGAATCTGGCAGCTCGGTCCAGAGCAAGTGCCGCGTAAAGGTTATATCTACTGGCGGCTCCGGAGGTAACGAAGGAGTAGGCTTTGACGATTGGAACTTCTAGGCAGCCGAGTTTGGATTATTAACGGAAATTGCGTATTTTTGCGTGCTAGGCAAGAACCAAGTAAAAATATTATAATTGATAAGTATGAAAAAGTTTATTCTTGTTATCTCATCTGCGATCGTGCTTGCAACAAGTGCTTTTGCACAGGATGCTTTCTATCCCGGATTTCAGCTGGGAGTGAAAGGCGGTGTTGCCGGAACCGTAGGTGAGACCTCTATCACCAAGCTTATTTCTCCCGCAGCTGCACTCGACCTCGGCTACCAGTTCAGCCCTGTGTTCGGCCTGCGCGCAGACATCTCCGGTTGGCAGGGCAAGGGTTGGTATTCACCCATCATTCCTGAGTCATACAAGTTCAACTATGCTCAGCTTGCTCTCGACGCTACCATCGATATTTGCAACCTCTTCGGTTACAAGGAGCGTGTTCTTAATCCTTACGTTTTTGCAGGTATTGGTGCAGTCGGTTACTTCAACAACGGAGTAGATATCGCTAAGCTTCCTGTACCCAATACTTATTGGAACGGCTTCAAGTTCAGCACCGCTGCCCGTGCAGGTGCAGGTGTTGACCTTCGTCTGAGCGACCTCCTCGCCATCGAGCTCGAGTACGCTTACAACGCCGAGTCCGACGCTTTCAACTCCAAGAGGGGAGATTTCGCCGACACCGGTTTTGATATGGACCACCAGCACAACGTGCTCCTCGGCCTCAAGTTCAACTTTGGCCAGGCCAACGGCAAGAAGAAGGCTGCTGAGGCTGCCGCTGCCGCCGCTGCCGCCGCTGCTGCACAGGCAGCCGCTGCACAGGCTCGCGCCGACAAGGAGCTCGCAGACGCTATCGCTGCTGCTCGCAAGTCTATCGAGAACGCTAAGGCTGCTCTTGCTGCCAACGACTTCATCCCTGAGGATGTTGCTGCAATCAACGATGCAATCAATGCTC
The DNA here is from genome assembly GCA_946410455.1 of uncultured Bacteroidales bacterium. GTDB lineage: Bacteria > Bacteroidota > Bacteroidia > Bacteroidales > UBA932 > Cryptobacteroides. Next base: position 27,211 of record CAMKAJ010000026.1, read on the forward strand.
TGCATAAGGGTATTGCCGCAAAGGACCTCGCTGCTATTATAGCCGGCACCAAGGCTCTCAACGATGCAGTTGCCGCTGCCCAGAAGAACCTTGCTGACAAGATTGCTGCCGACGAGGCTGCCGCAAAGGCTAAGGCCGCCGCTGAGAAGGCTGCTTGGGAGGCCGCTCGCGCACAGGCTCTCGCCGATGCAAAGATTGCTGCCAAGAAGAACATCAACGACGTATTCTACACCATCGGTAAGTACAATATCCGTCAGTCCGAGCACTACAAGATCAAGAAGCTCATCAAGAGGATGAAGGCTGATCCTGAGCTCAAGGCTACTCTCTGCGGTTTCGCAGACAAGGAGACCGGTACTCCCGACGGCAACTGGGCACTCTCCGAGAACCGTAGCAACGGTGTGAAGGATTGGATGGTAGAGGCAGGTATCGATCCTTCCCGCATCCAGGTGTTCTGGTACGGCGACACCGAGCAGGTATCCAAGATTCCCGAGAGGAACCGTGTCACCGTGCTCCTCGCCAAGTAAGGTTTAAAGTCAAGTCTATAAAAAGGTTGGCCTGCGGACCAACCTTTTTTTGAGAGATTATGCAGGAAATTAGAAATATTGCCATTATTGCGCACGTAGATCACGGCAAGACTACTCTGGTGGACAGGATGATTTACCAGGCCAACCTGGTGCGCCAGCCCGAAAACCTTGGGCAGCTCATCCTGGACAACAACGACCTTGAGCGCGAGCGTGGAATCACCATCCTCGCAAAGAACGTGTCGGTGATTTACAAAGGGGTAAAGATTAATATTATAGACACTCCGGGCCATAGCGACTTCGGAGGAGAGGTGGAGCGCGTGCTCAATATGGCAGACGGCGTGCTGCTGCTTGTAGATGCGTTCGAGGGCTGTATGCCCCAGACGCGCTTCGTGCTGCAGAAGGCCATCTCCATGGGCAAGAAGCCCATCGTGGTTATCAACAAGGTAGATAAGCCCAACTGTCGCCCGGACGAGGTGCAGGAGGAGGTCTTCGACCTTATGTTCAACCTGGATGCTTCTGAGGACCAGCTGGACTTCACTACGGTTTATGGCTCGGCTAAGCAGGGCTGGATGTCGCTGGACTGGCGCAAGCCCACAGACAACATCACTCCGCTGCTGGATACTATTCTGGAGGTAATTCCCGCTCCTCCCGTTGTGGAAGGAACGCCGCAGATGCTCATCTCCTCGCTGGAGTATTCGCCCTACGTCGGGCGTATTGCCGTAGGTCGCGTAACTCGCGGCGAGCTTCATAGCGGGGCCCAGATCAGCCTCTGCAAGCGTTACGACGTGGTGCAGAAGCAGAAAATCAAGCAGCTGATGGTTTTCGAGGGACTTGGCAAGACCAACGTTGAGACCGTGGGCTGCGGCGATATCTGCGCCGTGGTGGGTGTGGACGGTTTTGAGATTGGAGACACTATTGCCGACTTCGAGAATCCCGAGGCGCTGCCGCCCATCGCTATAGACGAGCCTACGATGAGCATGCTATTCTCTATCAACAATTCGCCTTTCTTCGGCAAGGACGGCAAGTACGTTACTTCGCGCCATATCAAGGAGCGTCTGGAGAAGGAGCTGGAGAAGAATCTTGCACTGCGGGTGAAGCCGGGTCTTACTGCCGACAGCTTCGTGGTTTACGGGCGCGGCGTGCTGCATCTGAGCGTGCTCATAGAGACCATGCGCCGCGAGGGATTCGAGCTGCAGGTGGGCCAGCCCAAGGTGCTCGACAAGACCATTGGCGGCCAGCGCTGCGAGCCTATCGAGGACCTCAGCATAGAGGTGCCTGAGGAGTTCGTGGGCGCTGCGATAGAGATTTCTACCCGCCGCAAGGGTGCGCTCGTGCGCATGGAGCCTCGTGGCGACCGTACGCTCCTGGAGTTCGAGATTCCTACGCGCGGACTCATGGGCCTGCGTTCCAACTTGCTGACTGCCAGCCAGGGAGAGGCGGTGATTGCACATCGCTTCAAGGAGTATCAGCCCTACAAGGGAGAGATAGAGCGCCGCAACAACGGTTCGCTGGTGTCGCTTGAGACCGGAGAGGCAATTGCTTATTCTATCAATAAACTGCTCGACCGAGGGCGCTTCTTTGTGGAGCCCGGCGAGGAGATTTATTGCGGCCAGGTAGTGGGGGAGCATACCCGCGAGAGGGACCTGAATATCAATATCTGCAAGACCAAGAAGCTCACAAACGTGCGCGCTGCGGGTTCCGACGAGAAGATCATCCTGCCTCCGGCAATCAAGTTCTCGCTCGAAGAGGCGCTGGAGTATATTCAGGACGATGAGTTCGTAGAAGTGACCCCTCACTTCATGCGAATCCGCAAGATTTTGCTCGATCCTCTGGCACGCAAGAGAAATAGTGACAACGAAGATTGATTTTTCTTTAGATTTTTATTACCTTTGCAACCCTTTATAGTTAAACTGCATGGTTTAGGTTCCTCCGTTACGGAGTTTGACCGGCAAATAGGCAGGGAGTTCTTTGAAAGCTTCGGCAATCCGGATATTCTGGATGCGTCCCTTGAGGTCTGCTGCGACATTGTGCGACATGGCGCTACGGTAGATGTGGGGTGCAGCATAAGCGGCACTGTTACAGTACCTTGCGACCGTTGCCTCGAGCCTCTTGACCTTGAGGTAGAGACTGAGTTCAGCGAGACCTACGCTCCGCAGAGCGACGAGCTGGACTGGAACCAGGATGTTTATGATTACGTGTGCACGGCCCTGCCGTTGCAGCGCATGCACGCCGAAGGTGAATGTAACCCCGAGACTATAAAGTTTTTGAGCAAATAGTAATAATTATAAAATAGTACAACAATGGCACATCCTAAACACAAACTCTCCAAGCAGAGAAGAGACAAGAGGCGTACCCACGACTTCGCTCCGGTACCCACCCTGGCAACCTGCCCCAACTGCGGCGCAACCGTGATGTATCACCGTGTTTGCCCTGAGTGCGGCTACTACAGAGGTCGTCAGATCATCGTCAAGAACGCTGAGTAGTATTGTAGCCGGTCGCGATGCAGCGGAGACGCTGTGAGCGACTTTGGCCCTTACGAACAGGAGCGAACAGCGTCTCCGCTGCATCGCTTCATGGCCTCATAGTTCAACGGATAGAACGGAAGTTTCCTAAACTTTAAATCGAGGTTCGATTCCTCGTGGGGCTACCAGAGCGGACTTTCCTGAAAAATCAGGGGAGTCCGTTTCTGTTTGTCCTTGTAACTCGTTGGCATTTTGGTATATATAAGACGTATTGCTTGCCTGAATGGTTGAGTATCTCAGCGCGTTTGTTATATGCCTGCACGGTGACACCCTCGTTCTTATTGGCAATGGCTTTCTTCTGCTTGATTGTGATAGTGGGGTTGCGTAAGCGGTCTAGGGATGTGGAGTACTCATAGAAAATTTCCGGCAAAATTGCCTTCCGGTCCTTGATGGCTTTACCGTTGATGATGGTTGTAATGCTCTTGTCCCGCATCATCTTCTTTATCAGCGATGGGACATTGACGGGGGTGTCAACTGCAACGTCTAGCGCAGTGAAATTGTTAATGGTCAGTCCGAAGAAATCGGGGACGGTCAGAACTTGTTTCAGTAGGGCTTGGTCATAGAGTACGGCGTTCATAATCTTCAAGAATACGTACTTTTCGCTATCGTCGGCATCCTCCGTGTAGAAGCCGAACCTCAACTGGGCTACCTTTTCTTTTCTACGGACCACGTCAAAGCAGTAGCGGAACCTGTCGTGGATGATTCGGAATAAATGAAAATCTGGAATGTCATAGCGACCGCCAGCCTCAACATCCATAAGGGGTTCCAGCCGTTCCTTGTTCGCCTTGTAGCATATTTTCAACTCATCTATCACGCACTCCATTCAGATTACAGGTAAAACTCATCGTTATTCTCGGGGCGGTCAGGGACCGTCTCCCAGTATTGCAGCATTCCTTGTCGGATATGTTCCTTGTGCTCCTCCGACTTAGGCTTGTTACGGCTGCTGGCACTTATTTTCTGCTTGGTTTCATCGTCTAGTTGACGGTACTGTCTTTTGTGGGGTTGATTTGTCATAATAATAACAGGCGCTAATTATACCTGCTCCTTTTCATAAATAGTGGGGAAAGCCCAGAAAGTCAAGAAAGTGTAGTACAATCTTTTGGTGTTGGATTTCTTGGTCACATCTATTGTATCCAACAGATAATATGCCTTCTGAATTTACTAATTAAAGCCAGAATCGAGGAGTGTACTAATTAAAAGCGACATCTGTACGGGGGTATCTTGGTCGGAAATTGCAAATTGAATCGTTGTGAAGATAGGGTGGAATAAAAAACATTTGGAGGGAACATTTTTATTGCTAACTTTGCATACAAATAAAGGGAGTAGTGGGAACACTACCGCAGGCATCCATCCCTAAGTGGATGTCTGTTTTTTTTAAGAACCTTAACCGAGGGGAGGTACTGAAGCAAGGAGCCAATAGTTCTTTCACCCACTATTATTCCCTTTATGAAAAGAAGAACTTATTGCCAGTTTGTTCTCACCTCCATTAGGGTGGATGTTGTGAGATTTGTCAGAGTAAGGGCGTATCGTCGTTCCCGAAATGGCAAGATTGAGAGAGTTCGGAGCCACTACCGTAGGTATTAGGGTACTGACAGTATGTGAGCGAAGGCTCTAGCCGAAAGGCGCACTCCCTCTATCCCCTCGGTTTTTTTATTTCCACGTTGTCGGGTCCGTGGGGTCTGGAATCCAAGGTCGCATCGCCCATAGCCGGTCGAGGTCTTTCAAGAATTTGTTCGACAACAGTACATCATAGGCTACCCAAGCGGACTTTCCTGAAAAATCAGGGGAGTCCGTTTCTGTTTGTCCTTGTAACAGGTTGACATTTTCATATTTTAGTACATGACAAATTTTGAAAAATATTGTCGTAAGTTGTTGATTTTCAAGTAATTATATTTGGAAAAGACCTCGGTTTTTCGTAACTTTAAGGTATATAACTTCCACATTATTACCATGTTACGAAACACCAAGGTCTCGCACAAAAGTAGTGAAATTTTCCCAGTAATCCTACCAATATTCAAGTCTTCTATGAATCTTGCCCACATCAAATGTCTTTCCATGCTGCTCGGAGCGCTCTGCACCGTGCAGACGGTCTGCTTGTCCAAACTGGCAGCGGCATTTGATAACAAGGCCTCCAGGGAGTCCAGCTTCCGCCGCATCCAGCGCTTTATGGCGCAGATCCTCGTATCCTTCTGCCACCCGGAAGAAGCCCTTCCTGCTTACAAGGAAAGATGGACCATTGAAACGTCTTCAAGGGCCTTAAATCCAGCGGGGTGGAATAAAAAAATGGAAATATTTTCGGAGAGGACTTGGAGGTGTCGGAAAAATGCTTACCTTCCCGTGTTTGACACTTTGATTTTGTTGGGCCGGGGACAATTCAAGGCCA
>CAMKAJ010000027.1 GCA_946410455.1 uncultured Bacteroidales bacterium
CCTGTACGCGCAGTAAAGATAATTCCGGAACGGAAAGATGGCTGGGAAAGGACTGTGAGAGGTCTGGCAGTCCTTTCGGAGGCGGGTTCTGGCGTTTCCGAGCTGAAAAGTGGCTGGGAAAGGACTGTGAGAGGTCTGGGAGTCCTTTCCCGGACAGTGTCAACTGCAGAAGTTCCCATCAAGGAACCTAAACCACGAGATGCACCTGAGCCTACTCCCATTGATTTCGTGGCAGGAATCTAGAACCTCCCGCTGCCCGGACGTGAGGAACCGCCATGCTGCCGCGTTAAATACGGCCTCTCTTCTAATGCGCAGGAGCGGGTGGGGCGTAAACTGCGTTAGCAACCTCCGTTAGAAGGTGCGGCGGCGGGTGAGGCGGAAGGGGCAGTGGAGTTTCTGGAGGGATTTCTGGAGGATCATTTCGGCGGCGAGCTCTCCCATCTGGCGGAAGTCGGCAGATACGGTGGTTAGGCCGCCGAGGACTAACTCGTTCATGTCGAACTCGTTATAGGAGATAATGCGCACATCGTCTCCTACGCGTAGCTTGCACCCCTGAATTTTGTGGGTAAGCTGTACAAGGCCGGCGTCCAGCTGCGAGTTAAGCACCAGGAAGGTATCTCCGGCGCAAATATCGTCCGGGGCCTTGCTTAAGAATTCTACAGGAATACCATGGAAAGAGCAGAAACGCGCCACACCCTTGCAAATCTCGCCTCCATAAAGAGATTCAGGCAAGGTAATTACTCGCAGGCGGTCAATCCCTGCGGCCTCAAGGCCCTGCGTCAACCCTTCGCAAATGTCGTTCTCGAAGTCCTGGTAAACTGCCCCGAAGCGCCCGGAGATTCCTGGCTGAAGGCGGTCCAGCATAATGAGCTTGCGGAAGGGAATGCGCCCCAGCTGCTTGACGGCCCGGCGCTGCACCTCCTCAGAGAGAGGGAAATGAGGCGCAACAACATAATAGTCAAAGCGGTCCAGATTGCTGTCCAGGTAATACTCAAACAAATCTATGCTCTGGTTGTGGGTAAGGATTGTTACCTCTGCCCGGCCACCCAGGTACTCCGAGAATGAATTGAACAGTATCTGTTTGTAAATAGACAATTTATCAAAGATCACCAGCACCTGGGGCCGAGTATTTGCACTCAAGTCGGAAGCAAAGAAACCGCGCCCCTGCCGGGGTGTAATTATGCCTCTATCTACCAGAATTCCGTAGGCCTTCTTTACGGTCTCCCTGGAAATCTGAAGCTCGGCCGCCAGCTCATTCATAGAGGGCAGTTGTTCGCCGGCCTTGAGGCTCCCGTCGTACAGGGCCCTTTCTGTTTGCTCTATAAGTTGCTTATAGATAGAGTCTTTACTGTCCAGATTGTACTTCATCGCAGAGAAGAATTAGATTGTTTGTAGGCCTCAAGCTGCTCAAAGCGCTGAAAACCGCTGCGGGCCAGCTCCGATTCTGTATCGAGGTCGAAAGTAGTATAATAGCGCTCTCGAAAGCGTCCGCACAGCTCCGCCGCCCGTTCCCTAAAACCACAAAAGTCCTTTGCTTCTGCAGGACTCCAACCAGTCTCTGCAATTGCAAACAGACGAGGGTAGAGCATGTACTCGGCATGCTCCGGAGTGGGAATATATTCGCACCAGAGATTCCCCTGAAGGCCCAGAATGTGACTCTCGTCCATGCCCGGCGCGATGGGCTCGTAGCCATAGCAGAAGCGGAGCGAAACAAGTTCGCCGCAGGCTGCCGGCTCCTTGCGTATAAGGTCTTGATAATAATTGAGATAGCAATGGGTACTGGGGCTTAGGATAACATCTCTTCCGGCTGCAGAACCCCTCACGCCGCCGCTTATTCCGCGCCACGACATGATTACTGCCTCGCGGGAAAGGCCGCTGTCGAGTATCTCGTCCCATCCTATGGCTCGGCGCCCGTGGCTCCGCAGGTATCCTTCCACTCTGCGCATCAGGTAGCCCTGAAGCTCATGTACATCGCTGAATCCCTCCTCCTCCATGCGCCGGCGGCAGTTTACGCACTCCTTCCAGTCTTTCATCACAGCCTCGTCGCCTCCTATGTGAATAAATTCCGAGGGGAAGATGTCCATGACCTCGTCCAGAACGGCCCGCAGGAGCTCAAACGTGCCCTCGTTCCCGGGACATAGGTCCCAGGCAAAACTTCTGGGCCGCCCGTCGGGCCCCACGCATGCAATCGAGGGATACACGCGATTGACCTCCATGCTGTGCCCCGGCATCTCGATTTCCGGAATAACGGTGACAAAGCGCTCTGCTGCGTAACTTACCAGTTCGCGCAGCTCGGCAGCCGTATAGAATCCGCCGTAAGCACCTTCTACATAAGCGTTTGCGAACGGATAACCCGCGCGCTCCCAGTCAAAGTAGCTCTTGCCTATGCGCCATGCGGCTGAATCTGCAAGTGCCGGATAGGCTGGGACTTGCAGTCGCCATCCGGCGGCGTCGGTAAGGTGAAGGTGGAGGACGTTAAGCTTAATCTGCGCCATAGCGTCCACCTGCTTCTTGAGGAAGTCCAGCCCCTTGAAGCTGCGCGATTCGTCTATCATGAGCCCCCGGTGTCGGAAGCGGGGGTAATCCAGAATGCTGCAGCAGCGAAGGGTGTCGTCGGCGGCCATTAGCTGCTCCAGAGTGGTGCGGGCGCGGAATGCCCCTTCCTCGCTAAGAGCCTCTATCTTAATGCCTTTGGGCTTGATGCTGAGGCGGTATGCCTCGCGCCGGGCAAAGTCGGGAAGTGCCGCAAGCTGCTTGTTGAATCGCCGGCGGCCAATCTCGATCTTTACTTTCTGCGGCCGGCTGCAGTAACCTGCAGATTCGGAGTATCGAACCGGCGCCGGGATGATCGCAGGACCCTCTGCCCGAGCGCTAAAGCTCAGGCACAAAAGACTCAGTATGAGCAGCTTAGCCTTCATCGTTTCTCGAATATCAGCAGCGCTACGCCGTTCTGTCCGAGCCGCACGGAGTTGCCTCGTACGCTGGCGTCGTCTATGGTGCGGCTGGCCGTAAGGACATACCCCGGAACGTCTATCTTTGCGCTGATCCTCCCGGGCAGCAGGGAAGTTGCCACAATAGCCATCTGGCTGCCGTTGCTGTAGCTCCGCGCTATTACGTCGGGATTGCTGCAGCTGAAGCCGTCCGTAGCAGTGTAGCGCCCCTCGAGCAGCAGCTGAGGGAACTCCAGGCGCAGGGCGTTGACTTTGGCTAGATATGCCTGGTACACAGGAGTTTCGTCTATCAGGCCACGGCAGCGGAATACTTCTATATCGTTGCGCAGTCCCTTGAGCAGGGTGTTTGCAACGCGGCGCGGAACGTCGTTGTCGTCGCGCACGCAGCGGTCGCTCCAAATCACCTCGGGGAAGGTGTAGCGGAACCATTCGGGGAAGCTCTCGGGCAGGGCGGTGAATTCCACAATGTGCACAAAATCACAGAATTGCGAGGTGCAGTCGCTGAGCCACTCGGTGCCCAGTGCGAACTCCGGGTTGCGCGCCTTGATGTGGTCGCGTATCTCTTTGAGCGCCTCTGCCTTGTACCGTCCGGTGTATATATCCTGCACGGGATACTCGCGGGAGAGGTCCCAATTGGGGAACTCCTCGGCTACTCCCAGCTGGTCGTAGAACACTGCGTCGGCCCCATAGTCCATGGCCCTGTCGGCCCATGCAACGAGCTGGTCGCGCCAGAGACGCTTGCTCATATCGGCAATCACGAAGGTGCGCGAGTCGTAGTAGCCGAGTGTGGTGCCCTCGCCGGTAAACTTGTAGTGCTCGGTGAATTCGCGGCCGGTGTTGTCTTTGTTGGCCACTTTGGAGCCACCGCCGTTGCGGTAGAAATCGCTCTCTACATCTATCAGGCGGCCGTTGTAGTAGAGCAGCAGCCGTCCTCCACGGGCGCGATAGTCCGCGATGGCCTGCTTCCAGGCGGCCTCTCCGCCCTGGCTGTCGTCTATGGTGTAATTGGGGTAGCCGTTGTCCATGCCCTCTTTCCACCAGCCGAATGCCAGCACCGCGTTGCAGCCCACGCTCTTGCCCACGTCGGCTATATGCCCGGGGAGGTCGGTGTAGCTGCGCAGGTACTCGCCGTACTGATGTTTGAAGATGATTCGCTGCCAGCCGGTCATGCGCTGCACCCATTGGGGGACGGGGGCGTGATGCCACCAGCTGTCGGCCCAGCGGCGATAGATGCGGCAGGTCTGCGTCCAGTCGCCCGTGTAGGGGACCACCACGCTGGCCTCGTTGCTCCAGCTCTCGCCGCACATGGCGTTGGGGTAGCGATAGAATCCGGCTTCGAGATGTTTGAAGTCCTCCGTTACGTGGCCGATGGGGGATTGCTCGCCGGACGGCAACTCCCGGTCTAGCTGGTCGCCATCCGGGTAGGCCCGCAGGCCGTGCCAGGTCTGCTGCAAGCTTGTGTCGTGCGAGCCGAAGTACAGGCCGTCCTGCGGCCCAACGAAGGCAAAGCAGTTGGCAGCTGCGTTGCGCGGATACTGCAGGTCGTACTGGCGGAACTTCTGCGCCGGTGTCATATACAGCGCCCGCGTATCTACGTTGGCGATTTTGTGCACCGGGTTGGGGAAAATCTGCCCTCCGGTATGAGTGGTGAGCAGTTGGTAGTCCTGCGGCAGCTGCAGCTTACCAATCAGCGGGTATTGCAGCTCGCGGATGATGGTGTGCGGTTCGTTGTTGCGGAGCTCGGCGGCAAAACGGGCCTGGCCGTTCTCTGTCCAGATCTTAAGATGAAGCTCGAAGGCCTTGCCTCCCAGCGAGTTGTAGTCGAGCCGTACAGTGTCGCCCTGCTCGGTCACTACGGGTTTGCAGTCAGATGCTTTGATTTCTATTTCTTTGCGCTCGGGGGTGTTGTAATACAAGCGCCACAGGGGAGAGCCTCCCGCGTAATTGCGTCCCTCGTAAGAGAGTTCTGTGAGGCGTCCGTTCTCGTGGTCTATTTGCACCCGCAGCCGGGAGTTGTTGATTGCAGCTTCGCGGTTGCTGAGAATGAATTCGCAGATGTCGTTGTACAGCGCACGGTCTTCCGGCAGGGGAGACTCGGCCAGCTGGGTGAGGGCGTTGGAACCGCTGTACAGGGCGATGGAGCGGCGCCCAAGGAATCCGGCATTGCGGTACTGTAGCATATAGTGGCGCACTCGCTCCTGGAGGGCCGGCACGTCTTCTGCCGAGAAAATAAGCTTCCCGTCGCCGTCGGGGCCCTTTTTGCCATCCGTCATCTGGGCGGCAACGGCGCTGTATTCAAACTCCAGCTCCATGCCGCTCATGTCGGCGTCTTTTATTGCCTGAATGGTCTTGGCGAATGGGTGCCGACCCTCGCTTTTGAGGTCCCAGTACCAGTTGGGCTGCATCCAGGCCTGGTCTATGCCCAGTTGCTTCCAATATTTATAGCCCGGACCCATGTGATAGGGGATCCAGTAGAGACCCTGCCCGGCAGCGTGGCAGTATTCGGCGAGTGCCGGGGCTATCTGCTCCCAGTTTTTGTAGCGGCAGTTTACATCTATGTCGTAGGGCAGATATATTTCTTCCGAGGTGATGTAGAATCCTGCAAGCTCCAGATATCGAGGATTAAGCTTGCGGAACATTTTGCGGGCGGTATCTATGTACCAGCGCAGAGCGGCGAGGCGGTCTTCTACCTTTGCAAAGTCCAGATTATCTCCCCAATAGGCTGTAGAAGATTTCTTGTCGGAGAAAGTCTTGAACATTATGGCGTCCGGGATGCCGATTATCACGCCGCGTTTGTGCTGCGGGGCACCGATGCGGGCGGCCGTTTGTGCGCAGGCCTTCTCCAGCTCACTCACGCATCCTTTCTTGCCCAGCCAAAGCTGAAGCTGGTATTGCCATTCTCTTTTGGTGGCAGATTCTCCTGGCCCCAGCACGAAGGTCTTCTTGTGCATCCAATCACTTCCTTCCAGAAAGAGGAAGGCCTCAAAGAGCCAGCTCTCGCGCCCGTCCGGCGCCTTCCAGCTCACATGCGGGGCAAAGCGTTCCGCATCCCAGAGCTGAGGCTCCCGGTGCCAATACCCAACAAGGCTCACATCTCTGTAGGTGTGCGGCTGTCCTTCGGCGGGTTTGGGCCTGCCGCACGCATCCTGCATCATTATCGCCGCCAGGAGCGTAATCAGTAAAATTTTGGTTCTCAATGCTTTATGTATCTCCATGGTGTTAAAACTTCACCATGGAGATTTTTTAAACAGTTAATAATCAATACGTTGCGTTTTATGGCTGGGCGCACGGACCCACGTACGGCCACTAGAGCGGGCGCCAGTAATGTACCTGCAAAGCTCAAGGTACATCTGCCGGTCTTCTTCCAGCGGGGAGGTGGCAAGCTGGTACAGGGCGTTGGAGCCGGAGTACAAGGCCAGTCGTGATTTGCCGTAAAGTCCGGCATTTTTAAAAGCACTCATGTACTCCCGGAAGCGGGCCCTGAGCGACGGCACGTCCTTCAGAGTAAAAACATACCTTCCGGCAGCGTCCGGTCCCATGATTCCTGGAATCTCCATAACAGACTGTACCATAGAGTATTCGAACTCCAGCTCCATACCCATTCCAAGCCCTTCAAGTGTCCCTGTGCTGCTGGCTATAGGCTTCTCGTTGTTGTAATCCCAGTAACGGCCAGGCTGCAGCCAGGCGTAAGAAATACCCAAATTTTTCCATACCGAAGTGCCGTCTGCATTGAGGTAGGGAATCCAGTACAGGCCCTCGTTGCGAGCATCAAGGAATTCACCTATCTTGGGCAGTATCCTGTCCCAGCGCTTGTAAGCGTAGTTCCATCCTTCAGGGCTGGAAACAAGTTCCTCAGACAAAATGTAGAAGCCGCCCAGCTCCAGATACTGGCAGCCGAGAGCGGCAAACTTCTGACGCACCAGGTCTATGTACCACTGCAGTGCGGCAATTTGGTCGTCTATAGAGGAGAAGTCCAGTTGCTTACCCTCCAGTGCGCCCCAGTACCGGGTAGAGGAGCTTTTGTCGCTGTAGGTCTCAAACATCACCGGGTCGGGCATAACCATTACTGCGTACCTTTTGGGAGCAGGTCCGCCTATGCTCCGGGCGGCCTCTCCAATTGCTTTGTCCAGCTCGGAGAAGGCCCCGCCGGGTCCTGCCCAATACTCGGCCAGGTCTTCCCAGGACTGCTTGTCTGCAGAGGGTCTTCCGTTGGCGTTGATGCCATAATTCTTGCCCTGAAAATCAATGCCGGTAATAGCAAGGAAGGCTTCGAACAACCAATGCTCACCGTCGGAATCGGTGTAAGAAACATGCGGGGCAAAGCGCTGCGCATCCCAGGTGGCGGGTACGCTGAACCAGTAATTGGAATTAGGGGTTCCGCCTCCGGTGCAGAGGGTAATATCGGCAAAGAACGGCGCTCCGTCGCGTCCCTCCTCGAAGGTGTACAGCTCTCCCGCCTCTACCGAGGTAACAAAGTCGAGGTACTCAACTTTAGAATGCTTACTGCCTTGTACTCCAACGCCGTACACAGTGTAGCGCGTGCCTGATTCCAGGCCGCCGAGCACTGCCCGGCCGTGCTCCACTTTGCTCCCGTTGCGAACAAGCTCTTCTGCAGAAGGAGCGTTAGATGAGACCATCACGAACACCTCATCGGTATTCAGGCTCTCTACAAGAACAGTAACAGAGTGGTGACTGATCTCTCCAATGCTCAGTTTGATGGCCGGATTCCCGACATACTGCGGCTTGTCCTTGTCGCATGCAAGGAGTACAAATAAGCAAAACAGCAGTGCCGGGAACCTCAGCCTCATACTATTCCAATTTAAATACGGAGACCCCGAGTCCCTGGGCTCCGGCGGCAATGAGCACCTTGTCGGAGAGCACCACTACGGCGCAGTCACCCTGGAGCGACTGAGGAGCTACCACAGACATGTTCTTGAAGTCCTCGCCCTGGAGCGGAGCTTCGAAGATGATGTCTTTGTTGTCGCCGTCGAGCGAGGCCTTGAAGCCTCCCTTGTCTTTCACCACCACCAGGCGGGCACGCTGAAGGGTTGTGTAAGTGCTTGTGCCGTCTTCTTTGGTGTCGTCATTCTTGTCGAAGGTGGTGTAGGCGATGAAGCTGTCTGCCTTGAAGCTGAACGGACGGTAGCCGTAAGACATAGATGCTCCCGCAAATGCCTCGCGCGAGGTCTCGTGTATGTATTGGCCGTCTCCTGCCGGGCGAGTGGTTCCGGTAAGGCTGACGAAGGCCGCATCGTCTGATGATGCAAATACCATCTGGTCTTGCCCGGGATAGGCGAACAGGCCGCCGAAGCCCGTGTACGGCATCTCGATCAGGGTCCTGGAAGTGGAGACGAAGGCTCCGTCCTTTACGATGTACCTGGTGGCGAAGGTGCCCTGGTATGAGTGCACCCACAGAACTCCGTCTGCCCAGCTGCCATGGAATTCGTAGCGGTCGCCGCTGCGTCTCCAGGTACACTCCAGCGAGTAAACGGTAGGAGGTGCGGAGATGCCGTTCTCCCATGCGTAGAATGCGAATGTGTCGGCGTTCGCACCGCTGGCGGTGAGCATAGTGGTGCCGTTGCCCCGGTCTATTACCCTCACGCAGGCGGTAGTGATGACATTGGTCACAAAGCCCGTGCAGTTTACCTCTGTGATGTTGTCTGGATCATTTACGCTGATGGCGGTAATCTTTGCAACTTTGCCTCCCACTGCGTAAGGCAGGTACACCCAATCCTTGTCCATGGTGAGTGTGCGGTCGGTGCCGAACGGCAGGCCGTATCCTTCTGTCCAGGGGGCCTCTATGGAGTACTTGCCCCACACCCTGGAGAAGGTGGCTCCGGCAAATGGATTCACGACCAGCAGATAGTACACGGAATCAGAAACAACTACGCCCTTCTCGGAGGTGCCGCTGATCTTCAGGGGCACCACAAAGGTCTTGAAGTTCATTATTTCGCCTGCCGCATCGTAGAGCACGGAGGTTTTCAGTTTCACGGTAGCAAAAACATCGGAGCTGCCGGCCTCTATGGCGGTACCTGCTTCGGGCACAAGCACATAGCCCTCGGGGGCGGCTGTGTAGGCGGTTCCTTTCTGCTCGTTGTACTGGTCCACGAGGCTGTTGTCCACTGCAAGATTAACCGTGAGGTCCTTTGGCAGAACGTTGTCTATGCTGATCTTCAAAGACACCTCTCCATCCTCGGAGGGAGTCTCTTTTGCCAGCACGGTAGAACCGCTCGACGCGAGCCGCACCGAGGAATTGAGCAGGTTGAGCAGTACGAAGCTGCGTTTCTCGTTCACTCCAATGCTGCCCTCGGAAATCCTTACCGGTATCACGAAGTTGTCTGCAACAAGCTCGGGATACACGGCGTCAGGGTTCCAATCTACCGTGATGCTCTTGGTAACTTCCTGGGCCTCAAATGATAACGTATTTGCGCTCAGAGTATAGGGCGATGTTACTGCCTGATACTTTACGTCGTGCTCCTCGTCGGCGTTGTAGAGGTCTAGCGGGATGATGGAATTATCTACGTTAACCATGGCTGCGAGGGTGCCTTTGCCTGCCTTGAGCACGGTCACTTTGTGCGAGCCGGCATAAACCGACACCGGGACCACCTGCTCGGTGAAGACGATAGACAGCGAGTCGTCTACCATATTGTTGTTTCTGGAGTCTTCTATGCAGGAGCAAGCAAGAGACAGAAGAATTATAGCTAGTATTATCTTTTTCATAGGCTATTCCCATCCGGGGTTTTGGGTGAAGTTGACCATCTCTGCGAGCTGGGTGCTTATAATGGGGTAGAAGTAGTCGCGATAGTGGAAGTCGGCGTTGTCCATGGGCATAAGGTTGCTTACCCTCTCGTACACGCCCTCGTAGGTCTCGGAGGCCATGTTGAGGGTCCAGGGAGCAGAAGGGTACTCATCCTCTGCGCGCATCCAGCGGCACATGTCGTAGTGGCGCATTGCCTCCATGCCGAATTCGCACCACTTCTCCTGAAGGATGAACCACCTGAGCCATTCTTTGCCGGTCTTGGTGACCCCGCTGATGGTAGCAGTAGCGTCTGCGGCGTCGAAGTTAATCTCTGGATACGCTGCCTGGATGCCCTGCAGGCCGCTTCTGGAGCGTACCTTGTCCAGGTAAGCTATGGCTTCCTGCACGTCGCGCTCCGGCTTCTCGTTGCATGCCTCGGCGTAGTTGAGGTACACCTCTGCGAGTCGGAAAGCGGGGTACACATACCTCTGGGCGCCTGTAAAGTCGGCTCCGGTAGCAAAAGCGGTGTTGGCCTTGTACCAGCGGCGGCAGGCGTAGCCCACCCAGTTGAGGGCGGCAGACTCGAATTTCTTCACGGGCACTGTGGCATCGGTTCCCTTGTAGCTCGTCCAGCGCTTCTTGATTTTGTCGCTTGGCCAGTAGAAACCGTCGGGCACTATGCTGGAGTAGTAGCGGGCGTCGCGCCCTACCGTGCTCTTGTGGGCCTTGAACGCAGGAGCCCAGTCGGCGTCCACTGGCTGGGTGTAATTCTCTACCCATCCCTCGGCGCTGTAGCCGGAGGCCTCGTCGATGATGGGCCTGGAAAGGTCGTTCAGGCGGCCCAGCTTCTCGTAACCGAGTACGGGATAGCGGCCCGTGGCTTGCATAGGATAGGCGTCAACCATCTTGAGCGAGGGCGTGTATGCCTGCAGCGGCCTGTAGGAAGTGGTGACTTCCGGGAAGTCTGGAATGGTGCAGTACATGAACGAGCCAGTAGCCCCGATCCAGGTAGCAAAGCCGCCGTCGCTGTGGCCAATGCCCAGGTGCCACCATCCCCAGATGGTTTCTCGGTTCCACTGCTCGAAAAACACGTTCTGGTAGGCCGATGCTGCCTGCTGTATGGCGTTGTTGCCTGAAGTGCTGGTGCACAGGGAGTATTGCCCGAGCTTGATGATGTCTTTGGATGCATCTGCGGCCAGCTGCCACTTGGTAGCGTCGTACGCCGGATAGATGTTCTTGCCGTCGATGTTTGTCTTGCTCTGGTAGATACCGGCGAGGCGGCCGCCGTCCTGCCCGTTGTAGAGAGGGGAGGCGGCGTAGGTAAGGAGGCGAGCCTTTAGAGCCATAGCGGCGCCCTTGGTAGCGCGACCGGTCCAGGACTCGTTGGCCCCTATCTCGGTGATGCTGTAAGGCAGGTCGGCAATGGCTTTATCGAGCTCGGCCACCATGAAGTTGACGTTCTCATCTACCGTATTGCGGTCCAGGGAGGCTCCGTCTGCGCCCTCCGGTGCGAGTTCGTCGCCCCAGATGATTACAGGTCCGTACTGGCGGAACAGGCAGAAGTAGTAGTAAGCCCTGAGGAATCGGGCCTCGGCCTTCATTGCGGCCTTCACCTCCTCGCTGTCTTCGCGGTCCAGGTACACGTTGTCCATAAATATGGTGCACTGCCTGATGGCTACGTACATACGCTTCCAAATGTTGTACTCGGCAACGTCGCCGGTGGCGGCGGTGTTGTAGTCGCCGCTGCGCAGCTTGTTGAAGGGGCCGTAGCCCAGGAAACCGAAGAGCCCCTCGTCGGAGCGAGGAATGACGTATCCGGCGCCCTTGTGGGTGTCTTCGTCGTGGGGCAGATATGAATATAAGTGTGCGAGATAACTCTCGGTAGTATTTTTCTTGGAGAATATTTCGTTCAGGTTGGCCTGGTCCTGGAAATCTATGTCAAAGTAGGAGTCGCAGGCTGTGAGGCCAATCAAAACTGTGATAAATAACAAGTACTTTTTCATGGCTCTAGAAATTGACGTTAAGGCCTACGCTGTAGGATTTGATATTAGGATAGGCACTACCGTTTGCAGTTGCCAGCTCGGGATCCCAAAGCTTGAACTTGGAGAAAGTGAACAGGTTGACGCCCTGCAGGTACACGCGGGTGGTGGCGAGTCCGATTTTCTTGGTCAGTTTCTTGGGCAGGGTGTAACCGATTTCGGCATTCTTGAGCCTCATGAAACTCATGTCTTTCTGCCAGAAGGTAGATGCCTGCTGGTTGTTGGTCACGTTTTCCAGCGAGAGCCTCGGGTAAGGAGCATTCACATCGGGGTTGGAGGGAGTCCAGCGGTTCCTGGCTACGTCGGCGAAGATCTGGCCCTCGTACTTGATATCTGCGGTAGCTCCAAAGAGATTGTTGCCGGTGATGATGCGGGTAACGTTGCCCACTCCGCTGAAGAAGACCGAGGCATCGAAGCCCTTGAATCCCAGGCTCACTCCAAATCCGTAGTTGATTTCCGGCACTACAGTGTAGCCGATGGCCACTTTGTCGTATGAGTCAACCTGGCCGTCGCCGTTGATGTCGCGGTACTTGATGTCGCCGGGCTTCACGGCGCCGAATTTCTGCTCGGGCCATGCGGCTATCTCGGCCTCGTCCTTGAACAGGCCCTCGGCAATGAGTCCGAACTGCTGCTGGAAGGCGAAGTCCTTGGTATTCTGGTACTTCCAGATCTGGTCCGGCTGGTCGTTGTAGAGAATCTTGTTGCGGTTGAAGGTGTAGTTTGCACGGGCCGACACAAAAAGTCCGTTGTTGAAGGTGTGGTCGTATTCCAAGCTCATGTCGAAGCCCTGGTTCTTCATCTTGCCGATATTCACGTACTGGTTTACGTTGATACCCACTGCGCTGGGCGTAGATTGCCTGAGGATGAAGATGCCGTCGCGCCTGTCGTAGAAGAGATCTACCACGAAGCGGAGGTCTCTGAACAGAGTCATCTCAAATCCGGCGTTGGCCTTGGTGGCCTGCTCCCAGGATACCTCGGGGTTGCCGTACTGGTCTGTTGTGATACCGGTCTTGCCCGACGGTGTAAGACCGAACAGGGCCCCGGCTGCCGAGGTGTTGATGGTAGTGTTGTATGCGAAACGCCGAGACGCGTCGGTAGAAATCTGGTCGGAACCTATCTTGCCGTACGAAGCCTTGAACTTGAGCGACGAAACCACCGGCTTGATCTCGTTCCAGAACGGCTCGTTGCTGATGAGGTAGCCGAGCGCGAACGAGGGGAAGAATCCGAAGCGATGGCCCGGGGCAAAGTTCTCGGAGCCGTTGTAGCCAAAGTTGAACTCTGCAAAGTAACGGTCTGCGTAGCTGTAGGTTGCACGGCCCGCTATACCCATGTGCTTGTAGGGGAAGGCAGCGATGTAGGAGCCTCCGGGTACATTGTTGGTGCGGTTACGCATATTGTAGAGGAACATTCCGCTTACCCTGTGAGCGTCGGCGAATGTCCTCTCGTAGTTGATGGAGGCCTCCAGGTTCATGGTGTTCCAGCCGCTGTTGGAGCTGGACAGTGTCATGTAGTTGTTGCCTCCGCTGATGGACTCGAAAATCAGATTGCCATCGGCGTCCCTTCCTGTGGCCCTTGAGTAGGCGGGGGAGATGGAGCGGTAAACCACTGTCTGGTTCTGTGCGTCCCAGCTGAACTTGATGTTTGCCTGCAGGCCCTCGGTGATAATCTCCGAGAAGTCCTGGGTGAGCGACATCGTGGCCTGTGCTACATTGTTCTTGATGGTCCTGTAGCCGAGGCTGTTGAGCAGGTTCCAGGGGTTGTAGCCTTGCTCGGGGAGGGTGAGGGTGCCGTCGGAATACACTGTAACTATGCCTACCGGCGATGCAGCCAGCGTGCGGGCGTAAATCTCGTTACGGTCGTTCTTGGGGGAGTTGGTGTCTGTGAACTGGTTAGACAGGCT
Source organism: uncultured Bacteroidales bacterium (assembly GCA_946410455.1). Lineage (GTDB taxonomy): Bacteria > Bacteroidota > Bacteroidia > Bacteroidales > UBA932 > Cryptobacteroides. The sequence goes on from CAMKAJ010000027.1 coordinate 13,630, forward strand.
CAGACCCAGGGTGGTAGATGATGTCACGTTGATATCTACGTTGGAACGGAAGCTGAACTTGTCGAAGCTCATACCCGCGTTGTAGCGGTCTTGGTTGGTGTTGAAGATACCGTCTTCTTTATAGTAGCTGCCGCCCACATAGTAGCGTACGCTTTTGGTACCACCGGTAACGGAGAGATTCACGCGGTGCGATGAAGAGCGCTCCTTGAATATAGTGTTGATCCAATCCACGGTGGGGTAGAAGTCGGGATCTGTGCCGGAGAGGTACATTTCTCTTTGGTAATCAGAGATTGGCGCCTCGCCGCCACGCTCGGTGTAGAGTCCGTTGTAATAGTCTATCCACTCTGCGGGGCCGGCAAGCTCTGGCAGGCGGGTAGGAGTAACCAGTCCGGTCTCTGCCTTGAAGCTTATCTTGGGCTTTGATTCGGCGCCTCGCTTGGTGGTTATCAGCACTATACCGTTGGCTCCGCGCACACCGTAGAGGGCTGTGGCGGTTGCGTCCTTGAGGATGGAGAAGCTGGCTATATCTTCTGCATCCACCAGGTCCATATCCCTTTCTACACCGTCCACAAGCACCAGAGGCTTGCTGTTGGCGCCGAATGTGTTCATGCCTCGGATCCAGAAATCGGCTCCTGCACCCGGTTCGCCGGTGTGTTGCATTACCACTATACCGGCCAGTTTACCGGCGAGGGTAGAAGACAGCTGGCCCACGGGGACCTTGAGCTGCTCCATATCAACCGATGCAATGGAACCAATCACCGATGCCTTTCGTTGGGCGCCGTAGGCCACCATAACCACCTCCTCGAGCTGGTTGGCCTGGGGTACGAGCTTTATGGTGAGCTCTTTGTTGCTGCCTACACGCACTTCTTCATCTTCGTAGCCCAGGAAGCTGAAGATCAGGGCGTCGCTCGGCTTGGCGGAGATTACGAAGCGGCCGTTCACGTCGGCCATCGCTCCGCGGGTCTCTCCCTTTACGGTGACTACTGCGCCGGGAAGCGGGAGGTCCGTCTCGTCAAGAATGATTCCCTTGACCTCCTGGCTCTGGGCTGCGGCCGGCACAGAAAACAGCAAGCCAATGCAGTAGAGCAGGGGAATCAGGGTATGCCTGAGTGTTTTTGTCATATAAAGAAATATAGTTTTTGCGCGTTATGCGTTTCTGTGGTGTACAGTGGTACAAATATACCATAAAATTACCATTATTCCTATGATATATTTACTATATTTGCGTGTATGAGACGACTTTTGTTTTTTGTGTTTGCAATATTGCCGCTCGCGGCTTCTGCTCAAGTGTTCAACCGTGCTCCGCTCTCTGGCGGAGACTATGCCCAGCTGCCTCTTGGGGCGGTACGGGCGGAGGGCTGGCTGCAAGACCAGCTGCAGAGGCAGGCATCTGGGCTTACCGGCCGCATGGATGAGCTGTATCCCGTGGTACTCGGGCCCGACAACGCCTGGCTGGGCGGCGAGGGCGACACCTGGGAGCGTGGCCCATATTGGATAGACGGCCTGCTGCCCCTTGCGTATCTGCTTAACGATGAGGTACTTATCGCCAAAGCCCGCAAATGGACGGAGGCTATGATTACCAGTGCTACTCCCGAGGGGTACTTTGGCAACGGAGTAGACCACAAATATATAGAAGGTCTGCAGCGCGGCAAGTCGCACGACTGGTGGCCCAAGATGGTGGCACTCAAAATCCTCCAGCAATACTACGATGCCAGCGGCGACGAGAGGGTGCTCTCTGTGCTGCATGGCTACTTCCGCTATCAGCTTGCGCATCTGCCATCCGAGCCCCTGGGGCACTGGACTTTCTGGGCCGAGTGGCGCGCGGCAGACAATCTCAACGTAATCTATTGGCTGTATAACAAGACCGGAGAGGAATACCTCCTTGAGCTTGCCAAACTTATTAATTCCCAGGCGCTAGACTTTACCTCCATGTTCTGGGACGGGGGAGTGTTCCGCACTCAGAATTCTATCCACTGCGTAAACCTGGCGCAGGGCTTCAAGACTCCCGTGGTATGGTGGCAGCAGTCTCACGACGAGCGCGACCTGGTGGCACCAAAGAAGGCGCTGGAGCAGATTCGCAGCACCATTGGCTATCCTACCGGCCTCTGGGCGGGCGACGAGATGCTTCATTTCGGCGATCCTGTGCGCGGCTCCGAGCTGTGCACGGCCGTGGAGATGATGTACTCGCTGGAGGAGATGCTGCGCATCACCGGCGACCCTTCGTGGGCCGACCTGTTGGAGCGGGTGGCCTTCAATGCCCTTCCCACTCAGGCCACCGATGCTTACGACGCCCGCCAGTATTTTCAGCAGCTCAACCAGATATCCTGCACCCGCGAGCGCCGCGTTTTTGTAACCGAGCACGACGGCACCGACACTATTTTCGGACTGCTCAACGGCTACCCGTGCTGCAGTTGCAACATGCATCAGGGATGGCCCAAGTTTACCCGCAACCTTTGGCTTGCCACGCGCGACGGAGGCTTGGCCGCGATGATTTATGCACCCTGCGTGGCCGAGGCGGTGCTCGGAGGCGTGAAGGTGACGCTGCGAGAAGAGACTTTTTACCCCTTCGACGGCGCTGTAGCGGTGAGCGTAACGCTGCCGCGCAAATGCTCCAGGGCGCGTTTCCCGCTGGAATTCCGCATCCCCGCCTGGTGCAAAGAGGCGTCGGTCGTGGTGCACGGGCGTACGCTGACCGCTACCGGCGGCACTGTGCTGCGGCTCGACGAAGAGTGGCGCAGCGGCGACCGCGTGCTGCTGTCGTTCCCTATGGAAATCAGCACTTCTTCGTGGTACGATGGCGCCACGGTGGTGGAGCGCGGCCCGCTGGTGTATGCGCTCAAGATGGATGAGAAATGGAGCCGCTGCGAGTTCGCCGGAGCCGAGGCAGAGCAGTACGGGCCGTTCTACTACGAGGTGCGCTCCGACAGCCCATGGAACTTTGGGCTGAATCCCAAAGACGCTGACATTCAGCTCGTTGAACAGCGCTCCTACGACGGCTCTTACCCCTGGAACGTAGAAAATGCGCCAGTGCGTCTGAAGGCGAGCGCCGTAGTGCTCCCGCTCTGGACGGAGCACAAAGGTTCTACCGGCCCCGTAAGTTATTCTGCAGGAGGCGTTTCCGATGCTGCCGGCACGGCAACCATTGAGCTCATCCCTTACGGCTGCACCACGCTCCGCATAGCCGCTTTCCCTACGAGGCGGTAGGTGCTTTTGAGCCGGTCCGGCTGTGCGCTACGGCGGTGCAATGGCGCAGCGGGCAAGGCGCGAGGCGTCTTCCGGGGCCAGAATGCCGGCAGCGCCCAGTGCTTCTACAGTCCAGTCGCTGCGGGGCATGCTGCTGCGGAAGAGAGCGATAGAACGGGCTGTCTGCCAGCTCCGAATGTACGGGTGCTGGCGCAGGCTGTCTTGTGGCGCCTGCCAGAGGCGGAAGGCCCGTTGCGGCGGCGAGCAGACTATAAGGTCGCTCAGCGCGTCGTATTTCTCTTGGTCGAAGTGATAGATGTCCATCAGCTGCTCTTTGAACGAGTAGCCGCCCAGCCGTTCGCGGTAGCTCACCATTTTTGATGCGAAGTATGGGCCTATGCCTGGCAGGGCGTCGAATGCTGCGGAGTCGGCCTTGTTGATGTCGAGCTTGGGAATGTTGATGAAGGGCTTGAGGCGCTCGTACACCGAGTCGGCCACAACGTACGACTTGGCAAAGTCGGACGGGCGCCGGAAGCGGCCTCCCTTGGCGCGGTAGTTATCTATAGACTGAGCCTGTTTCTCGCTGAATCCCAGGCGCATAAGATCCTCTACGCTCACGGTGTTGGGGTTGAAAGAGAAGCTTTCTACCCGCCGCGTGCGCTGCCTCTCGCGCTCCACCGCCGGGGCGTGGGCAGCGTTCCTGCGCACCGTGACGGCGGCTCCGGTAGCCCCTCCGGATTGGCCATTAAACCTGTTGCCGGACGTCTTGTTTCCGGCCGCCTTGCCCCCGGTGATGCTCTGGCCGGAAGGAGCATCACTTTCCCTCTGGCCCCCGGCCTCTGCCGCTTCCTCCAGCAGCCTTGCCGCCAGCGCCTCATCTACTACGTAAACCGTGTCCGGTGCGTCCCGGTGCGCCGCAATGTACAGTGCCGCCGCACGATGCACAAACAGCGCGCTCTGGTACCCGATAATCAGAAATGCGAAGGCTATGCCTCCAACCTTGAAGACGGTCCCCGGGACCTCATCTTTGCGATCTTTCTTCCCCACAATCTCTCTCCTCCTTGTACTTGTTGTGATGCTCGCGGTGCTGCTCCTCGGGCAGCCCGGCGAGTACGATTACTATTTCTCCCTTGGGCTCCACCGCCCTGAAATGCTCCAGCACCTGCGCCAGCCCCCCCCGGCAGTGCTCCTCGTGCAGCTTGGAAATCTCGCGGGCCACGGAACACTCGCGCTCCGGCCCAAAGACCTGCACAAACTGCTCCAGCGTCTTTACCAGACGCCGTGGTGATTCGTAGAATATCATAGTCCTTGATTCTTGGTTAAGTGAATTCAGTAGTGTCTGGCGGCCCTTTTTCTGGGGCAGGAAACCCTCGAAGCAGAAGCGGTCGCAGGGCAGGCCGGAGCTCACGAGCGCCGGGATGCATGCCGTAGCTCCGGGCAGAGTCTGCACTTCTATGCCCTCACGGGCGCATTCGCGGGCCAGAAGAAAGCCAGGATCGGAGATTCCGGGGGTGCCGGCGTCGCTAATCAAGGCCACGGTGCTCCCGGCGAGCAGCTTCTCTTTAATCAACCCCACGGTCTGGTGCTCGTTGAACTTGTGATGAGATGCGAGCTTACCTTTGATGCCGTAATGCTGCAGCAGAACGGAGCTCGTGCGGGTGTCCTCTGCCAGTATCAGGTCGGCCTCGCGGAGCACCGAGAGGGCGCGCAGAGTAATGTCGTCCAGGTTTCCTACAGGAGTGGGAACTATGTACAAAATCCCGTTGGGCATATCACAAGTTTTTTCTATATTTGTCTGCACAAAGCTAAGCAAATGTTTTCAGAAAACCACAAAAAATCCGGCTGCATCGAAGTTGTTTGCGGCTCTATGTTTTCCGGCAAGACCGAGGAACTCATCAGGCGCCTTCGCCGCGCACAGTTTGCCAATCAAAAAATTGCCATCTTCAAGCCTGCAATAGACAACCGCTACTCAGATGTAGAAGTGGTTTCGCACGATTTCCATAAAATCACCTCCAAGCCCATCGCCGACGCTGCAGAGATGCTCGCCGTGGAGCCGGACGTCGAGGTGGTGGGAGTAGATGAGGCCCAGTTCTTCGGGCCCAACCTCGTGGACGTTTGCCAGACCCTTGCCAACAGGGGAGTGCGCGTTATCATCGCCGGATTGGATACAGACTATCTGGGTAAGCCTTTCGGGCCCATGCCCATGCTTATGGCCGTGGCCGAAGATGTGCAGAAGGTGCATGCGATTTGCGTGCGCTGCGGCAACCTCGCCAACCACTCGCACCGTCTGAGCAAGAGCAAAGACCTCGTGGTGCTGGGAGAGAAAGATGTTTACGAGCCTCTCTGCCGCGAGTGTTATAACGCCGCTCTGGCCGAGGAAAGCTAGCCCTCCAGTAATTCCGGAAGATTCTTTTTGGCCTTGAAGCCCAGCGCCTCTACGTCGCGGGCCGCCTTCACTATGCTCTGGCCGCTCTCGCGCAGCTTCTTGTCGCCGGCTTCGAAGCTCGTCTGGGCGTCTTTGAGTTTCTTGCCTACCTCGGCGTAGGAATTGCAGAAATCTGCTACACGGTCCACCATGCGCTGGGCTGCATCCACGATTTTCTCCTGGTTGCGCGCCTGCTCAAAGTTGATCCACGCCGTGCGCACCAGGCGCAGGAATGGCATCAGCGTTTCTTCGCTGGTAATCAGCACGTTCTTGCGGAATGCGTCGGTAATTATGTGCGCATTGAGCTGGCGGGCGAGTATGAGCGCGTTCACGTTGGGTACAAACATCACGGTGTAATCCAGGCACTTGCGTCCGGTCTTGAGGTAGGCTGCGTAATCCTTGCGTGAGAGCCCGTCCACCTGGTCCATAATAGCCTTGAGATTGCGTGCGGCGGCGTCTCTGCGCTCCTCATCGGTCTCGGCCGAGAAGTAGTCCGACAGGGCGTTGAGCGACACTTTGCAGTCCACCACAATGTCGGTCTGGTCGGGGTAGTGGAGGATGAAGTCGGGACGCATGCGCTTGCCGGTATCCTCGTTGTGGATTACTATGCCGAGCTCGTCGCGCAGGGTCTCCTCGCGGTCGAAGTCGCGTCCCTCCTCAAGCCCCTCGGCGAGCAGCAGATTGTGCAGCTGGGTCTCGCCCCATACGCCCTGCATCTTGTTCTGCCCGCGGAGCGCGCTGGCCAGGCGGTCGGCTTTGGCGCCCACGCTAGCGGTCTGCTCCTGCAGCTTGTTCACGGCGGCGTCCATCTTTACGCGCAGTTCGGCCGTGCTGTCGTGCTGCGTCTTCTTGTTGGCCTCGAAGGCCTCCTTCATATCCTTGAGGTTCTTGTTGAAGTCGCCCGCAATATTGGTGAACGACTCCTTGGCGTGCTTGCTGAACTCGTCTTCGCGCGCCTTGAGCATCTTCTCGCTTTCCGAGCTGATTTGCGCTTTTACCGCATCCAGCTGCTGCTGGAGGGCTTTCTCGCTGTACTCCTTTAGCTCGGAGAGGCGCTCCTCGTATGCCTTGCGGGCATTCTCGGCCTCGGTGCTCTTGAACTCCAGCTCCTTGCTCACGCCTTGCAGACGTATCTCCTTGGCGGTGAGATCGTTATTGGCTTGCTGCAGGAGGGCGTCTTTGGCGGCGAGGTCGCTGTTCGCTTGCTGAAGGAGGGCGTCCTTTTCTGCGATTTGCTTTTTGAGTGCGCCGCCTTGGCTTAGGAGGACAATCAGCAACGCCGCAATAATCAGCGCTGCTACTATAATTATAAGGGATACCGTATTCATTTCAACTCTACGTTAACAGGTTCAAGGCAAGCTTCGTTCATCATGGCGCGGGGGTTGGTGCCGGGGACTCCCTGCGGTACATCCATTCCCAGCAGCGCAAACAGCTCTTCCCAGTAGGCTGGCATGCTGCCGTCGGGCGCACAGAAGTTCATCGGAGCTTCGCTGAAGATGTAGCTCCCGTCGCTGCGGCGGTAGCTGTCGCGCACCAGCTCGGTGCAATACAGGGCAGTGTCGCATGGGACGAAGCTCTTGTTGTACGACAGTCCGGTGTAGCCTCTTGCGCGGGCAACGTAGCGGGCGGCGTCGCGGCGGTCTTTGGGGCTTGCGAGCCGCATCACTATGAACTCCGGCAGCGAGCCGTCTTTGAGGGTGAAATCTGTGAGGAAGGTGTCGAGCGGATGGCGGTCTACTCCGTGCCGTATGGTAGCGTCTATAATCCAAATAGAGTCGCCCTGCACCTCTGCTATGGCTGCGTGGATAATGTTCAGCGAGTCGCGGCAGGTGGCTGCTCCTATGGCGTCAGACATAGAGCCTTCTATGCGGTAATCTGCTGGAATTCCTACGAATACAAGGTCTCCTGTCTGCAGTCTTTGGGTTGGCCGGCAGGCTGCGAGCAACAGGAGCGAAGCAAGTATGATGCAAGTCTGTTTCATCGTGCGACTCTTTTTTGCAAAGATAATCAGAATGCTTTAAATTTGCAGATATGAAAAGGTACTTATTGACTCTGATTTTTGTGCTCGGTTCGCTTGGTCTTGGCGCTCAGTCTTCCGACGCTATGGTGGACTGGAGCGTGCAGGCTCGTGCGGCCGGCGACGGCATATACGAACTGGTGTTCAGCGGCAAGCCTTCCGATGGCTGGCACAGCTATGGCACGGGGAGCGAGTATTCCGCTCCTTCGCTTACCCTGGAGGCGCTTGCGGGCTGTGCGCTCGCAGGAGGCTTATACGATATTACCCAGCCAGTTATGGAGGATGGAGATCCGGTGTTCCGGGGTGCGTTCGAGCTGGGGCAGAAGATAAGTGTTCCGGCAGGCGGCGCTGCCGGCAAACTGTCGGGGTACCTTACTTATATGGCGTGTACCGACGGGGGTTGTGCTCCTCCGCAGGATTGGGAGTTTTCTGTAGATTTGGGGGCTGGCTCGGTTGGCCCTGCTGGTTCGGCTGGTTCGGCTGGCGCGGTGCCGCCCCACAGCAGCGAGATTTCTGATCCGGTTTCCGATGTCGGGGCCGGCGCCCTGCTATGGGCACTGATCCTGGAGGCCATCCTGTGGGGCTTCGCTATGTTGCTGACTCCCTGCGTGTTCCCCATGGTTCCCATGACGGTTTCGTTCTTCCTTAAGGGATCCTCTACTCCTGCTGCCGGACGTTTCAAGGCCTTCATGTACGGGCTTTTTATCGTGCTGCTGTACACGGTACCAATATCTGTTATCATTCTGGTCACACGTCTGGCCGGGGGAGATGCGGTAACTGCCGACATATTCAACTGGCTCGCTACCCACTGGCTGCCCAACCTCATTTTCTTTGTGGTATTCATGGTCTTTGCCGCCTCTTTCTTTGGGGCGTTCGATATTGTGCTTCCCTCGTCGTGGGTGAACAAGAGCGACAAGAATTCCGAGAAGGGGGGCCTTGCAGGGGTGTTCTTCATGGCCCTCACGCTGGTGCTGGTGTCTTTCTCCTGCACCGGGCCGATTGTGGGTTCGGTGCTCATTCGCTCCACTTCCGGAGAGTTCTGGGTGCCCATGGTTACCATGTTGGCGTTCTCTGTGGCTTTTGCCCTGCCGTTTACAGTGCTGGCTCTGTTTCCCTCGCTGCTTGGCAAGCTCAAGGGCAAGAGCAGCTCATGGCTCAATAGCGTCAAGGTGGTGCTGGGCTTCATTGAGGTGGCACTTGGCTTCAAGTTCCTGAGCGTGGCAGACCAGACTTATCACTGGGGGCTGCTAGACCGCGAGGTTTATCTGGCTATATGGATTGTAGTGTTTTCGCTGCTCGGGCTATATCTTCTGGGGAAGATCAAGTTCCCGCACGATGACCCTGAGCAGAAGCCTCTTGGCGTGTTCCGCCTGGGGCTGGTGATAGCGGTGTTCTCGTTCGTGGTGTATATGATTCCGGGTATGTGGGGCGCGCCGCTTAAGGCCCTCTCTGGATATCTTCCGCCGCTTGAGACTCAGGATTTTGTGATTGGTAGAGGTGTGGCCGGGGGACCTTCTGTCGTTCCCGGCAGTTCCGTTTCCGGCGGCACATCCTCCGTCATTGGCGGCTCAGACCAGGGATCACCCTCCCAGAAGTACGACCTCAAAATGCCCCTCGGCCTCAACGGCTACTTCACCCTGGAAGAGGGCCTTGCCGCTTCCCGACGGCTCGGCCGCCCGGTCTTTGTAGATATCACCGGCCACGGCTGCGTGAACTGCCGCGAGATGGAGCAGCGTGTCTGGAGCGACCCTCGCGTGCTGGCCCTGCTTCGTGACGATTTTGTGATTGTGGCACTCTACACCGACGATAAGACCAAGCTCGCCCGCGAAGATTGGGTTACACTTCCTAACGGTCGGGTACTCAAAGATTTAGGTCGCGCAAATTCCTATCTGGTGAGGGAACGTTTCGGGGTTAACGCCCAGCCCAACTACGCCCTTCTTGGCTCCGACGGCCAGCTGCTTGTGCCGGTACGTGGTTACAACCTGGACGTAGACAGCTTCGTCGACTTCCTCCACTCCGGCCTCGCCGCCTTCCGCTAGCCCACCCTTTCTGTGGCTGGCCCACAACTCTATGACATTCAGGACGTTATGTATTTTGCCTGCATGAAATATCGTGCAGGCAAAATGCATAACTTGTTGTGTGAGTGCAAGTTGTGCGCCAGGTTTAGGGCGTTATGATGGAGTGGATGCGGAGGATGTCGGCGCCGTGGGCTATGGCAAGGGCGTGAGCGGCGGCGGTGCCGTTGGAAATGGCGGAGTTGCTACTGACGTTCCCACTTAGATGTTCGTTACCGTTTTTGCTGCCGGAATTCCCGCCAGGGATATTGCGGGTGAATCGTTTGTCGGCGGCGCCAATGAGGATGGGCCGGCCGAAGGCTTTTAATTCTTCCAGCCTCTCAAGAATTTCCCAGTTCTGGGCGTCCGTCTTGGCAAAGCCGAGGCCCGGGTCGAGTATCCATTCGCGAATGCCAAGTGCCTCTGCCTTAGCAGAAAAGGCGCTGAAGTAGCGTTTCAGTTCGGCCATTATTCCATCGGGATAATCGCATAGGGAATCCATGGTTCGAGGATTTCCCCGTTTATGCATGGCAATGTATGGGAGGCCCAACTCTGCTACAGTCGGGAGCATCTTCGGATCGTCCTCTCCAGCAGATATATCGTTTACTATAAAGCGCCCGATAGTATCGTACGCCCGCCGCACTATTTCTGCGCTGGTGGTGTCGATAGAGATTAGCGGAAGGAGCGCAGTTTCATCAGGAATGTGGGGGACAGTGGTATCAACAGAAATATGGGGGATAGTTCTGTTGATAGAGTAATCCGGAACAGTAGTGGTGTTGCCGGAGGTACAAACCGCTGTACCTCCGGCGTCATTTTGGGCCGATTTTGCTGCCGGAGGTCCATTCAATTGTACCTCCGGCGACACTTCGGCAGCGGAAGAGGGGTGAACTACTGCTGCGTCACGCTTCGGCGGCAAGTCCCTCCGGCTACATCCGTCCTCGCTATTTCCGCCGTCGTGACACACGTCGGCGGGCTGCGGCCGAGTAACGCCGGAGGGACTTCCGCCATCTCGCTGTGCTGCAGCAATGGCTGCCAGCACCGGGTGCAACCGAGACCATTCGGCATCTACTGTGACTTCCGCCGCGCCGGGTCGGGTAGATACGGCCCCGAGGTCGATAATATCGGCCCCGTCGTTAAGCAATTCCTGGATTCGCCGCAGCGCCGCAGTCGCAAGAGCATCGGCTCCGCTGGCACCATCAGCTCCGCCGGCCCCATCGGCCCCGTCAGCCTCGCCAGTCCCATCAGCCCTTCCTGCCCCGTCAACCCAAACCCTGCTGGGCTCGTAGAACGAGTCCGGAGTCAAGTTTACAATTGCCATCTGAATCATGTAGCAAAGATGACAATTTATTATTAGATTTGTATCACTATGCTCAGAGAAGAAACCGTATTTGGCCCCATACACAGCCGCCGCCTGGGTAACTCCCTGGGAATCAACCTGCTTCCCACAAAAGGCAAGATCTGCAACTTCGACTGTATCTATTGCGAGTGCGGCTGGAACGCCGACGGGCGCGACGACACCGTCCTCCCCACAGCCGTCCAGGTACGCAACGCGCTGGAAGACAAGCTCTCCGCTCTCATGCTCGAGTGCGTTCCCATCGACTCCATCACTTTCAGCGGTGACGGCGAGCCCACGCTCAACCCGGAGTTCCCCCGCATCATAGAAGATACGCTGCGGCTCCGCGACGCCTTCTATCCATCGGCCAAAGTTTCCGTGCTCTCAAACGCCACGCGGGTGCACGTGCCGGAGGTCTTCGAGGCGCTCAAGAAAGTGGACAACCCCATCCTCAAGATTGATGCACCTACGGACGAGCTGGCCTCTCGCATCAATCATCCAGCATCTGGATACAGCGTCGCCCGCACCGTGGAAGCGCTCAAGCAGTTCGGCGGCGACTTCATCCTTCAGACCATGTTCCTGCGGGCTCCGGACTTCGATTCCGCTGCGCCAGAGGTGCTCGGCGGATGGATGGAAATCGTGCGCACACTGCGCCCCAGACTCATTCAGCTTTACTCGATAGACCGCCCCACGCCCATGCAGGGGCTCCAGAAATACAGCGTAGAGCAGATGCAGCAACTCGTGGCGCCGCTGCTCCGCGAGGGATTCAACATTCAGTTCCGATAGAAACGCAGTTTCGCGAAAGATTCAGCTTTCAGTTCCGATGACAACTCAATCTCCCCGCATCCGCGACTTCCGTAAACGCCTCGGGGGCATTATCCCAGGCGATCGCATTTATTCCGACCCGCTCCGGCGTTTTGCGTGGGGCACCGACGGTAGTTTCTACAGAATGACCCCGCAACTTGTGGTACGGACTGCGAACGAGGACGAAGTGGCCGCAGTGCTGCGTGTAGCCTCGGCCTGCGGGGTGCCCGTAACCTTCAGGGCAGCAGGCACTTCACTCTCTGGCCAATCGCTTACAGACAGCGTGCTGCTGGTGGCGGGGAAGAGCTGGGAATCAAAGAGTTACAACGCATCCGACGAGAGCGTGACGCTGGAGCCGGGCGTGATTGGCGCAGAGGTCAATCGGTACCTCGCAAAGTTCGGCCGCCGCTTTGGCCCCGACCCCGCAAGCATTGGGAGCTGCATGGTGGGAGGCATCGTGGCGAATAATGCCTCTGGAATGAGCTGCGGCGTGCTTTACAACAGCGACCGCATGCTTCTGGACGCGCGCATGGTCTTGGTCGACGGAAGCGTGCTCGACACCGGCGACCCAGCTTCGCGGGAGGCGTTCGCGGCGTCGCATCCATCGTTCATTCAGGGACTTACGGCGCTTCGCGAAAAACTTCTAGCGTGCCCGGAACTCTGCCGCCTCATTCGCAACAAATACTCCATCAAGAATGTCACCGGCCTCAATCTGCTGCCGCTCCTTACATATTCCGACCCCTTCGAGATAGCCGCGCATCTGCTGGTGGGCTCCGAGGGCACGCTGGCTTTCATCAGCCGGGTGCGCATGCAGACGCTCCCCGCCTCGGCGTACAAGGCGTCGGCGATGATTTATTTTTCGTCCATCCGTGCGGCGGCAGAAGCTGTGGTGGCCATTCCGGAGGGCGTGGTAACAGCGGCGGAGATGCTCGACAGGCGCTCTCTGCTCTCGGTTGGAGATGTGCATGTGATTGATTCTCAGGACGATGTGACTGCGGTACTGACGGAGGTGCAGGGGCAGTCGCACGAGGCGCTATCGGAGCGGATACGGGCGGTGCAGCGGGCACTTGAACCCTTTGGGGTTGAGGTAGCGTTTACCGAAGATCCGACGGTATATTCCGGCTACTGGGCCATCAGGTCCGGCATTTTCCCAACGGTCGGAGGCATGAGGGCGGAGGGCACTACCTGCCTCATAGAGGACGTAGCCTTTCAGCTCAAAGATCTCCCACAGGCCACCGAGGACCTTTCGGCCCTGCTCGACAAGCATGGCTACACCGACAGCTGCATCTATGGGCACGCTCTGGCTGGTAACTTCCATTTCATTATCAACCAGAGTTTTAGCACAGCTTCGGAGGTTTCTCGTTATACCGCTCTGATACGCGATGTGACTGAGCTCGTGGTCGGGAAGTATGGAGGATCGCTCAAGGCAGAGCACGGGACGGGGCGCAATATGGCTCCGTTCGTACAGACCGAATGGGGCGCAGAGGCGTTTGAACTCATGAAGGAGGTCAAGGCGCTGTTCGATCCGTCCGGAATCTTGAATCCAGGGGTGATTTTCAACGACGACCCCGAGTGCTTCGTTAAGAATATCAAGAGTCTGACGCCGCTCTCTCCGGCCGATGCGCTGCCGGCCGACGTGCCTGTGTATAAGAAGCTCGACAAGTGCATTGAATGCGGTTTTTGCGAGGTCAACTGTACGTCCTGCGGTTTTACGCTGAGCTCGCGTACGCGAATTGCGGTGCAGCGAGAGATTGCTCGCCTGAGGGAGGAAGGCTCTGATCCTGAGCTGCTTGGAGCGTTGGAGCGGAGCTACCGTTATTACGGAGACCAGACTTGCGCCGCCGACGGACTGTGCTCTATGTCCTGCCCGATGGGTATTAATGTGGCGGATCTGACGCATCTGCTGAGGGAGCGGCAGTCGGGGGCGGTTGTTCGCGCGGCAGGTGAGTTTATGGCCTCTCATTTTCATGGAGTTAAGAATGGAGTGAGGGCAGTGTTGGGGCTTGCCGAGGCGGGGCGCTTTGTGCTGGGACCGAACGTTATGTCGACGATAGGAAAGGGGCTGCACAAGGGCCTGGGGCTGCCGTTGTGGACGCCAGCTATGCCCCGGCCGTACAAGGTTCCGACGGGTTCCTCGCCCGTCGCCGGGGATTCGCGGAGCGCACTTTCGGAGAAAGGTGCTGCTGGCCGCGACAAGGTGGTCTATTTCCCCAGCTGCCTCAATCAGATGATGGGGCTTCAACCTTCGGCGCCGGCGTGTAAGCCGCTGGTAGAAGAGACGTTAGAGCTGCTCGTCAAGGCTGGTTTCCAGGTGGTTTTCCCGGAACGAATGGACAGTCTTTGCTGCGGAATGATATGGGAGAGCAAAGGACAGAGGGATGTGGCGGACAAGAAGTCTGCTGAACTTCAGGAGGCTTTACTCAAGGCTTCCGAGGGCGGACGCTGGCCTGTGTTGTGCGACCAAAGTCCCTGCCTGCATCGTATGAAGAAGAGTATCAAGGGGTTACAACTCTATGGCCCCGTGGGCTTTATCAAGAAGTATTTGCTTGGGCGGCTTGAGTTCCATGCTTCCGTTGTTCCGGTTCTGCTGCATCTTACTTGTTCTACGCGTTTGATGGGGCTGGATAAAGATATGCTGGAGATTGCGCAGCTTTGCTCCACCGACGTGCGGGTGCCCGAGGGGGTTGGGTGCTGTGGGTTTGCAGGCGACAAAGGTATGACTCATCCCGAGCTTAACGAATGGAGTCTCAGGAAGTTGCGCTCCCAGGCGGCTGGCGTTCCGGTTGGGTATTCCAATAGCCGTACCTGCGAGATTGGCTTGCAAACGAATTCTGGGGTACCGTACATGTCTATTGTTTATCTGGTTAATGCGCATACGACTCCGAAATAATTGTTATATTTGTTTGCCAGTTTGATGCTGGTTTTGCTGCGGATTTTTTGAAATAATCGGGGTACCGGCCGTTTGGGCGTCGGTTGAGAGAGTCCCGTTGAACTTGATACGGTTAATACCGTCGTAAGGAATGTCACATTTAGGAGAATTTGATCTCATTGCGCGTATTCGCGCTCAGTTTCTGAAAGATAGCTGTTTTAGTGCAGTAGCAGACGGTGCTGCGGGAGGTTCTGTGGCTGGAGGTTCTGATGCAGGTTCTGCGAGTGACGCTGCTGTTTGTTCTGGTGGTGCTGCGGGAGGTTCTGTGGCTGGAGGTTCCGATGCCGGTTCTGCGGGCAATGACTCAGAGGGAGTAGTTGGGATAGGGGACGATTGTGCCGTCATTCCCCAGCGCTCAGGTGTAGATACTTTAGTCACGACCGATCTTCTGATAGAGGACCGCCATTTTCTTCTTTCCGATGTATCTCCGGAGGAACTCGGATGGAAGTCTGCCGCCGTGAATATCAGCGATATAGCTGCGATGGGAGGGCGTCCCGTCGCTACTTTTCTTTCCATCGCCCTGCCCCCAAAGTTGCCTCTGGCTCGTTTATCTTCGTCAGCTATACCTGGAAGTAGATTTTCGGGAATTGCTGGTGGAGGTGAATCCTCGGAAGTTGCTGGTGGAGGTGAGTCGTCTGAAGTTGCCGGTGGAGTAGATGTGTACGGTAGGCCTAATGGGGGCTTTGAGTCTGATGACGGCCGAGCGGAGTGGGTGGACCGCTTTATCGCTGGGTTTAAGGAACTGAGTTCCAAGTTCGGGGTCCCGCTGCTTGGGGGAGACACCTCTGCGTCGCCGGATAAACTGTTTATAAATGTAACTGTTCTCGGCGAATGTCCCCATGGCAGGGCTGTTCTTCGTTCTGGCGCCCGTGCCGGAGATTTAATTTGCGTCACCGGAAACCTGGGAGATGCAGCCGCCGGCCTAAAACTGATTCTTGAACGGAAAGAGAATGCCGACCTTGATCCTTCACTGCGCTTAGGGGTCCAAACAGATGTACCCCTAAGCGCAAAAATGGCCGAAAATGCACTTAGGGGTACATTGTCCAGCACCCCTAAGTGCAGTGGGGAGGAAGATGCGGCGGTTCATATGTCTTCTGCAGAAGGTTTTGCGGGTGGCATCACTGCGCCAGCCTGTTCGAGGGAGACGGCAGAGAAAGTATTGATCCACCGCCACTATCTTCCGATGCCGAGGGTGGCAGAGGGGAGGGCGCTGGCGGCGGTACCCGGAGTCCATGCTATGATGGACATTTCTGATGGCATTGCCTCAGACCTACGACATATTCTGAACGCCTCCTCCCGCCGTCTACAGGAAACTGCCTCGCGCCATCTTTCTGAGTCAGAGGGGGTTGAGTTAGGGGCGGAGATTGATTTGGGAGCGTTGCCGATGTCGGAGGAAATGAGGCAGATGTGTGAAATGCGCGGTTGGGACGCCAATGAGTTGGCTGTCGGCGGGGGAGAAGATTACGAGTTGCTGTTTACCATTGCACCAGACGCCCTCCCAGCAGCCTGCCGCGCTATCGACTCTTTATCCGTCATCGGACGGGTTACAGAAGGCGGAGGAATCCGTTGGATTGGGTCGGAAAAGGAGTTCAAGGGCTTTACCCATTTCTGATATTTACGATTCTTTCGAAAGAATTTACAAATTAGATTAAATCAAAATAAAATTAGAAAAATTCAAAATATGAAACAGTATTCACGAGTGTTGACAATCGCCGGCAGCGATTCGGGCGGCGGCGCCGGAATTCAGGCGGATATCAAGGCTATTTCCGCCACCGGCAGTTATGCTGCCAGCGCCATTACGGCAGTGACGGTACAGAACACATTGGGTGTTGAGGCGGTGCACCCTGTGCCGCCGGAAATCATTGCCGCCCAGATCCGCTGCGTGTTGTCTGATATTGGGGCTAACGCTATAAAAATTGGAATGTTGCATAGTGCAGAAGTTGTACTTGCAGTCCGAGATGCGCTTCTATCTGCCGCTCCTCACAATATCGTACTGGATCCGGTTATGGTTGCGACTTCCGGTCATCGCCTTATTGAGGAATCAGCTATAAAAGTGCTGGTTGCAGAGCTGATGCCGCTAGCCAGGGTAATAACCCCCAATATCCCTGAGGCTGAGATATTTATCGGTCGCAAAATCAACTCTCAGGTGGAGCTTCCGGCCGTAGCCCGCGAACTCTCGGAAAAAATGTCTGGGCGTTCCACCGCTGCTGGTCCGTCTGGCGAAACTGCCGCTGCTGGTTTTGCGGGCCAAACTGCCACTGCACACTCTGACAGCAGGACGTATGAAGCCGCCCCTTGTGAGGGAAAGGTTTCGGTACTGATGAAAGCGGGTCATCTTAGCGACGAGCGCCTGGTAGATGTTTTCTATAATGCTGAGGAGGATAGGATCGTTGAGCTGCCGTCCGCCCGCGTTAATACTCCAAATACGCACGGTACCGGCTGCACTTTATCCTCGGCCTTTGCGTCGTATCTTGCCCAGGGCTTCTCGCTTGATGATGCAGCCCGCGCAGCTACTGAATACATCCACCAGGCTATAGTCTCCGGCGCTGAATACGAAATCGGCCACGGCCACGGCCCTGTGAATCACTTCTGGAAATTAAATTAAACGAAGGACAATATGAAAATCATTTCCGACAAAACGCCGGTGGTTGTAAACATCACCAATTACCTTGCGATGAACTTCAACGCCAATGCGCTCCTGGCAATTGGTGCCTCACCTATAATGTCGTTCTACGACAAAGAGATGGATGACTTGCTAAAGATTGCTAACTCGCTGGTAATCAATATAGGATGCCTCGACGATAAAGAGATTGAAGGGATGCATGCTGCGGCTGCCGCTGCCAATAAGTATGGTAGGCCCTGGGTGATTGACCCCGTGGGTGTAGGAGCCAGTGCTGCCCGAACTCAAACTGCAGTGGAACTCATTACCAAATACCACCCTGCGATTGTCCGGTGTAATGCATCCGAAATTATGGTTCTGCATGGAACGGCCTGCGCTACCCGGGGAGTTGACAGTGCGGAGCCCGTAGAGAAAGCTCGCAGCTGTGCCCGTGAGTTTGCCGCCGAACACGGAACGGTGGTGGCGGTGAGCGGCGCTGTGGATTACATCACAGATGGCGTCCGGGAGGCGGAGTGCAGCAAAGGTTCGCCTCTGATGGCAAAGGTTACGACCATGGGGTGCTGTGCATCAGCGATTTGCGCTGCTTTTGCCGCCGTGATGCCCCCGTACGAGGCGGCAGTGCATGCTATGAATCTGATGGGTAGCGCAGGGGAAGCCGCCGTGGCTCGTTCGCGCGGTACCGGCTCTCTTGCCGTCAACTTCATCGACGAACTTAGTTTGGTGCCCTAATCCGCAAATCATTAAGTGTCAGCAATATACAAATCTCTACGATGTAAAATTGCACCATGGATATATATAAAACATTGATAATCAGCAATATGCAGAAAACGGAGAGAATACGGGATCAGCTGCGGCTATACTTGGTGACAGACCGGCCGCTGTCTTTGGGGCGGGATATCGAATGGATTGTGAGTGAGGCGGTTAGGGGGGGCGCTACGATGGTGCAGCTTCGTGAGAAAGAGATAGATACTCGAGAGTTCATAGAGCTTGCACTGCGAATCAAGCCTATTCTCCAGAAGGCAGGAGTGCCGTTGATAATCAACGACCGGGTGGATGTTGCGCTTGCGGTTGATGCTGACGGGGTGCATATCGGCCAAAGCGATATGCCGTATGAGATGGCGCGGCGACTCTTGGGGTCAGACAAAATCATCGGCCTGTCTGCGGAGAATATGGAACAGGTGCTCGAAGCTAATGCGTTGGATATCGATTACTTAGCTATATCTCCCGTATATTCTACAGCAACTAAAACCGATACGGCTCCTCCGTTCGGCCTGGACGGTTTGCGAGAGGCTGTCCGGCTGTCGAAACATCCCACCGTGGCTATTGGCGGAATGAACCAGAAAACTGTCGCAGGAGTTTTTGCAACCGGTGTTGACGGTATTGCAGTAGTTAGTGCAATCTGCAGCGCCCCCGATCCTGCTGCTTCCTCCAGAGAACTTTTAAAATCTGCACGTCTCTAGAGACATTTTTACAGGACGCCCGGCGCCTAAAGTTGCCTGGCGCTTAAGTTGTTGTGCCTCATTGCTTTATCGATTTTGCCTGCATGTATTTTGATGCAGGCAAAATGCGGTTCGCCCAGCACGAACGTACTCTAACGGGTGGAAGTCCCCAAACCGCCCT
>CAMKAJ010000028.1 GCA_946410455.1 uncultured Bacteroidales bacterium
GGCGTCCCGGTTCTCTGCGGGGGTAGGAGCGAATTCCCGGATTTCTGCTCCCGGCATCCCAGTTCTCTGCGGGGGTAGGAGCGAATTCCCGGATTTCTGCTCCTGGCGTCCCAGTTCTCTGTGGGGGTAGGAGCGAATTCCCGGATTTCTGCTCCCGGCGTCCTGGTTCTCTGCGGGGGTAGGAGCGGTTATCAGATATAGAATGTGTAAAGCGTAGCGGAGAGATAAAAAATTTTTTAATTAATTATTTTAAGAAAAAGAGTGTCTGGCGCTTCATTTGATTTAAGCGAAAGGTGGTAAAAATTAATAAATGTAAGGCATTTTTACCCAAATCCGCAAACGAGGGCACTGTAGGGGGTTTTTAGAAAATTTGCGTATTAAAAAAATAGTCAGTAACTTGCGCCGAATTTTTTACTATAGCGGAAAATACCCATAATTTGGCTAAAGTATTAGTTAGTATAGTTTATTGTTTAATTAAAATTCAACCAATGAGAAAAATTAAATCATTTTTCGCGGTTGTAGCATTGCTCCTTTCGGCAACTGTGGCTTTTGCACAGAATGTGCAGGTCGCTGGTACCATCAAGGATGCCAACGGTGACGTGGTCGCCGGTGCTGCGGTGCAGCTCAAGGGCAGCACTACCAGCTATGCTATGACTGATGCATTGGGCGGCTACAAGATTTCCGTTCCTTCCAACGGCACGCTTGTAATCAGCTGCCTGGGCTACAAAACGGCTGAGATTGCCGTTGGTGGAAGACAGGTTATCAATGTAACCCTCGAGACAGACTCTACCGTTCTGGAAGAGACTATCGTGGTTGCATACGGTACTGTCAAGCGTGAAGCGGTCACTGGTTCCGTTTCATCCGTCAAGGGTGAGACCATCGCCGCCGCTCCCGTTACTTCCGTTGACAAGGCCCTTGCCGGTAAGCTCGCAGGTGTTTCTATCTCCTCGACTTCCGGACAGCCTGGTGCCATCACCCAGATCCGTATCCGTGGTAACGGCTCCATCAACGCGTCCAATGCTCCTCTGTGGGTTATCGACGGTATTCCCGTGCTCACTGGCGACGTGTCTTACGAGTCCAACCAGAACAGCGCCCTCACCGGTCTGAACCCCAACGACATCGAGAACATCACCGTGCTTAAGGATGCTGCTGCAGCTGCTGCATACGGCTCCCGTGCTGCTAACGGTGTTATCCTCGTCACCACAAAGAGCGGTAAGGAAGGTAAGGCTCAGTTCAACGTACGCGCTAAGTACGGTGTCAACTGGCTGCAGCCCGACAGCGGCTTCCATATGATGACGGCTTCCGAGTTCCTCGGATGGTCCCGCGATGCTATCGCCAATGCAGGCGTAGATCCCGACAACCCCGCCAGCGGCAGCTACTATCGTCCTCTTTCCCTGCTCAACAACAAGCTTTACAACCCTCTGCATGAGTTCACCCGTCTGGGCACCACTCAGGAGTACGAAGTCAGCGCAAACGGTGGTAACAACCGTGCCAAGTACTTCTCCTCCTTCTCTTATCAGAAAGATCAGGGTGTGTTCTATGGTGTTGACTTCCAGAGATTCCAGGGTCGTGTGAATGCTTCTTACAAGCTTCTCGACAACCTCGAGACCGGCGTCCGCTTCAACCTCGCATATACCGAGCAGAGCGACGTTCCTATGCAGAGCCTCTATACCGCAAGCCCTATCTGGACAGGCCAGACCACCATGCCTTGGCTCCCTCTGACCGACGAGAACGGCAACTTCGTAGGCAACGCTTCCGTGAACAGCGGTGAGAACCCCCGTGCAACTGCAGAGAACGATGAGAGGTGGGATCACAACTTCCACCTCAACGGAACTGTAAATCTCAAGTGGACCCCTATCAAGAACCTCGACATCGAGACTCGTAACTCCCTCGAGAGCTTCTTCGTCAACTCCCGTACCTGGTACAGCCCCGTGGCACACGACAACGTGTACGCCAACCAGTTGGAGACCTATGATCGTCAGATTCATCAGATGACCACCTCCAACACCATTACTTACCAGAACATCTTCGGAGGATATCATTCAGTACGCGCCCTGGTAGGTCAGGAAGCAATGCGTTACGACTCTCACTCCATCTCTCACTACTCTCCTGAGGTGGATCCTAGCATGCCTTACCACAACACGGCAGATCAGACCACAACCGAGATTAGTGAGGGCTTCAGCGCAGAGACCATGCTTTCCTTCTTCGCCATCGCAGACTACAACTACGATAACCGTTACTTTGTACAGGCCAACTTCCGTAGGGATGGTTCTTCACTCTTCGGAGCCGACAACAAGTGGGGTAACTTCTGGGCCGTTTCTGCATCTTGGAACATCTCCAACGAGCAGTTCATGCAGGGAGCTCAGGCAATCAACCTCCTCAAACTCCGTGCTTCTTACGGTGTGAACGGTAACAACGGTATCAGCCCTTATCAGGCCTACGGTCTGTACGGTGCATCCCAGTACAACGGTATTACCGGTTACCTCCCCAGCCAGCTCGAGAACAGAGTTCTCTCCTGGGAGCGCAACCTTACCACCAACTTCGGTCTTGACTTCGCATTCTTCAACAATCGCCTGAACGGTAGCGTGGATGTGTACAACCGTCTGACCAAGGACCTGCTCCTCACCAAGCAGATCCCTGCTACTTCCGGTTTCTCTACCATCTTCTCCAACGTAGGTTCCATGGTGAACGGCGGTGTTGAGCTCCAGCTCGAGTACAACATCATCCAGAACCGCGACATGATCTGGAGCATCGGTGGCAACGTAGCTTACAACAAGACCCAGATCCTCGACCTCGGTGGTGACGAGTTCATCGGAACCGATGTCCGCCAGGTTGTCGGCAGGGGCATGTACTCCTACTATCTGTATGACTACTACGGAGTCAACCCTACCAACGGTGAAGCTCTTTGGGTAGCCTCCATCGATGAGGACGGCAACAAGACCCTCACCAACGACTACAACAAGGCACGCCGTTACTATGCAGGTTCTCCTGAGCCTAAGTTCATCGGTGGTTTCAATACTACTTTCCAGTGGAAGGGCTTCTCGCTTGCTGCATTCTTCGAGTACAAGGCAGGCCACAACGTGCTCATCTGGAACGAGAATCACTACCTCTTCAACGACGGCCAGAGCATTGCTCGTAACCAGTTCGCTTCTGCTCTCAATTACTGGAAGCAGCCTGGCGATGTGGGCGTGAACCCCAAGCCCGTTGCAGGTAACACCTCCAACTCCAACGACTGGACTATCGACCGCTGGCTCGAGAACGCGAGCTACCTGCGTGTCAAGGATATTACCGTATCCTACAATCTCCCTCAAACACTCACCAAGAAGATCGGTATTGCAAACTGCCGTTTCTACGTGAGCGGTCTCAACCTCTACTGCTTCAACGATGTCAACTTCTGGGATCCTGAGCAGGGCGTAACCGGTATTACCGCCGGCCAGTACCCTATCACCAAGAGTGTTGTCGGTGGAGTCGAGATAACATTCTAAAAGGAGTACGAATATGAAAAAGTATATAATCATTGCATTTGCGGCTATCGCAGCTCTGACTTCCTGCGGCAAGGACTTCCTTACCGAAGCTCCGAAGCTCTCGCAGAGTGATGTACTTACGCTGAGCACATACGACGGCCTGGACAAGGCTACCGCCGGTGCTTACGCTCCTCTTGCATCCAACAACTGGTATGGTGCCCACTTCATCCTCGACAACGAGATGGCTACCGGAAACGGCAAGCGCTGGGGTATCATCTTCGACACTTATGAGTCTGGCCGCTACACTGACGAGTATTCAGTGAACTACACCCCTAATAGCACCAGTCCTCTCTGGGCTACTGCTTATTATGTGATTTCTGCAGCCAACAACGTGCTCAACGCTATCGAGGACAACGGACTTGAGAGCTATGTTTCTCTTGCTGTCTCCGAGCAGGATATCAACAACCTGCGCGCTGAGTGCCTGTTCCTCCGTGCATTCTCGCACTTCGACCTTGTGCGTACCTACGCTCATCCGTACAGCAGTGCTACTGCAGCTACTGCACTCGGCGTTCCTTACGTTCTCGTAAGTGATTCTGAGGCACAGCCTGCTCGTGAGACCATGGAGAATACCTACAAGTATATCATCGACGACCTTAAGCTTGCTGCTGAGCTTATCGATCCTGATTACTCCCGCGACGGCAAAGACCCTCAGGCAAGCGCCAACATCGACGTTATCAACGCCATGCTTGCCCGTGTATGTCTGTATGCAGAAAGGTGGCAGGAGGCAGCCGACTACGCTACCCTCGTAATCGACAGCAACAACTACAAGATGTGGACTCCTACTGACCTTAAGGATGCAGCTGTTTACAATGAGGATATGCCCGGTGGAGAGATCATCTTCGAGATTTACAACGTTCTCTCCCAGTCTTACGGAACCGGCAACGAGACCGTGTGGGGTATGACTTATTACAACGCTTACGGCGATTGCGGTGTTTCTACCGATCTTACCGAGCAGTTCGAGGAGAGCGATATTCGTGCTACTCTCTATGCTCCTGATCCCGATGGCAATGGACTCTTCACCTATAAGTATGCAGGTAAGGGCCTCGGCTCCATCGACGCCAACAATATCCCTGTTCTCAGGCTCTCCGAGATGTACCTCATCCGTGCAGAAGCTGCTGTGAACGGAGCAAATGGTGAGTATAGCCCTGTTAATGACCTCAAGACTATCGCTGACAATCGTGGTGCTACCGCACAGCCTGCTACCAAGTCAGGTGTGTATGCAGAGCGCTCCAAGGAACTCGCATGGGAAGGTCACCTCTGGTTCGACCTCGCCCGTACCGGCCGCCCTATGACCCGTGTAGATATTGCTGGCAATGTGCCTACCAATATCCCCGTTGGTGACTATCGCTGGGCCAAGCCTATTCCTAACCGTGAGTTCACCGTAAACAAGAATCTCGTTCAGAATGATGGTTACGGCGAATAATAAAATGGAGGATAGCAAAATGAAAAGATATTTTACAATACTTGCATGCGCAGCCGTCGCATTCGCCGGTTGCCAGAACCTGAACACTGTCCCCGAGTTCGAGGAGAGTGAGTCTTTTGCCTCTTTCCCTACTGCCACCTTCGGTGTTAATGAGAACGTGGGACAACTGGTTATTCCGGTATCCATTGCTTCCATCAAGCCCGTCAAGACCGTTGTGTCTTACGAGATTATCGACGGAACTGCAAAGTCTGGAGTCAACTTTAGAGATACCAACCCTGATGCAGTCCTGAGTTTCGATGGAGAGACCCGTGAGCAGAATATAGTGCTCGATATTCTTGAACTCCCCGGCGAATATACTGGCGACCTTGGTTTCTCTATCAAGCTCACCAGCGCTACTGGGCTTAAGATTTCAGCAGAGAATAACTGCGGCATTACCATTTTTGACCTTGATCACCCTCTTGCTGCGATTCTTGGTACTTACACCGGTACAGCAGTTGACGTTGGCGGTGACGTAGTTTGGGAACTCACCCTTGCCAAGGACGCCAAAGACGTGAATGTCCTCTGGTGTGATGGTATTTGCCCTCTGCACGCAAGCAACAAGAGCTCACTGAGTCCTGTTTACGCTAATGTAACCAAGGGCGAGGACGGTAGCTTTACCCTCTCTTTCCCTTGCGGGCAGGAAGTTGGTGAGTACAATGACAACGGTATGCTCGAGCTTGCAGAGTGCTATATAGTAGACGGTGGCTACATGGTAAACTTCTCCTCTTCTCTGATTTTCACCCAGACTGCAACGGGCTTCGAGTCCGAGTATGGTATGGGTCTGGTGAACGACTATCTGTACTACAACGGTTTCCTTCTTGGTAAGAGGACAGATCCTTCTTACAAGGTAGTGTGGACCAAGAAATAATTATTTAGAGTGATTATGAAAAGATTTTTTCAATCTATAGCAATCGTTGCCGTTGTAGCTTTTGCAGCAGCGTCTTGTGAAAACAAGGCACTTGCTCCTGCAGAGCCCAGCACACCTGTGCTTGCGGCCCCCGATGTTACTGTCTCTGTTGCGAACGTCACCGACGATTCCTTCAGCTTCACAGTGGCCCCTCAGGGAGAGTCTTCCTATTACTCCTATTTGGTTACTTCCGTTGCTTTCGCACCTGATTCCGCTTCTCTGTACGCAGTTAAGTACAGTGATGTAGCTCAGGGTACTGTGAAGTATGCAGACAAGCAGAGCTTCACTTCCAGCGTCAGCGGCCTGTCTCCTAATACTACTTATTATGTGTATGCCGTTACTTCCAGCAAGGAGGGTAATGTGGGCCACGTAGTTTCTGCAAGCTGCAAGACCAGCGACGGTGTAAATCCTGAGGCAGTAGACTTTGCTTTCAGCAACAATATTGTGAAGATTCTCTTCTCTGAGGGTGTTCAGTATGTTGAGGGTAAAGAAGTTACCGCAGTTGTTTATGCTCAGAACTACCGTGCTGCAAACAGCGCTCCTGTTAACCAGAAGGCTGTTGCCCAGGTTACTATGCCTGCCGCTAACATTGCCCAGTTTGTCTTCCCCGACATCACTATTCCTGGTTCTTGGTATCTCGTGAGCTTCCCTGAGGGAACCTTCGTAGATTCCGCCGGCAACCCTTGCCCCGCTCTTGAGAGCGTGTTCAAGTATGCTGAGGATGGTTCTCTTGATGATGAGGATCCTTCTGACGGTGTGTGGGCATACATTCCCAACGCTCCCTTCTCCTTCAAGGTAGAGGCTCCTGAGGTTGTTACTGACTATAAGGCATTTATCAATGTGAAAAGCGAGAATATGCTTGCCAAAGCATATCCCGGCAAGGCCCACGCCCAGGTTGTGCATACTGAGTCAGGTGTGACTACCACTACTGAGTATGATATCACTGGTGGTAAGAACTATGGAGTTACGAGTCTGTACACCGCCGGATTCTGTCTGGAGGCTGCTCCTAGTGGCGGAGATATCTTTATTATCTCTGTAGATGAAGCTGCATTTGAGGACATTTACGGAAATAAAAATGCTGCATTTGAGATTGGCCCCGTCCTCTACTCTTATGGTTTCACTGTTGCTGATGTATGCGGAACTTACGAGAATTCCGGTGAAAGTGGCTACGGTGCTACCTACAACGAGGATCCCTGGACCCTCACCATTACCGAGTCCGACGATGCAACCAAGGGAAATGTGATGATTTCCTCTTACTATGGTTTCAATAGTTGCAAGATTTACGGCGACTGGAACGGTGACACCGGAGTACTCACCATCGAGGAAACAGATGCACAGCTTGGTGCATTTGTGTATAATGGTGCAGTTTATTTCTACTATCTGGCAACCTACTATGGTTGGCTCTCAAAGAATAAGGACGGTCGTCATCTTCAGCTCTATATGACTGAAGTTGGCTCTCTGGAAGATGGTAATGATTTCCTTGGATACTATTATGAGGCTTATAAGATGCCTGCAAGCGGAAATGTTGCAGACCTTACCGAAAATGACTTTTTAGGAAGCGACTACAACATCTTCTTCCCTGAGTTTGTTCTTAAGCCTGCAGCTGCAGTTACTGCTGCTCCCAGCACGAAAACATACTATCCTATGCTTTCACACGCAAAGAGCGCAAAGCTCAGCTTTACCAAAGTGCTTGAAGCTCCCGCCAAATAAGAGGAGGTAGAGTAATCTTTATAGGGGCGGCTGGTGCAAATCAGACGCCCCTTTTTATCTTATTGTGCGTATTTTTTTATATATTCGCAAACTTATAGTTTACGTGCCCCTATGAAACGTATTGTCGCCATCTGTTTTATACTTCTGTCGCTAGCAGCATGCCATAAAGATATATTCCTCGACGTTGAGGGGAAGCAGGTTTACAACCTTTCCTCTTCACAAGTGAGGATTACCATTCCGGTATCTACAAATTCTGCTTCTTGGGAGTATGTTATTTATGCCGATGACACAAGTTGGCTGGTGGAGCAGAGTAAGTCGGATGGTGTTCTTACGCTGCTTGTCAAGGAGAATGATTCCACCGAGCCCAGAACTGCAAGCGTAGAGTTTTTTGCTCCCACAATCGCTAAAGCTGCGGCCACAGAGTCTGTGAGTATCAAGCAGGCCGGTAAATTGCTTGAGCCGGAGATTTCGCTTCAGAGTCAAGTGGAGGCAGAATCGGGCGGAGGAGTTTTCGGTATTGACGTGAATACAAACCAAGTCGGGTGGGAGTGCGAAATTGTAGATGCGGGAGCCGAATGGTTGAGTGTATCGAATGTTGATGGCTATTTGCATCTTGACGTTCAACCTAATCCCACTGAATATGAACGTAGTGCAAGGGTGCGTCTTTATGCCCCCGACAAGGTTTCTGCGTTGGTGTATGCAGATATTGTTGTGATTCAGAAAGCACTTATCATTTATTACGACCCTGTAAACCTTAGCGAAGCAGGCTCTTCTAATTGCTACATAATAACACATAAAGGAGAGTATAGTTTTGATGCCCGCGTGCGTGGCAACGGAGCAAGTACGAGCGGCCTTCCTGCTCCTACCCCCCTTGAGCCGGCCGGGGCAAAGCTTGTATGGCAGACTGCCAAGGGCATGATAGAAGAGGTGTCCTATAAAGACGGAGCTATTAGTTTTGTGGCCAGTAAGATTCACGGCAGCGCGGTAATAGCTGCGACAAACAATTCTGGTGATATTATCTGGAGCTGGCATATCTGGTTCCCGGCCGTGGCGATAGAAGAACTTGCATGCGAGTCTGGAAGCAAGATGATGAATCTTAATTTGGGCGCCCAGAATAATGAGCCGGCCAACATTAGCTCCCACGGAATGTTGTACCAGTGGGGCCGCAAAGATCCCTTCCCTTATTCGCCATATCCCAATAACGGCTCCATCACTACTTTGCCGATAAAGGTCTATGATATAGACGGCAATGCGGTTCCTACTGGACACACTGATATGTATAGCCTTCGCGACAACAGCCTGGCATTCAGTATTGCTCATCCTGAGACATGCATAAGCAACAACTATCAGTATGCTTCTTGCAGGGACTGGCTGCTGCCTGCAGAGTCTAACGGAGCTCTTTGGGGTAATCCGTCCGGCGACGAGAGGGTTAACGGTGCTTACTTACGCTCCGGCTCCAAGTCTATCTACGATCCCTGTCCCCTTGGGTGGAAGGTGGCTTCTATCAAGGATCTTGTTTACATGACAGAGAGCGGCGGTTACACCTGGGCTACCGGTGACACTCAGAGCGGTTTTGTGTTCAATGATCTTGGGGGGCCTGCGGAGGTGGCAGTCGTAGATCTGGACGGGGATGGCGTATATACTATGAAGGACTACAAGGATGGATGGACCATCTATCTGAATAAGAGTATGGACGTGCAGTCATACTTCCCGGCAGCCACCAGGTACGATGGACAGTACGCAATGCTTATGGGCAGCATGGTGGGCTTGTGGGGTAGCTATTGGACCAACACTGCAAACAATTCAGCAGGAATGACGCCAGGCTTGGCCGTGGGCATGAGCTTTGCTGTAAGAGGATATAACGGAGAAAATAACATAACCATCTCGCCTGTAGCCAGCGGCTCTCGGGCCGACGCTTATTCGGTGAGATGTATCAAAGAGTAATATAATGAAACGCTTTTCAACTATCATTGCATGCGCATTGTTGAGCTTTGCTGCAGCTGCGCAGTCTTTTTCGCCCACCACTACCTGGCCCTATATCTATGCTGATTTTACTGAGGGAGAGATTCTTTCTCAGGATGGCGCAAAGAAGCAGGGCTTGCTGAACGTTAGTCTGGTGCGCTCTACCCTGCATTTCATAGACGGTGAGTTCATCAAGGAAGTCGCTCCCGGAACGGTATTCTCCGTGAGAATTGGCAACGACTACTATATCAATGCTGGTGGCAGCCTGATGAAGATCCTGGCTCAGAACGACAATGGATATGTGGCTGAATCTACAGAAATCGACATGGTGAAGCTCAATTCTACCGAAGCCGCTTATGGTTCTTCTTCTACTACCCTGGGCACTATGGCTCTTAGCTCCCTGGAGGGAATTGGTGCAACCAACTCCAACAGCAGTCTCAATCACATGGAACTCAAGAACAGCAAGGAGGATGGAAAGACTCTTCCGCTGATTCAAAAGAAATACCTTTTTGTGAACGGAAAGATAGTCTATGCTACGCGCAAGGACGTGCAGGCCGTTTCCGACCCGGCCGACTTCAAAGTTTTCCTGAAGGAAAACAAAATCAAATGGAATAATCCGCAGTCTTTGCTGACAGTAGTGGATTACCTGGCAAAGCAGTAAGAGATGACAAAAAAGTTTTTTTATAGTGCGGCTCTGGCCTGTTTACTCTTCTGCGCTTGCGAAAGCCTGGAGGAGGATGTTGAGGTGCCGGTAACGCCGCAAGAAGATGTTGTTAACGAGACCTCGCTCATTCCCGGACAGATGATTATCGAGCTGTCCGACGAGTTGGTGGAGCAGTTGGAGGCGGATCTGGCACAGGGTAACTTCGTGCAGACCAAGTCCGGCGCAGTGAATTCGGTGTTCCAGGGCATAGGAGCCACGAAGGTGGAACGCCTATATCCTGATGCAGGAGAGTGGGAACCACGTCACCGCGAGGCTGGGCTTCATAAGTGGTACCGCATTACCTATGATCCCTCGCTGCCTCAGACTAAAGCTGTGAGAAGTATTGACGAAATCCCCGGAGTCGTGTATTCTGAGCCGGTGCGCCGCGTTAAGTCTACCGCTACGTTCAACGATCCCAAGCTGCCTGAACAGTGGCATTATTATAACAACGGAACGCTCACTGCAAAGCACAAGGCGGGTTGTGATATCAACGTTGTGCCTGTGTGGGAGCGCTATACCGGCGGTACTTCTAATGTGATAGTTTCTGTAGAAGACGGAGGTATTGACCTTGAACATGAAGACCTTGCTGCGGTATGCATGAAGGGTGGAGCCAACGGAAGCAAAAATTTTGTTACCGGCAGCTACCAAATATCAGCTCACTCCCACGGTACGCATGTGGCCGGCACCATTGGAGCCATCAACAACAATGGCAAAGGCGTGAGTGGTATCGCCGGAGGCCTTGACGGCAAAGGCGGCGTTACGCTTATGTCATGCCAAGTGTTCCAGCACAATCCCGACGATCCCAAACATGACCTCTCTGGAGGGTTCCACGAGGCTATGGTATGGGCTGCAGATCATGGCGCAGTTATCTCCCAGAATAGCTGGAGTAACGTGTACGACAGCGAAGAAGATGCAAAGCGGGGGAGCGCCGGCTCTATGTCGAGCGCCATAGACTACTTTATCAAGTATGCCGGCACAGATGCCAATGGCTACCAGACAGGCCCTATGAAGGGCGGTGTGGTTATCTTCGCCGCTGGCAACGAGGCATGGAGTATAGGATGGCCCGCAGCCTATGAGCCTGTGATTGCCGTAGGTTCCGTGGCTCCAGACTATACTCGTGCATACTATTCCAACTATGGTTCATGGATAGATTTGGCTGCACCCGGAGGCTCTGCGTACTATGAAAAGGGAGAAGTTTTGAGTACAAGCCCTGACAATAGTTATACATGGGCTCAGGGTACCTCTATGGCCTGCCCTCATGTAAGTGGAGTTGCAGCGCTGTTGGTTTCTTACTACGGTGGAGCTGGCTTTACCAACGAAATGCTCACAACCCGTTTGCTTGGCGGAGCCAACCGCAAGGCGCTTTCTTCAGCTACCAATATTGGTCCGCTCCTGGATGCCATGGGCGCATTCTCTTACGGCAGTTCCGCCCCACCCGAGGCTCCGTCTTCGCATAGCGTGAACGTTCACTCCAACTTCCTCGACTTCAGTTGGAAGGTTACTTCCGACCCGGATGACTTCAAGGCCTATGGCTTCATAATTTTGGCGTCTAAAGATGAGGCTTATCTCAGGAATTTAGATTTGCGCAACATTCCTTCAGACATTGCCCGCAAATCTGTAGAGACAGGCAGTGCAAAGGTGGGTTCTTTGATTGAAGGTACTATTTCCGGGTTGGATTTTGAGACAGATTATTATACTGCAGTTGCAGCATACGACTACAGCAATAATTTCTCTGCCTTGTCTCCGGTGGTAAGGGTGCATACAGGTCCTAATCTTGCTCCTGTAATTGTCACTGAAACCCCGGGCCCTGTACAGGTAAAGTCGCATGAGACCTTGAACATTGAGTTTGATATTTACGATCCAGACGGCCACGGTATAAACGTATTCTTTACCCCTGGTTCGAATGCGGCTGTAAACACCTTGTTGCCTTCCGGTAAGTACAGAGTTACTATCAGCGGCAAGGATGCCGATGCGGGCACATATTATGCCGTTTATACTGTCACCGATGAATTTGGTCTGTCTTCTTCATTTACGCTTCGATACCAGATAATGGAAAATCATCCTCCGCAGGCAGTATCCAATCCGGAGAATTTGATTTTCACCTCAATGGCGCAGAAGAAAGCTCTTAATATGGAGAATTATGTGTCCGATCCTGACGGAGAGCAGCTCACATATACTTTCCATATGAATCCCGTGGGTTTGGTACATCTCAATCAGGTAGAGAATACGCTCAATCTCACAACTCTTGATTATGGCCTGGCGCGTGTGAGCATTACCGGTACCGATATCAAGGGAGAAAAAGCTACTATATCGTTCAATGTTTTGATTCGCGACCCCGAGTCCGACCCTGACGTGTATCCTACCCAGGTCAAGGATTATCTGAGCATCAGCGACGGAGAGGAGAAGGCGATATCTATCACCATTTCTAACTCCGCTGGTACTGTGCTGTATGCAGGCTCCGTTACCTGCGACGCTTTTGACCCTGCGCGTATTGATATGAGCAATTGGGCTCCCGGACGCTACGGAGTTGTGGTGGTATCTGGCAGCAAGACATTTAAAACCACGGTTGTAAAGGTATGAGAGTTATGAAAAAGACGTTTGCAATCTTTTCTGTTGCCCTGGCCTGCTTCACATTGCGTGCCCAGGACGCCGCTTCCGTGGCAATGCCCTTCAGTGTAGTGCCGCGCAATGTGAGTACGCTCGCTAAGGGTGGAGTTACAAGTGCCGAAGCTGCCGCAGTGCGCCTGCTTGGCGATGCCGGGCTGGACGTGAACGCCTCCTGGTTCAGCTGGGCTCCGCAGGGAGTGTCGTCCAACAATATTAACGTTGACGCTTATGCCAAGCTTTCCCAGAGGTTCTCTCTGGATGCGCAATTTGCCCTGGATATGTCTCCTAACGCGGTAATTTTTACCGATGATGGCTCAAAGAAGGGGACTTTTGCCCCTAAAGACATGCTCATCAAGCTGGGCGCTGCTTACAGAATTACCCCTGAGCTGAGTGCGGGAGTGGATCTTAAGTTCATGAACAGCACTCTCGCGGCCAAGAATTCTTACAGCGCAGTGGGGGCTGATATTATGGCAGCATACAGTTTTGGCGGCGCCAAACTGGCTGCCGGCGTGACTTCTCTCGGAACTTCGGTTAAGGCCTCCGATGGCACCACCTTCGCTCTTCCTACAGCGGCTACGGTGGCAGGAAAGTATAATTTGAGCTTTGCGCAGAAGCACTCCTTGGAGGCGGCTGCTCAGGTTGACTACTTCTTCAAGGGTGGAGTACGTGCCGGCGTGGGAGCTGAATACGGCTTCAACGACTTGGTCTTCGCCCGCGTGGGCTACAGCCTCGGGCTCAAGAGTCCGGTTCCTACCTATTTGTCTGTGGGACTCGGAGCTAAGTTCTCGGGTATATGCATAAATGCGGCCTACCTGGTAGGGTCTGCCGCAATTGCTAACACTCTAGCTATAGGAGCAGGATACACCTTCTAGAGGGTATCCTGCTTAAGACTTTCTATATACTCGTCTATACGGCGCAGTTCGCGCGGTATTCGTATATGTTGCGGGCAGTGCGGTGTGCATTGCCCGCAACTTATGCAATGGTCTGCCTGGCGTATGGATTCTACGGCCTTGTTGTAGGCGGCCAGGTAGCGGCGCCGCTCGCGAGCGTAGTGTTCCTGCTCTTTGTTGGCTACGTAGGTGCCCTCCGTCACGCTGTCGTCGTAGAAGCGGAAGATTCCTGGGATGTTGATGCCGTAGGGGCATGGCATGCAGTACTGGCAGCCGGTACAGCCTACCAGCGGGAAGCGCTCGTGCTCGTCGGCTATCTGCTCCAGCAGCGCGAAGTCTCTCTCGTTCAGCGGTTCGAAGTTGCAGAATGTGCGCAGGTTGTCGTCCAGGTGCTCCATGTAGGTCATGCCGCTCAGGGCGGTGAGCACTTTGGGGAAGCTGCCGCAGAAGCGGAAGGCCCAGGAGGCAATGCTCCTGTCTGGCTCCACTGCCTTGAGCCTGTCTGCCAGGGGCTTGGGGAGTGAGCCCAGGGAGCCGCCGCGCAGTGGCTCCATTATCACTACCGGGATGTCGCGCGCCGCCAGCTGCTCGTAGAGGTATTTGGCGTTAGTGTTGCGTCTGCCGGCATGCGTCCAGTCTATGTAGTTCATCTGTATCTGCACGAAGTCCCAATGGTACTTCTCGTGTGCTGCCATCATGGTGTCGAACCCTTCTTGCTGGCTGTGGATAGAGAATCCCAGGTTGCGGATGCGTCCGGCTTCGCGTTCTTTGAGCAGGAAGCTCAGTATTCCTGTGTCTTCGAAGCGCGACTTGAAGTCGGCTGCGCTGCCAATAGCGTGAAGCAGGTAGTAGTCTATGTGGTCTGTCTGGAAGATTTCCAGGGAGCGACGGTACATTTTTACCGAATTGTCGTATGTGGCGTCGGCAAAGTTGGAGAGCTTGGTGGCCAGTAGCCACTCCTCGCGGGGGTGTCGATTGAGGGCAACTGCGCTGGCCCTCTCGGAATCTCCGCGCAGGTACACGGGGGAGGTGTCGAAGTAGTTGACTCCGTGGGCCAGTGCCTTGTCTACCAGCTCATTAACTTTCTCCTGGTCTATAATGTCCTTTCCATCCGCATCCTTGGTCATGGGCCAGCGCATGCAGCCGTATCCCAGCAATCCTATGCCAGGGTAGTTCTGCGCCACCTTCCCGCTGTACCCATTGTCGCTTTCGTGCCCAATTATGCCGTCATTCCCGGCTTGACCGGGAATCCCATTGCAAGCAGCAAGTCCGGCGGCCGCCGTGGCCGCAGCAGATGTCTTTAAGAATTTTCTCCTGTCCATAGCACTTGATTCCTGTGGGTTTCTAATCCGTTGACCGTTATTGCGCTGATGGGGCGCGAGGGGCATAGGTATTCGCATTTGCCGCACCCGATGCAAAGGCTCTCCATGACTACAGGGCGCCGCACGCCGTCTGTGCTGACCATGCTGATGGCGCCTGTGGGGCAGCCGCGCGCGCATTTGCCGCAGCCGGCTTCGCCCTTGGCGGCAAGGCACAGTTCTGCATTTACGCTTGCGTGCCCAATGCTGATGAGGGTTTTGGCTTCACGCGCTACAGGCAATATGGCGTCTGTGGGGCATACGCTGGTGCAGGCGGTGCATTCCGGACGGCAATAGCCGTTTTCGTAGCCCATCTGAGGCTGGAGGAAGTGAGCGAGGTCTGAGGAAGGACGCAGTACCCCGTTGGAACAGGCTGCGATGCAAAGCTGGCAGGCGGTGCAGGCATCGTAGAAGTGTTTGACACTGCCCGACCCCGGTGGCACCAGCCTCGGCTCACGCTCCAGCGGAACTTTTGGCTCCATCGGTGCCAGTCCGCCGTCCACCTTCATATTCTGCGCCGCAGCCGTAGCCCCCGCTCCGATAACTGCTGCTCCCGTTGCTATAAATGCCCTGCGGCTAACGGTGCCTTTAGGGGTATCTTCATCCTCTTCGCCGCGCTCGGCGTCCGCAGGAGCTGCAGATCCGGCTACATCCATCCTCGCTGATTCCGCTGCCATGGGCAGCGGGCTGCGGCTGAGTATCGCCGGATCTGCACTCCTGTCTCCAGCTGATTCGCGCGGCGAAGCGAAGCCGTAGCGAAGGCCGCCGAGTTTGCAGAAGTCAACGCAGTCGAAACAATCTACGCAACGCGAAGCATCCACCGTATGCAACTTGTCGTCGATACACGAAGCCTTGCAGACATGAGCACACGCCCCGCACTTCACGCACTTGTCTTCATCAAAGCGCACCTGCAGCAACGAGAAGCGACTCACGCATCCCAGTAAGGTGCCAACTGGGCACACATTGTTGCACCATGCCCGTCCCCAAACCCAAGCGCAGACCGCAATAATCACGAAAGTCGCTCCCGCAGCAATCAGCAGCTGTGCGGGCCCCCCGCCAACAGCGGCCAGTACCATGCGCCCATAAGCGCTGTAAGGCCCTATGAGGGCTGTAATCAGCTGAAGGTCAACAATTAGGCTGGCAATGAGCAGGGCGGCCACAGGGTATCGCACCCAGGAACGCTCTTTATTAAAACTGTACTTTTTGTGCAGGGGCTTGATCCATCTGCCAAGAGTCTTGCGCAGCCAGATAATGAGGTCCTGAAACACCCCCAAGGGGCACAGCACCGAGCAATAGAGACGCCCGAAGAGCCAGGTAAAGAGCACAATGCCCAGCAGCACGGCAATATTGCCCAAGCTCGCACTTATAATAACGCGGGTAAGCGCGGGCAGGAACTGCAGGCTGCTCAGCCAGCCCCACCAATCGTGGCCAATACCCACAAAAAGCAGCGTTATGCACACAAAGCACAGCGCTGCAAGAACTATTCTGATTTTTCTCAACATATTCTAAGTTGTCTCCAGTATGTGGTCTGCAAGGGCGAGGCGCTTCTCTACGTAAGCGCGGAAGTCCTCCCAGCGGTAGAAGTCGGGCCACTGACGGCCGCGTGCATCTGTGTAGCAAGCAATGGGGAAGTGCTGCGGAACTTCGTCCAGGCTGCAGCGTATCAGCAGCTCGCCCTTTGCATTGCGGTACAGCGAAAAGAGCAGGGTAGAGGCCATGGGCATGTGGCCGAAGTCGTAAATCTCACGCACCTTGTGCGGATCTGCTTCGCAGTGGGTCCATCCCTCGGCTCCCAGCAACACCAACGTTCCGCAAATCTTGTAGTCGTGCCCGAAGCGCAGGCGCGCAGCCACATCGCCGCCGGCCGCATCTATGTCCCAATATTTCAGGAAGTCGCGCACCAGAGCCTCTTCCAGCGCCCAGTTGCGCCCGTGGTACAGGGGAGTGGCCCCGCAGCAGCTGTACATCCGGAAATTCTCGCACTCCCACAAGCCGTATGCCTCTTCCGGGGTGAGCATGTACATCAGCGATTCTTCCGGACCCAGAGTCTCCGAGAACGCGAAGTAGAAGTAGAACATGCGCTCGGCAGTGATGTAATCCTTGAAGATGGGCAGCACCACGGAAGTATCTGTGAAGAAGCGGCCGAAGAACTCCTGCGGCTTGTAATTCTCTGCCTGCAGCTGATGGAACGCGGGGTTCCATCGGGCAGTATCTGCCTCGAAGGCCCTGCTCCAGTCGCGTGCCTGCGCGTGCGGGTTGTATTTACTGGTAGGATTGAGCGCGCCCATGTCGGCGGCAGAGGCGTCGAAGTGTATGTTCAGCCCCCTGTCGAGCTGGCGGTACTGATCCAGCGCGGCGGTCATGGAGAGAATGGTGCGGTTGGTCTGGGTGGAACGCGCCTCTATGGTCCTGCGGCTCTTGAATACTGGCTTCCAGCTCTTCATGATGCGGCTTGCTATAGCGCGATGCTGTTGCTGGCCGTATTCCGTGAGATCGTAGGCACGCCCCCGGACCTTATGGTACACCGCCTCGCTCCGCTCCAGCAGTTCCTGTCCGCGTGGGGTGAGTTTGCCGGCGTCGGATGCTCGCGTGAGCAGCTTATGCATTTGGTCGTACAGGTTCTCTTTGCTGTATAGCCGGGCTCCGTGCCGTGCGTAGGTGCTGATATTGAAGGGCTTGAATCCTGCGGGAGCATACGGGGCTGCTGCAGGAGCGTCGTAGCGGTAGCCGGCAAACCAGTCGGCGGCACGCCTCACATCGCCCCGCACATCCTCCAGGCTGAGCCCCTGGGCGCATGCAAGTGCTGCCGGCAGCAGGCATAGCGCAACAAAAAGGATTATCTTTTTCATCTTAGCAAATATCTAAAAATTATTGTATATTTGCAATGGTTAGAGTTCTGTCGCACAAAGACAGGACTCCTTTATTTAACTTTTATAGAATTATGGCAGAAGTACACTATATGAGCCAGGAAGGGCTCGAAAAATTGAAGAAAGACCTCGCTGAGGCCCTTGCCCAGCGTCCGGTCATCTCGGCCGCAATTGCCGAGGCACGTGAGAAGGGAGACCTCTCCGAGAATGCAGAATACGAATCGGCGCGCGAGGCCCAGGGGTTGCTTGAACTCAAGATAGCAAAGCTCCAGGACACCATCGCCAACGCCAAGGTGATAGACGAGTCTCAGCTCCGCACAGACAAGGTGGGCATGCTTACTACCGTCAAGGTCAAGAACCTCTCGGCCGATGCAGAAATGACCTTCACCATCGTGGGTGAGAAAGAGGCCGATTTCTCTCAGGGCCGCCTTGCCGCTACAACGCCCATCGCCCGCGCTCTCATGGGCCACGCAAAAGGCGAGACCGTAGAGGCCAAGGTCCCATCCGGAATCCTTAAATTCAAGATTCTCGACATATCCTTATGACAATCTTTACAAAAATCGCGAAGGGCGAGATTCCTTCGTACAAAGTGGCGGAGAACGATGAGTTCTACGCTTTTTTGGATATCAGCCCCCTTGCAGAGGGGCATACCCTTGTAATCCCCAAGAATGTTGAGGACGATTACATCTTCAACCTGGACCCGGCTACCTACGAGGGCCTATGGGCATTTGCCCGCAAGGTTGCAGTGGCCCTTAAGGCCGCAGTGCCGTGCAAGAGGGTAGGTGTAGCGGTACTCGGCATGGAAGTGCCTCACACTCACATTCATCTGGTACCTCTCCAGACCGAGGGAGACTTGGATTTCCGTAAAAAGCGTCCGGAGGTGACGCCCGAGCGCCAGGCGCAAATATCAGCCTCAATTCTTGCTGAGTATGAGAAGCTTTAGATTCCTGCTGCCGCTGGCTATGCTGCTGGCGGCCTGTTCTCCCAAAGCGCGCATAGATTGCACCGTGGCAGATGCGCCGCTCTCCGATATCGAGCTGCGCCTGCTGGACGTGAACATGTACAAGGTGCTCGACACCGTGCAAACCGACGCCTCCGGCCACTTCCGTTATGCTCTGGAAGTGCTGGAGGGCCAGCCCGAGTTCGTGTACCTTTTCCGTGGCCCCGCAAGGCTGGCCTCGCTGCTCCTCAGTGCAGGCGAAACCGCAGTAGTGACTGCCGATACTCTTGGTAACTACAGCGTAGAGGGCTCTCCGGAGTCGGCCCGGCTTGCAGAGGTAGAGAAGAGCATGGCGGCCTTCGCCCGGAAGATGAATTCCGACGCTCCCGCCCGTGAACTTTCCGCCGCATATATAGCGTATTATCGCGAATGTACGCGCTACGTCATGCAGAGCGCCGGTTCCCTTACCGTGGTGCCGGTGCTCTTCCAGCAGTTGGACGAGAATAATCCGGTGTTCAGCCAGCATACAGACGCCATTCTGTTCCGCCATGTGGTAGATACGCTCAAGACCGTTTACCCCGAGTCCCGCTATGTGAAGGGCCTCGAGAAAGAGACGGTGCGCAGAGAGAACGCCATGAAGATGGAGTCGCTCCTGCAGTCTGCCGTGGCTGCGGGCTACCCGAATCTGATTCTTCCCGACGTCAACGGCCAGAAGGTTCAGCTCTCGTCGCTGGACTCCAAGGCGGTGCTGCTGCACTTC
The DNA here is from genome assembly GCA_946410455.1 of uncultured Bacteroidales bacterium. GTDB lineage: Bacteria > Bacteroidota > Bacteroidia > Bacteroidales > UBA932 > Cryptobacteroides. The sequence goes on from CAMKAJ010000028.1 coordinate 19,691, forward strand.
TGGGATTCGTCCGACGCGGCGCAGAAAATGTTCAACCTGGACAAGCTCCTGCCCCTTTACAACCGCTGGAGCGGCCGTGGGCTGCAGATTTATGCGGTGGATGTGAACCCAGACAAGTCTGAGTGGGCCTCAGTAATGAAGTCTCAAAATCTCCCCTGGATCAACGTGAACGACGGTCTGGGCGCTGCTTCGTCGGCGGTTATGCTCTATAACGTGGGCACTGTGCCCGCATCTTTCCTGCTTGCCGGGGGCGAACTTGCTGCCACCGTGAGCGGAGAAAAAGCTTTGGAACAAGAACTTCTGCGTATCCTTAAATGACACGCTACACCATTGGAATAGACTACGGCAGCGACTCTGCGAGAGCGGTGCTCGTAGATGCTTCGTGCGGCCGTATAATTGCCTCCTCCACAGCGCCTTACCCCCGTTGGGCAGAGGGCCGCTGGTGCGATCCTCTGCTTCAGCAGTTCCGCCAGCATCCACTTGACTACATAGAATGTCTGGAGTCGGTGCTGCGTGAGGTCGTGGCCGCCTGCCCCGAGCCTGAGGCAATCTGCGCCATTGGGGTTGATACTACCGGCAGCACCGTGGCCATGACAGACCGCAACGGAATGCCGCTGTCTTTGCGCCCGGAGTTTGCAGAAGACCCCGACGCCATGTTCGTGCTCTGGAAAGACCATACCGGAACCGCTGAGGCAGAGGAGTTTACAGCAGCGGGGGCGCGCTACACTCCCAACTACATCTGCCAGAGTGGCAATCATTACTCCGCAGAGTGCACGTGGGCAAAGGTGCTCCACATCCTGCGCACCAATCCTGCAGTGCGCGAGGCCGCTTATGGCTTTGTAGACGAGTGCGACTTCGTTACCAACCTGCTCACCGGCGTGCGCAGCTTCGACGATATGAAGTGGGGGCATTGCATCCCCGGCGCCAAGCAGCTGTGGAACAAAGACTGGGGCGGCTATCCGCCGGAGAGTTTCTTTGAGCAGATAGACCCTCTGCTGCTTCCGGTGCTGCGTCATATTCCGCAGGTCAACTATCCCAGTTCGGCCGTTGCCGGTACGCTCTGCGCAGAGTGGGCCGCTAAGCTCGGCCTGAGCGAATCGGTGGTCGTGGGCGTTGGTAACTGCGACGCTCATTCCGGCGCTGTGGGTGCCGGCGTACGCCCCGGTACGGCAGTGCTCAACCTCGGCACTTCTGCTTGCTATATGGCCGTGATGCCGGTTGAGAAGATGCGGGGGCACTTTATCGAGGGCCTCTTCGGTCAGTCTGAGGGTACGATTCTGGAGGGCTACATGGGCTACGAGACAGGGCTTTCGGCCTTTGGCGACATTTTCGCATGGTTCAAGCGCTTGAGCGGCCGTGACCTTCCGGAGCTTGCCGCAGAGGCATCTGAGATTGCTCTTCGCGACGACCTGCCGCTGGCAACAGATTTCTTTAACGGCCGACGCGCTCCCAACCCCAGCAACATAGTTACCGGGAGCATCAGCGGACTGCGTATAACCACCTCTCCTGCAGAGATTTACCGCGCGCTGGTAGAGGCCGCCGCATTTGGCTCCAAGGCTTGCATAGACCAGTATCTGGACGGCGGAATCCGTATAGATAAGATGATTGCCGTGGGCGGAATCGCGCAGAAGAGCCCCTTTGTGATGCAAACCCTCTGCGACGTTCTCGGACGCCCCATAGAGGTGAGCGACTGCAAGGACGCCTGCGCCATGGGTGCCGCCGTGCACGCCTCCGTGGCTGCCGGCCTGTATGGCTCGGTGCTTGAGGCAGAAGATGCTCTGTGCCCCGGAGCCTGCGCTACCTATACTCCTGATCCTGAGCGGTATGCGTTCTATCTGCGCCGCTACGCAAGATATCAAGAATTAGCTCAATTCGTATTATGACAGTGTTTGAACCCTCAAGGGAAATTCCGGTACGCGCCAGCGTGGACGTGCTCGTGGTTGGCGGCGGTCCTTCCGGCGTGATGGCGGCTTACTCCGCCGCTCGAAAAGGAGGTCACAAAGTTATGTTGCTCGAGAGCAGGGGATTCCTGGGCGGAAACCTTACCATAGGCCTCCCCATCCTGGCCTTCCTTGGCCCCAAGGGCAACCAGATTATAAAGGGCGAGCCGCAGAAGTTCATAGACCGCCTGCGCGAGCGTGGTGCGGCTACCGACCATTATCCCTGCAAACTGCATAAGTCCTTTACCATGGTAGATACTGAGGAGGTGAAGAACGTCTGCGCAGAGATGATGGAAGAGGCTGGAGTAGAGGTACTTATGTACGTTTTCTGCTGCGGTGTGATTAAGGACGGCGAGAAGGTGCAGGGCGTGATTATCGAGTCTAAGTGCGGACGCGAGGCAATCCTTGCCAAGACCGTCATCGATTGCACCGGCGACGGCGACGTTGCCTTCCGTGCCGGAGTAGAGTGCCACAAGGGCGATGCCGACGGCGGCTTGCAGCCTCCTACCCTCATGTATCAGCTGCGGGGCGTAGATGTGCAGGCACTGCGCGACGCAATTGTGCAGCACCCGGATATCTACGACATGGACAATATGCCGCACAGCCAGTTTACCCGCCGCCACTTTATCACCGTGGGGCTTCGCGGCATGATAGATAAAGCCCGTGAGGCCGGACTGGACATCCCCGTCAACCGCACGATCCTGATTACCGGTCTCAAGCCCGACGAGATTTGGGTGAACATGGTGCGCGTGAGCGGTACAGACAGTACCGAGCCTGCAAGCTATACCCGTTGCGAGATGACTGCACACAAGCAGATAAAGGTGATAAACGAGTACCTGCGTCGCTTTGTACCCGGATTCCAGAACGCCCACATGGAGATTGTTTCGCCGTTTACCGGCATACGAGAGAGCCGCGTAATCGTGGGTAAGTATGTGCTCACGGCAGAGGATATCGTGGCCATGAAGAAGTTCCCCGATGCCGTGGTGGTTGCCGGTTATCCCGTTGATATTCACCATTCTAAGGGTGGCGACTGTACCATGATATTCACAGAGGACGCCTACGATATCCCTTACCGCGTGCTGGTGCCACAGAAGGTGGAGGGCCTGCTGGTGGCAGGCCGCTGCTCTTCCATGAACCACGAAGCTATGGCCGGTACGCGCGTAATGAGTACCTGCATGGCCCTTGGCGAGGCCGCAGGAACGGCCGCGCGCGTTGCTCTGGAGCAGGGTGTGCTGCCCTCGGAGGTAGATGTATCCAAGGTTCGCGCCGAGCTGCTCGACAACGGGGTGTATCTGGGTTAGTGTACCCTCTTACGTTTAGAGAAGAAGCGCTGGGGAATCTCCATTGCAAGGATGATCCCCAGCACTATTGCTATTGCAACCTTTGCTGCCAGGAAGCCGCTCTGCAACGATAACTGCATCTGGCCCGACGTGAGGTAGTAGGTGAACCAGAAAATGCCTGCTCCCGGCACCAGCGGGAAGATTCCGCAGAGCAGATACACCTGTGCGGGGCAGCGGGTGAGTACCGCAAGGAAGCGGGAGAGAATGCAGATTACAAGGCAGGAGGGCACGGTGGCCATGGCGGGAGACAGCCCTGTGTTGCGCACCAGCAGCAGGTAGCACACCCAACCAATGGCTCCGGCGAGTCCGGTAAGCAGGTACTGCTCCCGGTCAACCCCAAAGAGGCAAGCAAAGGCGGCGGTGCCCACGAATGCGGCCAGCCCCTGCCAGCAGAGGCCTGCGGTCTGGGTGCTCACGCTCATCCCTTGTAGTAATATAACTCCTTGATGCACAGCGCCATCCAGCATAAATGCAAGGGAAACGCCCAGGGCTATGCAGAAGAATCCCAGCATGGCGTCGGTGAGGCGCGTGATGCCGGCCAGATAGTCGGATCCTGCCAGGTCGCGCACTCCGTTCACGAATGGCACCCCGGGAATGAGGGGCATCACCGCACCAATTATTATATTGCTAAGGCTGGCGCCGAATCCTATCCTCCAGGAGATAATGCAGAGCAATGTAGCCAACAGGGCATTGCAGATGCCGCCAACTATCTTGGAGAGGTAGCGAGAACTCACCAGCATAAGGAACAGGTATAGCAGCAGACCAACGCAGAATGCAGCGGCACAGTCCATGAATCCGCCACCGAATACGGCGCAGAATCCGGCGGCGCCAAAGGCAGAGCCCAGAGTCTGCTCCCACACCGGCTTGGCCGGCGCCTGCTGAATCTCTGTAAGGCGCTTCTGTGCCTCCAGCAGGGTGCAGCGGTCGGCCGCAATGTCGTAACTTAATCGGTTGACCGCCTTTACTTTAGAAAGCTGAATGCTGTGAATGGGGATGAACTCCACGTTAGCGTAGGTCGATGTCTGCCTTCCACGTGTGCGCACTTTCTCTGCCTGGCCAGTGGTAAAAATACCGTTAGACAGTACGAAGAAATTGCCCGTACTCACCCCGTAGTGCGTTGCAATGCGGGCCATTATGTCTTCTACGCGCGATATCTCCGCGCCGTTCTCGAGCAGAATATGTCCGGCCCTTGCCGCGAGTTCGAGTACTTCTGAGAAGTCGGATTGTTGTTCCATTGGAGTGGAGTTTGTCTACTGCAAAGTTAAGTCTTTCCTTTAACTTTTGTGTATTCTCAATTGTAAAAAGTATATTTGCGTTGTTAATTGCGCTTGGTTGTTTTTGACAAGGACGCTAAAAGGATAAAGAAAGAATGAATCAGACAGAACAGAATTCCCTCTATGAAGGCCTCGACAGCATGTCCACGACTGAGATTCTGGAAGGTATAAATACCGAGGACCGGAAGGTCCCGGAGGTTGTGGCGGGATGCATTCCCCAGATTGCCCGTTTTGTTGACGGCGTGGTGGAGAGGATGCACAGAGGCGGCCGTGTATTTTATATCGGTGCCGGCACCAGCGGCCGCATAGGCATTACCGACGCCTCCGAGATTCCTCCCACCTACGGAATGAGCGGCGTTTTCATAGGGATTATTGCCGGGGGTGACGGCGCCATCCGCAATGCCGTAGAAGGGGCCGAGGATGACCCTGAGCAGGGCTGGAAGGATATTCTGGCCTACAATCCCGCCCCGCAGGACAGCCTGGTGGGCATTACTGCTTCCGGAGGCGCGCCTTACGTTGTTGGCGCCATCAAAAATGCTAAGGAGATGGGCATGCTCACAGCCAGTATCTCATGCAACGAGGAATCCGTTGTTGCCAGGGAGTCCGACATTCCCATTATCGCCGTAGTGGGGCCGGAATTTGTTACCGGCAGTACCCGTATGAAGTCCGGAACCGCCGCGAAACTTATACTGAACATGATTTCCACCTCGGTGATGATTCGCCTGGGGCGCGTAAAGGGCAACCACATGGTGGATATGCAACTCACCAACAAAAAACTGGTAGATCGAGGCACCCGCATGATTATGGAAGAAACCGGTACCACCGACTATGAGGCCGCAAAGAAACTCCTTCTCCGTTACGGAAATGTAAGAGAGGCTATTTCTGCGATACTGGCCCATTAATACTGGCGTTTATGAGAAAACTGCACTTCCTTCTGCTGTCTCTTCTGGTGAGTCTTGGGCTTGGCGCCCAGGAGCAGGCGGTCCGTTTTGCTTTCATTACTGATTCGCATACTGGGAGTGCGGCAAACAATGAGGATCTGCTTTCCTGTATAGAAGACATAAACTCGCTTAAAGACTCCATGGATTTTGTGTTGATGGGTGGCGATCTTACCGATTTTGGTACTGATAAGCAGCTATCCACAGCCAAGGAGTTGTTGGACAAGCTTGAGATTCCGTATTGGATAGTCTCCGGGAATCATGATTCTAAATGGTCTGAGAGCGGGTGCAATACCTTTATCCGCTTATTCGGTTACGAGCAGTTTGAATTTGAGGCAGGAGGCTATCGCTTCCTGGGGTGCAGCAGCGGCCCTGACATGCGTATGACACCGGCTCTTGTGCCCAGGAACAGCATGAACTGGCTGAAGTCGCTGGAGAGGGGGAAGCCGGTGATATTCTTGAACCATTATCCGCTGAACGACGAAATGATCAACTGGTTCGAGGTGAGGCGTGAGCTGCTGCGCCTGGACTGCCGATATGCCATTGCCGGGCACATGCATGTGAATGAGGCGCTCGATTACTTTGGCCTGCCTGGAATGACGGGGCAGAGTGCATACAAAGACAAGACTTGCGCAGGGTATAATATCTTTTGTATTAGTGGAGGTGTTCTTTCAATTTCTCTGCGTACGCTAAATCCTGGGGGACATGTTACCGCAGCTCCTTGGACTGCCAGGGAACTGGTGCCGGTCTCCGATATGCTTTGCTACGATGCCGACGGCCTGCCGGAAGGCTTCAAGTTCATGCGATATACAGATAATGCTTCCTATCCGCAGGTCAAGCTGTTATGGGCTGTTGAGGAAGATGCAAATATTGGTTCCGGCTTTGTGAGGGAGGGGAATCTTGCCTGGTATGCTACTGCGGCAGGTAAGGTGGTGAACATGTCTCTTGCAGACGGTGTGGCTGTTTGGACCCGGCAACTCTCTGGCAAGATATATGGTACGCCTGCGCTTAGCGGCGGCATTCTGGTCGTGCCGTGTTGTGATGGAAGCATATATGCTTTTGATGCAGCAACAGGGGCGGAACGGTGGAAGTTTGCAACTGGTAAGGCCATCGTGGCTTCTCCTGCTATATATGGCGGCGCGGTATATGTAGGCGGCTCGGACGAGTGCTTCCGCGCTCTAAGGCTGAAAGACGGGAAACTGCTCTGGTGCCGGAGCGGCGTGCCTGGTTTCTGCGACGGTGCTCCCTATGTAGATAAGAAGCAACTGCTTTTCACTACCTGGAGCAACAGATTATTCTCCCTGAATCCCCGCACGGGAGCTCTTCAGTGGGTTTGGTCTAAAGATCGTTCGGCGTTCTTTTCTCCCGGCTCCTGCACGCCGATTAAGGTTGGAGACCGAGTATTCATCGTGTGCCCGGACAGGCGGACCTACTGCTGTAATGCTTTGTCTGGGGAGCTGCTTTTCGTGGTTGACGGCGGCCGGGAGTCATTTGCCCTTAGCGAGGATGGCAAGACGCTGTATGTGAAGCGTATGGATGGCAAAGTCATTGCATTCGATCCCAGCATTCCTCTTTCCCGGGTAAACGGAGTAATCGCAGATGATTCTCCCTCCAAGTGGAGCGGCGACCCGGGCGTCCCGGTAATGGATTATTCCGAGGCCAAGTGGATTGTAGATTCCGGAACAGGACGCGATATAGGCTCCAGCGCCCTGGCCGTGTGTGGCAATCTTCTGCTAATCCCTGGAGGCACAGGATTATTGCATGCACTCGATAACCGTACTGGCAAGTTCCTCTGGAAACAACGTATCGGTATTAGCCTTGTCAATCCCGTCACCGCCTGGACTGAAGACGGCAAAATCTGTATCCTCGCCTCCACCATGGACGGCAAAGTAGAGCTTCTGGAGGTGGGAGAGTGACTCCCTTGCGCGCTACTTAGAAGTTGCAAAGTGTCGCTGGAGGTACATCCTGTTGGACCTCCGGCAGCAAAATGGGCTCAAAATGCGCCCGGAGGTACAGGCTAATGTACCTCCGGCGACAGGGATCGGAGCGGCAGCGAGTTTTTCGAAAGCAAAGCGGGAGCGAGCTCCTGACGGCTGCGCCAAAACGCAAAAATGCCGCACGTCAGTGCGGCATCGGTGTATGCATTGCATAGCGCGGAGGAAGAGGGATTCGAACCCCCGGAACGTTGCCGTTCAACAGTTTTCAAGACTGCCGCCATCGACCACTCGGCCATTCCTCCAGTTTTGGGATTGCAAATGTAGGAAAAATCGCTGGTTCTGCAAATTATTCAGATAAATAATCTGATAATTCTTTCCAATTTTGGGGCATCTTGTTTTTGCAGACGGTGAAGAGGCCGTCGCGGATGTGATAAATCTGCCCGGTGTCGGGATCGAGGCAGTCGCCCTGGAAGGAAACCTGATAGAGGTCGTAAGCTTTAGGCCCTCCTTTGCTAAAGTAGGCGTGCCACTTGCCCGTAATCTCGCAAAGATGCCCGTATTTATTGAGAACGTTCAGTTTAGTGATTTGATACGGATTCTTGGTCTTGAAGGTCTTGGAGTTATTGTAAACCTCCATCCAGATTTCATCGCCGGCGCTGCCATAGAAGTAGATATCCGTAGTGCTGGACCTTGAAATATCGGCAGTCCCGCCTCCATCGTTCTTAACCACATCTACCTTCTTGTCGTCCAACTTATACTCCACTCGGTAATATGGTTCCAGGTAGCTGTGATAATACTTACCGGTAAGAACCATTATATCAATAGTATCGATGAAAATGCAGGAGCTGGTGCAAATCACCGGCACAATAAGGCAGCACAAGCGGGTGAGTAATTTTTTCATACTGTCAGCGCTTATAAATGTAGTACTTGAAGTCGTCGGCGTTCATCTGCGACACGATATTCCTCATAAATATGAGCCGTCCATCACTCACCGTAGCGCTTTGCCCGGCGGCATTTACTGCCGTTCCCTCGAAGAACAGCACAAACGAACCATAAGAGGTATATGGCGAAGGGGTGAAATAGATGGTGTCGAAAACCAGGGAATAGCTGCCGGATTGCATAGTCCAGCCGTGGAAACTCAGAGTGGAAGAGGGGCCAAAGTGATAAGTATATTTATCGATGAAGTACGGATGCTTACTGCATAGCTCCATAGTCAGATTGTCTTGCCAGTCGAATGACAGCGAAGCTAAAACTTCATCGCCCGCCTCGAAAAACCCAAAAGCCGGCACAGAAAAGGTCTCTGAGGCACCTACAGTGGGCATCAGCCCAAACTCTTTACTCTCCCCGTCCAGGCTGTAGAACAGCCGGAAAAAATCTTCGCGGTAATACCTGCGGTCGTATATATTATCTTTCTGGGCGCAAGATACAAGCGCCACAGCGGCAGCCGCAATAATCAGAAACCTATTTCTCATACAGCATCATTCTTTGCAGCCTTTCAGAAGTATTGGACTCTGTGTAGCGCCGACAGAGAGTAAGAAAACCGTCCCGTATCTTGATAGTATCCTGCCCGTAGGGATCAAAGCAATCAAAATTGAACTTGAGAAGGAACCTGTCTATGGCCGATTCTTTGAGCCTTGTAAAGCAGAAATCACCGCTGATGGGGTAGTACCCCCTGTTGTTGTGGGTCAGCGTTACAGGTCCATACACCGTAGAACCAGGGTCGTGCCTGAAGCTGTACTTCTTACCATCATAGAAGAAAGCCTCCGTGCTGGAGATGTCAAATCTAAAATAGTCCTCGGAATTAACTTCCAGGCAGAAGCCTGCCAGCCTCACGGTGTCGTTCAGCGGCTTGAAATTGAAACAAGGCCCGGAAGCGCGAGAAGAATAGAACCTGCCAAAATACCAGCGCTCTTCCCTTCCATAATCTTCGTCTGCAAAGCGGTTGGCTCCGCGCGAATACTCCAGACGGAAAAATGGCTCATCTGTGTACTTGGGTTTGGTGCAGGAGCAAACAGCAAGCAGGACTAATATTGATAACAGTATCTTACGCATAAGCATCAACTGCATTATAAATGAAGCACAGTCCGGAATCTTGCACGTAAGCCACCGCAAATGCTATGCGGCAGTGTCTTCTTTCTTCTTGTCGTCTGCAGCAAAGAACTTCCACTGGAAAAGAATCAGGTAGAAGGCTCCTACAGTTACGCAAGAATCGGCAAAGTTGAATACCGGGCTGAAGAAAATCACCTCACCGGCAGCATTATGTATCAGCGGGAAGTAGAACATATCCACCACCTTGCCGAACATGAACGGAGCATAGTCCCAGATAATCCCGTAGAACAGGCAGTCGATAATGTTGCCGAAGGCTCCGGCGGTAATCAGTGTAAGTCCCACCAGAACCCCCACAGGGGCCTTCCCCTTGCGGTTCAGGGAAGAAATCCACCATACAAGGGCTCCGCATAGCACAATGCGCAGGAGCGAGAGCAGGAACTTGCCCACAGTTCCGCCGAACTTCATGCCGAAGGCCATGCCCTCGTTCTCTACAAAGCACAGGCGGAACCAGTCGCCGAGCACGTAAATCTGCTCGCCGAGCGTCATGTTGGTCTTGACCAAGTACTTGATTACCTGGTCTATAACTACCAAAATGACGCCCAGGGCTATAAGTTTGGCACCTCGGGAAATTTTCATTTCCTTCCGGCCTTAGCGAGTTTTTCCTTAGCCTCAACGGTCAGCGTGGCGTGAGGAACCAGGCGCAGGCGCTCCTTGGGTATGAGCTTGCCGGTCTCGCGGCAGATGCCGTAAGTCTTGTTCTCTATGCGCACCAGTGCGGCCTCCAGATTCTGGATGAACTTGTACTGGCGCTGGGCGAGCTGGCTGGCTTCCTCCTTAGACAGCTGGTTGGCGCCGTCGTCCTCTACCGTCTTGAACGAGGGAGACGTGTCCTCGATGTCGTTGGAGCCGTTATGCATAATGACGTGGCGGAGAGTCTCGTACTCTGCCCGGGCCTTTACCAGCATCTCGTCGATGATAGCTTTGAATTCGGCCAGCTCTTCATCTGAATAACGTGTTTTAACTTCTTCTGCCATAATTATTTACGATTAAGGTTAATGCTTATTGTACTATCTTCCCATGCTACTTCGGCAGCACCCTGCGGAGCCTCAGCCCTCGCCTTGAGTTCAAGACTCACGGAAAGCGTCTGGGACGCCACATAATCGCCAAATGCGTCGAGGGCCTTGCGTATGGCTTCGTATGCAGCCCCGTCTGCGTAGATAACTGTGTCTATGCGGTCCGTGAGCTCGAATCCGCTCTCTTTGCGCAGGTTCTGTATGGGGTGGATGAGCTCGCGAGCCGTCCCTTCCAGCACCAGCTCGGGAGTCTGGATGATGTCCAGGGCCACCGTGAGCGTACCTTCTGTGGCAACGAGCCAGCCCGGCATGTCCTCGGAGCTGATTTCGTAGTCGCCGGGGTGCAGCAGCACGTTGCCGGAAGGCAACTCGAGAGCGTATTCCTCGGAGCGCTCGATCTGTGCAATCACCTCCTGGCCCAGAGTCCCGAATGCAGCAGCGATTTCTTTCATCTGCTTGCCGTAGATTTTGCCCATGGTCTTGAAGTTGGGCTTGATGCGCTTGGTGATAATTCCGGTAGTGTCGTGCAGGAACTCCAGCTCCTTCACGTTCACCTCTGTGAGGAATATGTCGCGAACCTTTTCTATGTGGGCCTTAACTTCGTCGTCCAGCACCGGCACGAGCACCTTGGCGAGCGGCTTGCGCACGTTGATGCCCACTTTCTTGCGCAGGGCCAGCACCATGCTGGATGCCTTCTGCGCAAAGGACATGCTCTCTTCCAGAGCCTCGTCTACCAGCTCGTGGCGGCACGCGGGCATGGCCTCGTAGTGCACCGATTCGCTGCCGGGTACGAGGTCGAGCCACAGGCGTTCCATGAAGAACGGAGAGATGGGGGCGGCCATAAGGGCCACTCCCTTGAGCACTTCGTAGAGCGTCTGGTAGGCGGCGAGCTTGTCGTCTCCCATGCCGGAACCCCAGAGGCGCTTCTTATTCAGGCGTATGTACCAGTTGCTCAGGTCGTCGCACACGAAATCCTGCACCAGGCGGCCTGCCGTGGTGATGTCGTAGTCTTCGTATGCCTCGTGTACGCGTCCTGCGAGGGTGTTGAGTTTGCTGATTATCCAGCGGTCGAAGAGCGGCCGCGATTCATACGGGACTGCTGCAGCTGCCGGCTCAAAGCCGTCCAGGTTGGCGTACAGCGCAAAGACCGAGTAGGAATTGTAGAGCGTACCGAAGAACTTGCGGCGCACCTCTTCTACTCCGGCCTCGTCGAACTTGAGGTTGTCCCAGGGCTGGGCGTTGGTCATCATGTACCAGCGGAGCGCGTCGGCGCCGTATTTGTCCATCGCCTGGAAGGGATCCACGGCGTTGCCCAGGCGCTTGCTCATCTTCTCGCCCTTCTTGTCGAGCACGAGGCCGTTGGAAATCACGCGTTTGAACGCCGGTGTGCCGCTCACCATGGTGTGGATGGCGTGCAGGGTGTAGAACCATCCGCGTGTCTGGTCCACGCCCTCGGCGATGAAGTCGGCGGTGCATCCGAAGTCGGGGCTCTGCTGCCCGCGCAGCCCGGTCTGGGCGTAAGGCATGGCGCCGGAGTCGAACCACACATCTATGAGGTCGGTCTCGCGCACCATCTTCTTGCCGCTCGGGCTCACGAGGAATATCTCGTCAACGTAGGGGCGGTGGAGGTCTATGCGGTCGTAGTTCTCCTTGCTCATGTCGGCGGGATCGAATCCCTTGTCGCGCAGAGGGTTGGAGGCCATCAGGCCGGCGGCTACGGCTTTGTCTATCTGCTCGTAGAGCTCGCGCACGCTGCCGATGCATATCTCCTCGCGGCCGTCTTCTGTGCGCCAGACGGGAAGCGGAGTGCCCCAGTAGCGGCTGCGGCTGAGGTTCCAGTCCTGGATGTTCTCCAGCCACT
>CAMKAJ010000029.1 GCA_946410455.1 uncultured Bacteroidales bacterium
TAACGGTTGATCATTTTGCTCGCGAAGTACACCAGAACCATCTCCCATTGATTTCATGGGCAGGATTTTGCCTCGTAAGGCAGCCTGCTGTAACAAAACATCTGGCAGCCCTCTCACCCTCCTTTCCCTATTATCTTTCCGGTCCGGAATTATCTTTACTGCGCGTACAGGTACTTCAACCTGTACCTGTACGAGCAATTTCGAGCTATTTTGCTCGTAGAGGTACAAGTGATGACACCCCTACGAGCATTGTCCTTATACCTGACCGCTGTAACGGTTGATCATTTTGCTCGCGAAGTACACCAGAACCATCTCCCATTGATTTCGCGGCGCAGTTTTGCCAAAAACAGGCGGCTATATGCCACGAGAGATACCAGAACAACCTCCTATTGATTTTGTGGCGCAGTTCTGCCAAAAACATGCGGCTTACATGCCACGAGATACACCAGAACCACCTCACATTGATTTCGCGGCACTAATAACCACTGCGGCTGGCGGCCTTTGTATCAGGCCGCCGGGCGCCAAGGCGGGATTCCGACAGCTAACAAAAGGCGGCAACTTCTATCCTCGGCAGAGTCCCCGGCAGCAGGCCGCCGGCGAGGAGAGCCCGCCATGCGGGTGTTGCTCGCCGCAGCCGGCGTGCCCGCAGCCGCCGCGCCTGCCTCCCGCGCGGCGGCGGTGCCGCGCCCACCGTCCCATGTTGCTGAGAGGGTAGGAACGAAATCCGGCTTTTCTGCTCCCACCATCCCATTCTGCTGCGGGGGCAGGAACGGAAACCGGCTTTTCTGCTCCCGCCGTCCCATGTTGCTGAGGGGGTAGGAACGGAATCCGCCCCTTCGTTTCGCGGCGGCGGTGCTGCACTGGAATATCCTCCGGGATCACCAGACCCCTCCAGTGATCCCGAAACGGCAAAATACCGGGCAAACGGGATCACCAGACCCCTCCAGTGATCCCAAATCCTGCCGAAAACCATCAACCGGGATCACCAGAGGTGGTATTTGATCCAGCGAATCACCAACCATAGCGGAAGTTTCCTCCCGTCCGAGCTGCGGGGAGTTTAGTGCAGTTACTCTCCTCGCTCGCCCGAGGAAAACTTCCGCTGACGTCTGCTATACCTACTAACTGCTCCGCCAAATACCGAGGCTCCAGAAAGTCGCGATGCCAGAGATGAATTTTGTGGAGGGATGGATGCATATTATCCGGGAAAGTTGTACATCTGCTGGTAAGCCGGAAGGGATGAACGAACGCTTCGACCGGGTGGTTGAAGCGGCGCGGTTGAAAACAGTTCTGGACAGCGAAAAGACTGAGTATTGTCTGTCAGTCCTTTCAACGGAAGTCTAAGCGATGGTAACCATCTGTGTTGATGCATAAGATAAGAATCAGGGCGACCCGCAAAAGGGCCGCCCTGAAGCTTAGAGAATGAATATGCTCGTTATCTAAGGTCGAACTTGAAAACGGAAAGACCTACGTTGTAGCAATGGCTGAGGACGTAAACTGCATCATCGGTCTTTGCAACGGAGCACGCTGCGAGTACACGTTCATCGGGGATGAATGAAGGACCCTCTTCTGCATAGAGCACTGCATCAAAATCGGCCTCGGTTGCTGCCTTATCGTTGAGATTCTGGATAGGATACTCAAACTTAATGTTGTCGGCCTCGATGGAAGGTCCGAAGAGTTCAGCAGACCCCTGGTCCTCAATAACCTTGAGACGTGCGCGGGCGCCGTTCTTGATATTAGTGTACTTACCTACCTGAGTATAGGCGATAAACTTGTTGCCGCCAATCTCAAAAGGAGTAACGCCATACTTACGGCCCATTACACTCTGGTCTTTGCCTGCCCACAGAACTCCGGCAAACGACTCAATCCAGGAGCTAACCGTCAGATTGTAACGTATTCCAAGGTTCTCATTCTCAAGGAGCACCTGATTGCTGCCCATTCCATACTTGTAAACAACACCAAGGCCCTTGGAGCCATCATATCCAATAGAACCGCCGATAGGGCTGCCCAGAACACCATCGTTTATAGGCCAGCAAAGAGTACTGGGGGTGAAACGGTTGCGGACCCAGATTTCTCCGGAGTGCCAATCGCCAACGACAGAGAAAATCTCTCCGAGATGACGGCCCTGGCTGTCGGCAAAATTGAGAATCCTGGTTGCAGGCTGGTCAATACCATCCTTGAAAGCATAGATATTGAGCTGATAGCCGTCGCCAGCCTCGTTCCACTCACTCAGACTGCAAGCCAGAAGAATATACTTTTCAGTCTCAGGATTATAGATGGTATTCAAAGAAGCTACCTTAAGGAAACCACCTTCGAAGTTGGTGATATCCAAAGTCTTAACCTTGGTAGGATCCTTAAGATCAATTGCAAGGATGCCTGGATTCTCGACGCTTGCGCCGACTACGAATGCATATTCTCCATCCGTTGCTGCAGAACGGTCATTACCCTTAAGGAAGGCAGCAGAACTCTCATAAGCAGTAGTCCAAGGCTGATTGGCTCCGGTAGGTACCAGACCCAATATACGCTCTGCATGTACTTCGGGGCCAACCTTTGTGCCGTTCACAATCACGTTCATTCTCCTGAATACATGCTTACCATTTATCTCGCCGACGAGAGGAAGCTCAGCGACTGCACCGTCAACCTCAACTGGAGCCCCATCCTCACCTGCGGTGATGGTGTGATGGTTGTACTTATCAGCAGCAGAAGTATTATAACGGAAACGACCGAGGATTGCTCCCTTGGTAGCCTGGCCAGATACTGTGCAATTAATCTTGCTACCGCTCCACAAAGAAGCACCATCCTTATCGGAATTGTTACCGCCAACAAGACCGCCAGCGAAAGAGCCTTCGCAATCGCAAGAAACATTACCAGTGTTCACGCAAGACTTCAGCGTCTGGGCATAAGCATAACCGATAAGGCCACCGACCTCAGTCTCTTTGCCCTCGGGAGAAACTGCATTAATAACGCTAACTGACCCGATGTTCTCGCAGCCATTCACTTCACCGTTAAATGCACCGGCAACACCACCTACCACCATACAGGCAGCGGCATCAGAAGAAATATCTCCGGAATTCTTACAGTTCTTCAAGACACTAAGGCTAGTATTATAACTACCCAAAACACCACCCACATAGTTCAGAACTGCAGAGTTAAGGAGTTTAGTCGCCTTAACACTACCAGTATTGATTAGATTGGACAGTTCCACCTTGGCGTTAGTAAAACCTACTACACCACCAACATAAGACTGAGCGCCAAAGGGTTTATCACTGGTCCAAAGTTCACGGCCATTACGAAGAATCTCGCCGCTGTTATCGCAATTAGACACATCAGCAATTGTGTTACCGACAACACCGCCAACCATGCAAGTCTTGGATCCACTCTGATCATTAATTGAGCCTGTGTTATGACAATCATTAACGGGTACAGCACAGTAACCGGCAACACCGCCAATATATGTCTGAGTAGCGGCATTGGATTCGGGTTTCTGAAGCGTAGTAATTGATACGTTACCCTTGTTGATACAACCGGAAAGCTCAGCAGTGGTACTGACTGCGTCACGGCCCACGCTGGCCACTACGCCACCAATGGTAGGCTGACGAGAGCCACCTGCACCAGCAGCTTTGGTAGTACCGGCGGCAAAAGTACCAGTCAGGATAACCTCGCCCTCATTCACGCAGTCCTTCACGGAATTGAGCACCCAGCCGGCAACACCGCCAACGGCAGGCCTGGTAGCATTTGCTGTTGTCTCCTCTGATAAGCTATGCACATCGCCCTTATTGGTGCAAGACTCGATGGAACCCTCAATATAACCGGCAACGCCGCCCATATTGTTGTATGCGCCCGTAGCAGGGGCATCCATCTTATAAGAAAGGTCACCGTTGTTCACGCAACCCTTAACACTTCCCTGGTCAGCCCAATCGGTAGGTTCTTTAGCACCGGGAGCATTGACCGTGTCTGTACAGCCCACGATACCACCGATATAGGAATACCTTGGAGTATCGCTCCATTCAAAAACAATATCACCATTGTTTACACAACCCTCAATCGCAACTTTATCAGCAGCCTCGGTAGCATTATAAGAGCCGACTATACCGCCGAAGAAATTGTCCTTGTTCTTTGCGTTTGTCACGAACTTCAGCGTCATGTTTCCGTTATTGACGCAGCCCTTGATTTTACCTGCGGAATAACCTGCAAACATTCCACACTTGGTACTTCCAGTGAGGGTAACTCCGTCGAAAACAATACTGGCATTAACAGTACAATCGATAATGCTGCCGTTCTTAGAAACACCACCTGCTATCCAGCCTATACGGCCATTTGTAGGAGGATTATATACACAAGTCTTGTCGATGACAAGATTCTTCAACTCACCCTTGATTGCAGTAAACAACGGAGTTGCTGTTGTCCAGTTCATAATCTTATACCCCTGGCCGTCGAAGGTGCCGGTATAGCTGGCGGCGAGAGGGAGCTCGACGCCGGAGCAGTCGATATCGTTGAGGAGCTTGACCTCCCAGTATGAGGGATAAGTCGCAGCGCCATCTTCTGCAAGGAAGGCAGCGAGCTCTTCTGCATTGGAAATACCGACGATAAGATTGGAAGCTTCGAGGGTGATGTCTTTGAGGTCGATACCCTTGTTGCGCTCAAGAACCACTTCGTTCTTGGATTCACGGGTGTATGCCCTGTTACCAACACGAGCTACAGCCACAAGGCCAGTTGCCTTGACGGGGCCAACCGCTACCCAGTAATCGGTCTCGGGAGCGAAGCCGCCTTCTGCCACAACGGTAGAATAAGCGTCGCAGGCATTCTCGATAACGGGCTCTACGGCATCGTCTGTGCTGTAAGTAACGTTGACCTTACCTGCAGTATAGCCCTCGCCACCGAGAGCAATCTTGACTTCCTCTACACCCTCGGTCTGGCCAACGTTGAACTTAACAAGGGCCATTACGTTACGGAAGGCACCGTAGCTTTCTGCATCAGCAAAATAGGCCACAGAAGGAAGAGCCTTGGGATCTATAACTGCACCCTCGGGGATAACCTGCTCCTCGGGGATACTCAAGCTCACAACACCGTCTTTGCAGCTAAGGCCCTCCTGCCAAGGATAAACGGCCACGAAGCTCTTGGCTGTAGCAGGAACATTACCGGCAATAGTAACACCGGCAATTGAACCTACGGTAAAGCTCTCGGTTACAGTGAACTTGATGGGCTGGCCTGCACCGTCGGCAAACACTGCCAGTTCTTCATCTACATCCCAGATAACCATGTTGCCGGAAAGGCTGGCCTTGGTGGCAGCATCGAATTGGGCATTGAGAGTAATGGGAACATACCCTTCGGGTACAACGTCGACTTTGATAACTTCATCGACAGCCACTTCCTTTGTACAGGAAGCGAGTGCGGCAATTGCTAACGCCGCCAAAAGGAATACTTTCTTCATAGCGCTAACATTTTACCAAGTGAAATCATCTACATCACCGATATTCTCGGTATAGCCGCTGGGGCTGTCACAAAGCAGGTCTTCTGTAACCTGCCCGCAGAGTTCAAGACGGGGAGATACATATTCCCGTACTTGGACAGAGAGAATTGTTGTTTTTGACATAGAAAAAAAGGTTATAATAATAGTTGTGTCTGTGGTCTACTGTGTTATCCTTACAAATTTAGGATTATTATTCTTTAATTCCTATATTTATGACCAAAAAATGCAGCCCAAAATGGCAAAAAATCAGCAATACAGTGAGCCTCAAATAGATACGTTTGAGCTCCTGGAAAGGGAGTTGCTGGCCTCCAGCTCCACCGGGGAAGACTTTACAGAGCCCGAGGACTATAACGGTTTTTAAGACTATGAGACAAGCATTATTTCTCGCAGTGCTGCTCTGCGCCTGCAGCCAGATAAATCCCGACACAACCACCGACGCCCCGCTCAAACAAATGAGCTTCTGCGCCAGCAGCGAGGCAGCCAGAGGCGAGCCAAGCACCACGACAGACACCAAAACCACGCTGAGCAGTGGCCGCAAGATACTATGGAGCACCAAGGACGCCGTTACCCTGTTTGCCGCCACCGGCGCGCAGGGGAGCAAATTCACCGTTACCAGCATAGAAGACGGCGGCGCAGTGGCTACCTTCGGCGGGCTCAGCCCGGAGAGCGCCAACGGCTATTACTACGCGCTCTCCCCCGCATCAGAAACCGCACGCCTGGTATCTACTTCAGGCACAATACTTTGCAGCATCCCCACCGAGCAGAAGGGAGTAGAGAACAGCTTCGACCCCGCTGCCGTTCTCTCGCTCGCCCGCGTGAATGCCCAAGCACAAACATCTACCGACATACTCCACTTCAAGAACGCAGGCGCCTTGCTGTCGTTCAGTGTGCCCGGCAACTATATCAATCGCGTCAAAATAGAAAGCAGGGACGGTTCCGCAGCCATGAGCGGGCCGGCCAACGTAAGCTACAACGACGGAGAACCCACGGTCTCCCCCACCACCGCCGCCAAGAATTACATAGAGGTAAGCGTGCCCACGGGCAGCGCCGGCAAGATATTCTACGCAATCACGTTCCCAGGAGACTACAGCAAAGGCTTCTACGTAACGTTCTACACCTCCAGCAATGCATACAACCGCTATAGCTCCACCGAGCCGCTGAGCCTAAAGCGCAACGGTAACTGTAACCTGATCCGCAGAAACTGGACCCAGCAAGATGACAGGCCGCAAGCCACGGAGAGCGGCACCGAACTGATTGCCCCGGTGATAGAATCGGGCGGGCAAATCTCTCCCACATCGGCCAGAATCAAGTTCAGCTGCGCCTCAGGCAAACGAGACAGCTACAAATTCTTCATCCGCGACGCCGCCTCGTACGGCGAGGGCACAAAGGTTGGCGAGCTGAACACAGGCTCGGCGCAGTACGGCAGCTACCAGCGCATCTTCTCCGGGCTCACCACAGGAGCATCGTACGACATGGGCGTGTGCGCATCCTGCAAAGCCGACCCAAGCTACACCGACTCCCCTGTTACCTGGCTGGAAGACATCACCGTGAATACGGCGGCAAGCGATATGAGCGTAAGCGTAGAGAGCAGCGCGGCGAACTATTATAACTTCGTGATTAACTACAAGATAAGCGGCCTGAGCAGCAGCGGGGCGGAGCACGGACTGGTGTTCAGCTACAGCAGCGACAAGCCGGAATGCGAAAGCGACGGCCCCGAGAGGATTCTGCCCGGGCCGGTGATTTCCACCACCGGAGAAGTACGGCTGAGCCAGTGCGTGCCCAACGCCGCCCTGCGTCCCGGAGAGACCTGCTACATTCGGGCCTACTGCCACGACGCCGACGCCGGATGCTATGTGTACAGCCCCGTGCAGCAACTCACTCTTCCCGCCCAACCGCAGGGCTACTCAATCAGCAAAACGGAGCTGGAATCGCCCAGCGAGGGCATCTCGCTCTACAGCTTCAAGGCCGGCGGCAGCTGGAACGGCTTCTGCGCCGAGGCCGAGTGCGACGGAGCAGTTAAACTGAAGGTCAACAACGCCCCGATGGGCAAGTCGAGCGCCATCTCAATGGCCTCCCAGCTGCAGACTAGCGGTGCTGCGGTGCTCATCAACGGGCAGATCTTCGGCAGTCAGGGCAATATCGGCGTGGCCTACACCGGAGGGCAACTGCGCTACAACAACGCCTCCGACGACGGCATTGCCAACTGCCACAGCTACGGAAACAACTCCTCAAGCTGGCAGCCCATCACGCGTGCCATCCTGGGAGTGGACGCAAACGGCAAGCCGGGGGCGTACTGGTGCTCCGTCATCAATGGGCAGGCCTACTTCTTTGACCGTCCCACACCTGCCGGAAGCGCTGTGTATCCGCAGGTCAGCGCCACGTCCGGCCCAGGGCCAGCACGCAGCTGGAGCCCGCAGGAGGCCCTTTCTACCGGCCCCATGCTCCTGTACGACGGCAAAGTGTGCGTGAGCGAAGACCTAATAAGCACCGGCGTATATTACACCAACTATGAGCTCTGGAGCACCAAGAGCGGCGACATCTACGGCAGTTCCCGTCCCCGCACGGCTCTGGGATTCAACTCCGTGAGCGGCAAGATGTATCTGGCGGTGGTGACTTCGGGTGCTACCATGACCGCAATGGCCCGGATAATGAAAGGACTGGGCTGCAACTACGCCATGAACCTTGACGGAGGCGGCTCCACACAGATGAGCGTAGCCGGCAAGGGAGAGCTGACCGGCAACGCACGCAACGTAAAGTCAACGGTTGGTTTTATCTGCCAATAACGAGCTCCGCCAGCACGGGAAGATGGTCTGAGGCATCGCGGGCGGCAGTGCTTACTTCTGAAGAAAGCACGCGCACGGGAGCTGCCGACTTGAGCGCGAAGATGTAATCTATGCACTTCTTCGGCGCACTGGCAGGGTGAGTTGGATCTGTGACCGAAAGCAAAGTCCAGCAGCGCGAGAGCTCAGCAATCGCCTCTGACTCCGGCACGCTGTTCATATCGCCGCAGAGCAGAACGGGTTTGCCGTATCCGCCGTAGTGCTCGGTAAACCAGTCGTTTAGCAGCTTAGCCTGAGAAGTACGGGCGGTCTTGCCGGTATAATCAAGATGTACTGATGCAAAGACGCAGAGCTCTGTTTCTACCACGGCGCAGCTGCGGGGTTCGGCTCCGTCGAAGCGAGGCAGGCTGATGCTGTAGCTGGCAAGCACACGCTCGCGCGATACCACCCCGTTGCCATAGGCTCCCCCGGCGAAGGGGAAGGCGGAAGCAAAATGGTAATTCCAGCCGCCTAGCGAGTCGGCAAGCGCCTTGAGCTGATAGACGTTGTGCCTGCGGTTGCAGCTGTCCAGCTCGTTAAGCGCAACCAGGCTGGCTCCGGATGCTTTGATAAGCGCGGCAACATCAGCCGTACTGTCTGAGCCGGACTTAGAGAAAACGCCCACGTTATAACTCATGACCAGCAAACTGACGCCATCGCGTTCCTGAGGGCCAAGTTCCCGCCCGGCCGGCGCGGCGCAGTAAAAAACGGCCAGAGCCAGTGCGGCAGCCAAGAGTTTAAGGGCGTTTCTTGCTCCGTTCAACATAAAGCAGCACTACCTTGAATAATTGGGTGCCTCTTTGGTGATGGTGATGTGGTGGGGATGGCTCTCTGCCATACCGCTAGCGGTAATTTTTACAAAGCGGGCCTGCTTGAGGGCCTCCAGGGTGGCGGCGCCGCAGTAGCCCATACCGGAGCGCAGGCCTCCCAGAATCTGGTAAACAATGTCGCCCACAGGGCCCTTGTACGCCACGCGGCCCACGATCCCCTCTGGCACGAGCTTCTTGGTCTCTGTCTGGCTGCCCTGGAAGTAGCGGTCTTTGGAACCGGCCTCCATTGCGTCTATGCTGCCCATTCCACGGTAGGCCTTGAACTTGCGGCCGTCTTCTTGAATCAACTCGCCGGGGGCCTCGTCGGTACCGGCAAACATGGAGCCGCACATTACGCAGTCGCCGCCAGCCGCCAGCGCCTTAACTATATCGCCGGAATAGCGAAGTCCGCCGTCGGCAATGAGGGGCACGCCGGAGCCGCTGATTGCCTCTGCAACATTCATGATTGCTGTGAGCTGCGGCACGCCCACGCCGGCAACTATGCGGGTGGTGCAAATGGAACCGGGGCCAATGCCAACCTTGATTCCGTCGGCTCCAGCCTCAACCAGTGCGACTGCAGCCTCTGCGGTGGCAATATTGCCAACCACCACGTCCAGCCCGGGATAGGCCTCCTTGACGCGGCGCAGCTGGTCTATTACCCCTTTACTGTGACCGTGGGCGCTGTCTATCACCACAGCATCTACTCCAGCTGCGACCAGCGCCGCCACCCTCTCAAGCGAGTCGGGAGTAACGCCAACACCTGCAGCAACAGGCAACGGGGCCGAAGCACCGGACGCCTGCTTGACTGCGCGCACCTCGGCGGCCTGCGCCTCTATACTCATGTTCTTGTGTATCACGCCGATACCTCCGGCGCGAGCCATGGCGATGGCCATCGCCGACTCGGTAACGGTATCCATAGCGGCAGAGGCAAGTGGGATGCGCAGGGGGACGTTGCGGGAGAAGCGCGCGGCGGTATTCACTTCGCGCGGGAGTACCTCGGAGTAAGCCGGAATGAGCAGTACGTCGTCGAATGTAAGTCCTTCCAGTGCAATCTTTTGGTTATTCATCATAAGAGTTATTGAATGAGGCCCGTAGCTATGTTCCAGGCGTAAGGCTTGTAAAAATCGTTGAGTTCCTGATTATCAGGATAAGGGAAATACATGCTGAGGCCGCACACATCCTGAAGCTTGAGGTCGAAGAATTTCTCGGTTGCTCCAAAATAGAGGATGCAATCTGCAAGGGCACTCTCCAGGCGGGCCATCTGGGCCTCGTCGGCTCCAATCTTGCGCATAACGCTCCGCAGATCGTAGTACCAGTGCAGGCGGTTGTAGAAATAAGCCTGTATAGTCTTGCGGTCTGTGCTCTCCAGCTGCTGGCGGTGAGTAGCAATTATATCAGCGCAGACTCCGGCCAGCAGCTCCAGTTTGCTGCAATCTACCAGCGTAATGGTGCAAGAACGGTATATTCCGGACTGGGCTTCGTAGTAATTGTACACGTCTTCACATACCGCACGAAGATCGGCATCGCCAGCGGCAAACAAATGCCCGGCCATTGTAGTGTAGATAAAGCCGTTGCTCAGAATTTCCGTAGGCGAGCAAACCAGATAGTCGCACTTGTCTTTGAGCTCGTAGGCCACCTCCACGCCGCCCATCAGGCAAGCGTCCATGAGGCAGAAATCGAGCTTCATGGGGATTACGTCCGCAAGGTCGCGTATCTCTATTCCTGTGCCGGAGTTGGCCGGGAATTCCTCTCCGAGCGACTTTGTAAGAGGATATTGCATGCGGGGCGCGGAAGCCCAGATAATCTCGTCTTCGTCGCTTTTGTTGTACTGATAGCAAGATGGAATCCAACCGGTCGCGTGCGAGGAGAAGACAACTCCATAGCTGCGGGCCGGGAACTTGGTCTGCACATCCGTGAGCACTTTGTTGAGTACCTCGGGGGATGCGCTCACATCGGTATCGGGATACACGGTAAGCGTATCGCGGCGAACGTTCCCTTTATTGTCGCGGTAAGCTTTGTAAAGCACCGGAGCAGAGGGAGTTTTATAATCTCCGTAATTGGCAGTATGACGGGCATACACAAGCAGCACGTCTGTACTGCGGGCGCCAGGAATGTCGCCTTCGCACAGTTCTTTTATATCTTCTGAAATAGCGGGCGAAAGGTCGTTGTAGGCCATGGCATACATCAACACCACACGGCGCGTGCGCGGCTTGTCCCACTGAGAGGGGTCGCAGGCGAGCAGCACGAAGAGCGAAAGTGCCATCAGGCAATACCGTATGAGCGCCTTTGTCATAATTGGCAAATATACGCAATTTTTACTAATTTTGTGCGTGGACCAGTTCGAATATTTCCTCTCCATAGAACGGCAGCTTTCGCCCAATACGGTGTCTTCTTACGGCGCCGAGGTGGCTGCATTCCGGGAGTTCTACGGGGGAAATCCCGCCGGCTGCAGCTCCGACGACGTAGATGAGTACCTTCGAGTCCGCTCCGGGGAGCTCAGCAAACGCAGCCAAGCTCACGCGCTTAGCGCCCTTCGCGCCTTCTTTGATTTCTTAATTCTGGAGGGCGAGCGCAAAGACAATCCGTGCGACAAGCTGGAGGCGCCCAAGCTGGGCCGATATCTGCCCGCCGTACTCTCTGTAGAAGAAGTTACCAGCATCATAGACTGCGTGCCCGACGCTAAGCCGGGCGACCTTCGCGATCGTGCCATCCTGGAGGTGCTCTACGGCTGCGGCCTGCGGGTTTCGGAGGCCTGCGGGCTGCTGATTTCGCACGTGTATGCCCAGGAGGGCTTCGTGCGCATAGTGGGCAAGGGCGACAAGGAGCGGCTGGTGCCCATCGGCACGCCTGCCCTGGAAGCGCTGGCCGCATGGCTGGAGGTACGCCCCGAACCTGCCGCACCGGAGTTCTCAGACTTTGCCTTCCTCAACCTGAGGGGCCGCCCGCTCAGCCGTGTGTCGGTATTCAACATGGTAAAAGACCGCGCGGCGCAGGCCGGAGTGCACAAGGAAATATCGCCCCATACCTTCCGCCACTCATTCGCCACACATCTGGTAGAAAACGGAGCAGACCTCCGCGTTGTGCAAGAAATGCTCGGTCACGAGAGCATCCTTACCACGGAGATCTACACCCATATCGACTCCCGTACGTGGCAGCGGGAGATTCTCTCCCACCACCCACGGAAGTAGTATTTACTGTACCCTCTTGAGTATCTCCTCGGTCTGGGCTTCGTATCCAGGCTTACGGAGCAGGGCGAACATGTTCTTCTTGTAGGCCTCGACGCCCGGCTGGTTGAAGGGATTCACACCCAGCAGGTAGGCGCTGATGCCGCAAGACGCCTCGAAGAAATAGAAGAGCTCGCCGATGCAGAACTCATCTACACGCTCTATGGATATCTCTATCTGGGGCACGCCGCCGTCGATGTGGGCAAGCTTGGTGCCGAGGGCCGCCATGGCGTTGCAATGCTCTACGTGCTGGCCTGCGAGGTAGTTGAGCTGGTCCAGGTTCTGCTCGTCACTGCCAATCACCACGCTGCGGTTAGATTTCTCTATTCCAACCACGGTCTCGAACATGCAACGGTCGCCGTCCTGGATGAACTGGCCGATGGAGTGAAGGTCGGTGGTGAAGTTAGCGGATGCAGGATAGATACCCTTGCCGTCCTTACCCTCAGACTCGCCAAAGAGCTGCTTCCACCACTCGCCGAGGAACATGAAGCGGGGGTTGTAGGTCACCAGAACCTCCACCTTCTTGCCCAGCTCGAAGTACTGCAGGTTACGCATGGCAGCGTACTGCACGGCAGGATTCTCTGCGCTGCGCACGCTCACCTGCTCCTTTGCAGCGGCGGCTCCCTTAAGCAGTGCGCGCACATCGTAGCCAGCTACGCAAATGGGCAGCAGGCCCACGGGAGAAAGCACCGAGAAACGGCCTCCCACGTTGTCGGGCACCACGAAAGTACGGTAGCCCTCCTGCGTAGAAAGGGTCTTGAGGGCACCACGGGCTGCGTCGGTCACGGCCACGATACGCCCGGCGGCCTCTTTCTTGCCGTAGCGCTGCTCTATATGCTCCTTTACGATACGGAAAGCCACGGCGGGCTCGGTGGTGGTGCCGGATTTGGAAATCACGATGCATGCCACGCTGCTCTGGGCGGCAAGGTCCATCATCTCGGCAAGATACTCCTCGCTGAGGTTGTTGCCGGCAAAGACTACGCGCGGCTTGGCAGGGTCGTGGATAAACTGATGGTTAAGTGCCTCCAGAGCTGTGCGGGCACCCAGGTACGAACCGCCTATACCTATGACTACTACTAGGTTGACTCCCCTCGCCTTCCAGTCGTCGCGCACAGCCTCACATTCTGCGATCAGCGTCTCGGGAGTGCCGTCGGGAAGAGTTTTCCATCCCAGGAAATCGTTGCCGGCTCCAGTTTCTTTGTCGAGCACGTCGTAAGCGGCCAGGGCCTTTTGTACATAATTCTGATAATCGGCCTCTTTAACAAAAGAGTTACAGCCGTTCAAGTTGATTTTAACCATTGGTATTCCGTTATTTGTAGTTTCTCTTCATTTATATTCATTAGTCTCGCCGAGGAGCTCGCGCACCAGCAGGGGCTCGTTGGTAGTTATGGCATCTACGCCAATCTCTATCATAGTCTTGATGTCGGCCGCTTTGTTTACCGTCCATACATTCACCGACATGCCCATGTCGTGTGCGTTCTTGACCCATTCGGGATGAGTCTTGAACATCTTGTAGTGATAATCTACGCCGTTGATTCCCTGCTTGCCATACATGTCGGGGGCGTGATTGGCCAAGGGGTTGGGATCTTTCAGCAGGAACTGGTTGATGAACTCGGGGCAAAGCTTGGCAACAGCATCGCACATGTGTTTGCTGAAGCTTATGAACAGCACCCTCCCGGGGTTGTAGAGATGGTGTTTCTTGAGCGCTTCCAGGGTCTTGGAGACGAGCATGTCTTCGCGGTCCTCGGAGGGCTGCTTCTTGAGCTCGATTATGAGCTTGGTGGTCTTGC
The DNA here is from genome assembly GCA_946410455.1 of uncultured Bacteroidales bacterium. Taxonomy (GTDB): domain Bacteria; phylum Bacteroidota; class Bacteroidia; order Bacteroidales; family UBA932; genus Cryptobacteroides. The sequence continues at coordinate 14,110 of CAMKAJ010000029.1, forward strand.
ACTTGGCAGTCTGGACAAGGTACTCGTCCAGGGTAGGCCTGCGCTCACCGTTGGGCAGGAGGTCCTGAGCAAAGTCGGCGAAGTTATGAGTGGCTATTGCCTTGCCCTTGATTGAAGGATCGTGGTTCACGATTACCACATCGTCGGCGGTGATGTGGATGTCACATTCGCTGCCCCAGAGGCCGGCGTCCTGTGCCGCCTTGAGGGAGGCGATGGAGTTCTCGGACATGCCGCCCTGCTCGGACTTCCAGAATCCGCGATGGGCCACGATTGCAATTTTACCCTGCTGCTCTATTACGGGGAAACCGTTGGCGGGGTTGTAATGGAGTTTTTTAGAAGATGCACATGCAGCTACAGACATTGCTGCGAGTACTAAAAGGGATAATTTAAAAAGACGCATATCAACTGTTGTCTTGGTGCTGCAAAACTAACAAAAAAAGCTTATATTTGCGCTACCACATTATGAAAAAGTATATTTTAGCACTAGACCAGGGAACCAGTAGTTCCCGAGCCATTATCTTCGATCATGACGGCACTCCCGTTGCCGTGAGCCAGAAAGAATTCACCCAGTACTTCCCCAAGCCGGGGCTCGTTGAGCACGACCCGGAGGAGATTTGGAGCAGCCAGTGCTCCGTAATGAAGGAGGTCATCGCCCAATCGGGTATCTCCGAGCAGGAGATTGCCGCTCTGGGTATCACCAACCAGCGTGAGACTACAATTGTATGGGACGCCCAGACAGGCAAGCCGGTGTACAACGCCATTGTGTGGCAAGACCGCCGCACCTCGGAGTACTGCGACTCGCTCAAGGCCTTAGGCCTCACCGAGAAGGTGCGCGACAAGACCGGCCTTCTCATCGACGCCTACTTCAGCGGCACCAAGATACGCTGGATCCTGGAGAACGTAGAGGACGCCCGCGACCTTGCGAGGGCGGGCCGCCTGCGCTTCGGCACCGTGGACAGCTGGCTCATCTGGAAGCTGACCGAGGGGCGCGTGCACTGCACCGACGTGAGCAACGCATCGCGAACCATGCTCTTTAACATACATACCCTCAAGTGGGACGAGGAGCTGCTGAACCTGCTCGGCATTCCCGCATCCATGATGCCGCAGGTGCGCTCGTCCAGCGAGGTTTACGGTTCCTGCGACCTGATTGGCGGAGTGCCTGTAGCAGGCGCCGCAGGAGACCAGCAGGCCGCCCTCTTCGGGCAGATGTGCACAGAGCCGGGCGAGGTCAAGAACACCTACGGCACCGGCTGCTTCTTGCTCATGAACAGCGGGCCCAGGGCTATCAAGTCTGAGAATCAGCTGCTTACCACCATAGCGTGGAAGATTGGCGACCGCGTAGATTACGCCCTCGAGGGCAGCGTGTTCGTGGCCGGTTCCATAGTGCAGTGGCTGCGCGACGGGCTGGGCATCGTGAAGAGTTCCTCGGAGATAGAAGCGCTGGCATCACAGGTCCCCGACAGCGGCGGCGTGCATCTGGTACCCGCGCTCACGGGACTTGGCGCCCCTTATTGGGATCCGTACGCCAAGGGCACCATCACCGGCATCACCCGTGGCACCACGGCAGCACATATCGCACGTGCGGCGCTTGAGGGCATTGCATTCGAGACCATGGACGTGGTGGACGCTATGCGCAAAGATGCAGGAGTATCGCTGCGCTCGCTCAAGGTTGACGGCGGCGCGTCGCGCAACAACCTCATGATGCAGTTCCAGTCCGACATTCTGGGCACGGACGTGGTGCGCCCCGTAGTTACCGAGACCACAGCCCTGGGCGCCGCCTACATGGCCGGCCTGGCAGTGGGATTCTGGGGCTCCATAGACGAGCTCAAGCAGCAGTGGCGCGCAGAGCGGGTATTCCGCCCCGAGGCCCCTCAGGATTCGGTTTACAAGGCCGTGGAGGGTTGGAAAGACGCAGTTTCGAGAACTTTAACTGCAAAATAAGATATGACACTACTCACTAAATGCTTGTTTGAGCTGATAGGCACCTTCGTGCTGATTCTTCTGGGCGACGGAGTTGTTGCCTGCACCACGCTTAAGAAATCAAAGGGTCTGGGAGGCGGCTGGGCCGTTATTACCCTTGGCTGGGGATTCGCCGTAATGTGCGGTGTATTCATCGCCGGCCCGTATTCCGGGGCTCACCTCAATCCGGCTGTAACCCTGGGGCTGGCCGTCGCCGGGCAGTTCCTCTGGAGCGAAGTGCTGCCGTATATTGTGGCCCAGATGCTGGGTGGCCTGCTCGGCGCCGTGGCGGTGTTCCTGTTCTACAAAGACCACTTCGACGCCACCGAAGAGCCGGACACTAAGCTCGGCGTATTCTGCACCATGCCTGCAGTAGAGAATAAATGGCGCAACTTCTTCTGCGAAGCTCTGGCCACATGGCTGCTGGTGTTCGTGATTATGGTATTCTCTACCAAGGAGAACGTGGTGCTGGGCATGGGCAGCCTGGGAGCATTCCCCGTGACCTGCCTCATCATGGCCATTGGTATGTCGCTGGGCGGAGCTACCGGCTATGCCATCAACCCTGCCCGCGACCTTGCTCCCCGTATCGCACACGCCATCCTGCCCATCAAGGGCAAGCGCGACAGCGGCTGGGGCTACAGCTGGGTGCCGGTCTGCGGCCCTCTGGTAGGTGCCTGCATCTCAGCCCTCTGCTTTCTGGTGATTTACTAGAGAATTTACCTTTGCGACTGTGCTCGATGTCCCGAATTTTGGGACATCGAGCACGTTTTTCTTGGTTTTCGTGCCTGACGTCCCAATTTTTGGGACATCAGGCGCAGTGATTAGACTTACTTCCACGCAAGCAAAATCAACTTTGAGTGGGCTGGGGGCGTAATACTACTGCTGCTCAGCATCGAATATGGCGCGGCGGTCCCATTCAGACCAGTATAGGAGGGCCAGCTCTCGAACGTACTGCCAGTAGGCTGGGGTGCTCCCGTAGCGGGCTACTCCGGTGGCGATGTCTTGCTGAATCTGCTGTTCGTATTCGGGCTTAAGACGGAGACGGAGGCGCTCTTCGCCTGCGGTAAACAGCGCTTCTGCACGCCTTTGGGGTTCGTCCGAGATCCTTATGAGCCGGCTTGCGCCCTTGTAATACACCCTGCAATGGATTTGCCGAAGGCCACTTCGCGTTAGCTTGCCGTGAAGACAGAAATGTACTGTTAGTACCGTATTCTTTTGAGTTGTCATGATAAAAAGTGTTTTGGTTATCCGGTAATGATAGCCAAAACATCATCATGCGACCCCAACTACTCTTTCTCCTGAAGGAGGAGGAATACTGCCACAAATCAGCAGCTCAAAAATAGAGGGTAAAACAAAGGGCAAAAAAGAGGGCAAAATGAAATTTCAATAAATTTTATAGGCAGGGAACCATGTATAAGGGAATATACAGGTAAGGACCCTCCTTCTCTACGTCGCCCGTGTGGACAATGTATGCCTGTGCAAGATAAGTTTCGTATTTCTTGATGCATTTCCCCAAAGACACCGTTGTGAAACCGGAAGATGATTTTACCTCGATGGGAGATATGTTGTGTCGGCTGGTTACCTTGCTCTTGGCGATGAGGAAATCTATCTCCATCCGGTTCTCTTTGTTCTCCCTGTCAGAATTGGAGTAGAAGAACAGTTTGCAGCCAAGTGCCGTAAGCATTTGGGCCACTATGTTCTCCATCAGCATTCCGGCATTGACTTCCAGTTTATCTTTGAGGATCTTCTGATAAAGTTGCTCTGAGACGATGCCACGCTCGTCAAAAGCATGACTTATCATGAGACCAGTGTCATTCAGGTAACACTTGAGGGAATTATCCTTCTGCTTGAGTCCCAGCCCGATGCTGGGCTCTGTGGTATTGAAGGCCAGATTGACCATGCGAGCATCCCGGAGCCAGAAAAAGGAGCTGTCATAGTCCCGGAACCGGGCATCCTTGTTGAGGTCTGAGAGTTGGAACTTGTGTTCGTGCAGCTGAAGCTGACCGGGAATGGCTTCGTAGATGGCTTTGACCTTTGCAGTATGAACGCCGGCGTATTGCTCGATACAGTTGTTATATAGGTTGAGAATCTGCCGTTTGACACGGTCTACGTCTTCGAAGGATTTGGTGTCCAGATACTCCTCTACGGCCTGAGGCATACCGCCGACAATCATGTACAGGCGGAAGTAGTCCATGATTTTGCGATGCATGGACTGGCCGACTGGCGATTGCTCCTTGAATTTCATCCGGATGAAGTCCATAAGGTTTTCTTCGCCTGAGGCCCAGAGGAATTCCTCGAAATCCATGGGCTGCATGACCATCTTTTCTTCTTCGGACGGGACCAGATAATCCTCCTTCTTTTCGTTCTTCTTAAGCTTACGCTTGGTGCTCATCTGCATTCCCAGCAGGGAGCCGGTCTCCAGATAGTCATATCGGCCATCAGCTACCAGATATTTGATGGCAGCCCTGGCGGCAGGACAGAACTCGATTTCATCGAAGACGATGATGGATTCGCGGGGATACAGCTTTGTGGAGTAGAATGTGGTAAGATAGGTAAAGAGCATGTCAAGGTTGTCCTTGTAGTTCTTGAACAGGTCTTTGATATCGTCTCCTACCTTGAAGAAGTCTATGAGGATATAGCTTTTGTACTCATTCTTGGCGAATTCTTCAACGATGTAGCTCTTGCCCACACGGCGGGCGCCTTCTATCATCATGGCGGATTTGCCTTTCCGCTTGTTTTTCCAGAGGAGCAACTGGTCGTAAATCTTTCTTTTCATCACGGAATCAAGGTTGTATATGCGCAATATTCACACGAAATCAAGCTTTGCTCGGGGCTCATTTCTACACGAAATCAAGGCAAAGATACATTATTTGAGCATTTTTACCAACTTTTTCAGGGATTTCAATAAACTAGTTACAATAAAGCATATCCCGGTCAATAACGGCTGCGGATGACTAGCGTTGTATCCTTGAGCCCTAGTGAAGAGGCGTGGAGGAAAATCTTGCCTACTTCGGCGGCCGATGACTGCACGATGGCCGTGAGTTGTCCGTTAAAAGCATGCATGGAAGGGCCCTGGAAGGGTTCCGTATTCGTGGGATCCCCGTTGGCGCAGGCGCCGAAAGTGCCCGGGCCGGTCACTTCGAAGGAGACTTCATCGGAGGCCAGGGGGCAGAGATTGCCCTTTGCGTCAACGATGCTCACGGTGACGTAGGCCAGATCTTCGCCGTCGGCCTGGATGCGGCGTCCATCGTAGTCCAGTTTGATGCCGGCAGGTTTTTCTGCCGTGCGTACGTAGGCGGTGTCAATGGGCTTACCCTTGTCATTCAGGGATACGGCCATCAGCTCGCCCTTTTCAAAGGGGACGGTCCAGGCCAGGCGGTATCGGCCTTCAACGGTCTCCGTACGGTCGCCCGCCGTTTTATTTCTGGTTACCTGCTTCTCCTGTACGCCCAGGCTGCGGCCGTTGAGGAAAAGCTCGGCCTTGGGGGCATCCGTGTATACGAAAACAGGGATTTCCTGTCCATCCGTCCAGTTCCAATGCGGCAGGATATGCAGGGTATGTTCCGCGGTGTTCCAGACACTGCGGAAGAGGTAATAGCGGTCTTTGGGGATGGAGGCCAGGTCCACTATTCCGAACATGGAGCTGTGGTTTGGCCAATGGTCGTCTTCGTAAGGCGTGGGCTCTCCCAGATAGTCGAATCCCGTCCATACAAACTGTCCCAGGGCCCAGGGATAATCTTCGTGCATGGCAATGTCACAGTCCGGCGTGTTAGACCATCGGCAAGACTCCAGATCATAGGAAGAGCACTGCTGGTCTGGGCTCAGAATCATCTCCCTTGTCTTCTCTGCAGGCAGGTGGTACACACCGCGTGAACTGATGGTGGAGCCGCTCTCTACGCCCAGGATTGGCCTGCTACCTATGGCTTTCTTGAGTTCCAGGAACTTCCAGGGGTGGTAATTTACACCTATTATATCAAATGCATCCTGCCACTCCTTTTGGAGGAAGCGCTGCCACATGTGCATGCCCACGGTGACCGGACGCGTGGGGTCTTCGCGGTGACAGATTTCGGTGAGGAACTTCGCTTCCTTGAGACCCTCGGTCTGGTCTTCCTTTACGCGGCAGACCTCGTTGCCGGTGCTCCAGAGAATCACGCTGGGGTTGTTGCGGAAGGCCCGTATGAGGCCGGTGAGGTCTTTTTCTGCCCAGTCATCAAAGTACTTATGGTAGCCGTTCTCGCACTTGGCGCCCTTCCACTCGTCGAAGGCCTCAACCATCATCATGAAGCCCATCTCGTCGCAGAGGCGCACAAGTTCCGGCGCCGGCTGGTTGTGGGAGGTACGAATGGCGTTGCAGCCCATATCTTTAAGCATCTGCAGCTGATGTCTTAATGCTGGCACACTCACGGCGGCCCCCAGCGGGCCCTGGTCGTGGTGCAGGCACACGCCTTTGAATTCTTCCGGCTTACCGTTCAAGAAGAAGCCTTGTTCTGTAAATTCTGCCTTGCGTATGCCAAAGGAGGTCTGGTATTCGTCGGTCTTTACCCCGTCTGCATAGACTGTGGTGATTGCCGTGTAGAGATTGGGCGTTTGCGGCGACCAGAGGGCGGGGGCAGGGATAGTCATTTCGGCCGCGACTTTCAGGCTGCGCTCGGAATGACAGCCCGGGATAACGTTCCCGTGGGGATCGAGGATGACAGTCCAGACCTCGACACTCTGCCCCTCAGCGCCTTCAATTTCTGTTTCTATCTGCACCGTCGCTTGCTCGGCAGACAGCTCGAGAGTAGTGATGCGCGTACCCCAGACAGGAATGTGCACCGGGTCTGTGAGAATCAGGTGTACATTACGGTAAAGGCCTGCACCAGGATACCAGCGGGAGGCATCCGGAAGGTTTTGCAGCCTCACTTCCAAGGTATTGGGCTCACCGTATTTTACAGCTTTGGAGATGTCAACCGGCACGGCGCTGTAACCGTTGGGCCAGGAATAAAGTTCCTTTCCATTCACATACACAGTTGCATGACTCATGGCCCCGTCAAAAAGAAGGGTTGCCTTCTTGCCTTCCGGCACAGTGAAAATGGTGCGGTACCAGCCGGCGCCCACCCATGGCAGGCCTCCGGTATAGCCGGGTTTCCAAGGGTCGTTTGCCGGGGAGAAGGGACCGGTGATGGCCCAGTCGTGGGGTACGCGGACCCGCTGCCAGAAAGACGGGCCCACGGATGCGCGCTCTGCGGCGGCCTCGGATGAAAACTCGGCGGCTGGGGTCTTCTGTCTGGCAGCCGGGCCCTCGGATGCGCGCTCGGCGTGAGTAAGGTCGCCCCGGTGGAACTCCCAGTCGCGCAGAAGTATCTCCCGGCGGGGAGAACAGTGCTCTGCCAGGTGCGTAACCCTTAGGGTGCGGTTAGCGTCCCATTTTCCGGGACAGTAACCGCAAAAACCCCCATATTTTGAGGTTAGTGTCCAATCTTCCGGGACATTAACCGCAGTCACCTCCTTCACCTCACCTGGCAGAAGGTTATCGGGAGCGAAGACCGCAGTCACCTCCTTCACCTCACCTGGCAGAAGGTTGAAGCTGTTGTCGGAGAAGCGTTTGACGCCGGGGGCAGAAAGCCAGACGTAGTACGCCGGCTTATCGGTGGTAAGGGATATCACCCACTCACCGCCGCGCTCCGACACTTCCCAGCTCAGATGCGCGTCCGGCACGTCTTTGAAGTCCGGAATTGCGCTTGGCTGCAGCGGAGAGTCTGGGGCGAAGATACGCTTTAGGTGATAGTGTGCAGGCTTCCAGCTACCGTCGTATTCCAAGGTAGACCAGGAGGGTCCGGCCCAGATATCGTTCAGTTGCCACACCAGCACGCCGTTACATTCCGGCAGAGAGCGCCACCAAGATGCAGCCGTCTCCAGGCTTATGGCCTGCTCCAGCTGAGAGAGGTACACAAGGTCGTCGCGGCTGGGCGATACCGGAGGGTTGAAAAGATGCTCTATGCGCTGCAGCATGTTCTCATATCCGCCGCTTTCACGCATTCGCTCCTTCTGCTCCTCCATAGTGCCTAGCAGGCCCGAGAAGCAGGAGTGACCGAATTCAGACATGAACTTGGGACGATACTTGTAGTACTCCGCCAGCGGGCGGGCGTTCTTGGAGACGTCCCAGAGATGCATGTCACCCTTACTGTCGTCTTTCCAGCCGTTGGTCTTGAGGTCGCCGGGGCCGCCGCATGGCGAGGTGGGCCAGTAAAGACGCTCGGGGTCAAACCGTGCCACCATCTCTCCGCGCAGGTCTATAAGCGCCTGGTAATCTGCCATATAGCGCTCGGGGGCCTGCTTCCAGATGCGTTTGTTGTAGTTGTCTGTCCCTTCGTTGTCGCCGCACCAGAGGGCAATGGAGGGGTGGCTCTGCAGGCGCTTGATCTGATGTTCCAGCTCTGAGCGCACTTCCCCAAGGAACTCTTCAGTGGCGGGATACATGGCGCAGGCGAACATGAAGTCGTGCCAGACAAGAAGGCCCAGCGAGTCGCATATTTCGTAGAAACAGTCTTTTTCGAACTTGCCGCCGCCCCAGAGGCGTATCATATTCATATTGGCGTCCTTCGCAGAGATGAGAAGGTCCCGGTAGCGCTCCGGCGTTTGCCCGTCTTCTGAAGTGTCGCAGGGTATCCAGTTGGCTCCCTGCGCCTTAAGGGGCTTGCCGTTCACCCGGAATGCCAGGTTCTCCCCTACCTCAATGGTTCTGAGGCCTATCTGCTTGGAGAGAGATTGGCCATCGACGCTTACAGATGCGGTATAAAGGGGCTGCTCCCCCATGCCGGCGGGCCACCAGAGTCGGGGACGGCGCACGGTGAAGCTTTCGGAGACTGTGTTGACGCCTTGAGCCAGCGTCACCCGGCGCCGCTTTGCCTTGCCGTCGAAGGAGAAGGTAATGTCGGCCTTACCGCCCTCCGGGGAAGTAATTTCTACCACCAGCGTTACGGTGCACTTGCCCCTTGCGTGATGCTGTGTGCAACGGAGATAGTCCAGTCTTGCAACGTTCACCGGGATGAGTTCCACCGGTCCGGCAAAACCCGTGTACATGCACTCCGGCCCCCAGTCCCAGCCGCCCTGGTAGATGGGCTTTCGGACGAGGTTAAGGTGAGGCACAAAGCCTACGCCGCTCATGGGGACGGGGTAAGCGAGGGCGTCGTTCTTGGTATTGGCCACGGCCTCCGCATCCTGAAATACCCCCTCCATCACATTCTCGCCCTCATGCAGGTACGGCTTTACGTCCCACTCCCAGCGGCGGAACCTGTTTGTTGTAGATCCCACATATTCCCCGTTCAGGCGAATGTCGCAGAAAGTATCTACCTCCTCCGCCCGCAGATACACTGCCCGCGCCTTGAGCATCTGCCCAGAAACTTCCAAATTCCTGGATACACTTATCCCGGCCGATGCCACTGCAGCACCAAGCAATAAAAACAAACAGCTTGCAAGAAGTCTTTTCATAAAAACGCAATAAGCGGCTCACACTTTATCGTTCACCGCCTTGCGCCCCACAATGGGATTGGACTTATAAATAGAGTAGAGAAATAACTAAAAGTTGAAAGCCAGTAAATCCTTGCCAAGATTATGGATAGCTGTCTCGATTCTTTCTCTTTGGCGGCGAACAATATGTCAAAGAGCTGGATTAGAAACAAATGATTGCTACTTCTACTCTCCCCAGTCGGCGGGGTTAAGGGGCCAGTCGTCGGTGCGGAAGGGGCCTGCGGGGATGCCGTAGTTGTTGTAAAGACCGCCAACGCACCAGTTGCGCCAGCAGTAGCGCACGGCCACGGGCTCCGGAACATCTTCGCTCCAGACCACCACTACACGCTTGTTCTTGGAGTCGCGCATCGCCTGGGCGTCAACAAAATGGTGGTCTGGACCGGCAATCTCGAAGCCGGGGATATCGGCGCCCATGGGAGAGATGCCTTCGCGGCCCACTTCCATTGTAATGTAGCCCTTTCCGTCGCGGAACTCAGCGCTCTTGTACTTGGGAGCTACAGCTTCGATACTATCCATGCCGTAGTCTTTCTGGAGAGCAAGCCAGGCCAGACGCTGGCCCACCTCCTGCTTGCGGCAAGGGTGGATAGTCCCGTATTCGCCTATATCTACGGTAGTTACGTAGCCGGCATGTTCCATGCCCTCCACTGACTTTTGCTGGGCTTCGCAGAAATAACCGCTGCGCGTCTTGCGGGGGTTATTATAGGGATAGGGTGCAATCTGGACGCAGTAGAAAGGCGCATCCGGCACCTGGAAATCCTCCCGCATCATCTTCACGTAGCTGCGCTGGAGCAGGACATACTCTTCGGCTCTGCCGCGATTGGTTTCTCCCTGGTACCAGATGATGCCCTTGAAGGTGAAGGGAATGAGCGGGGCCACCTGTCCGTTGTAAAGGAGGCACGGGTCTTTATGATCGTTGTTTATGGGATGCAGGCCATCCAGATGCCCCAGGTCAATGTGGGGATACTCCTTCTCGAGCACCTCCCGCTTGATCCAGGTCTCTATGCTGCTACCGCCCCAGGAGCTCACGAGAATGCCCACGGGAATGTCGAGGGCGGTCTGAAGAGCGTCTGCAAAGAAGTATGCGGCGGCGCTTGTCTTGGCCACTTCGCGCGGCGTATGCTTCTGCCAGCTGCCGGCGCAGCTGTCTTGCACCTCCAACGAGGAACGCCTCTCTATGTTGCAGATGCGGATGGGGCGGGAGGGCTTGGCGTTAGCTATATACTTGGTCGCGTCCTTTGCAGGCTGAGATGCGTAGCCCTTAACGGGCATTTCCATGTTGGACTGGCCGGAGGCGTACCAGACCTCGCCTATGAGAACATCGTGAAGAACGGTCTTGTCACCGTCGGAGATTGTTATCTCATAGGGGCCGCCGGCCTCCGGAGTCTGCACGCGCACGAGCCACTTGCCGGTCTTTGCATCTGCCACGGTTTTGACCTTTTTCTTATCCCAGGAAGCCTGGACAGTTACGGTTTTACCGGGTTCGGCTTTACCAAAGATGGCAGCAGCTGTTTTCTGCTGCAAAACCATGTTGTCCCCCATCACGGGAGGAAGGGTGACTTTCGCAAAAAGAGTCCCGCACACAAGCAGGAGTGCGAAGAGAATGGATGTGCGTTTCATCATTACTTGCAATTAGCTGGTTAATGACGTAAAGATACTCAATTATTAGAACTCTACAAACACGAACGAGTGCGGCTGCAACTCCAGGAGGAGGGCAGTTTATCTTGCGCTCCGGCCAGGCGACTATGCTTTCCGACTGAAATACCAAAACAGCGCCGGGCAAAGCAGCGACTCGCAGGCGCTTATCCACATGAGGATTCGTGCTCCGTGGTATAAAACAAGCGCTGCACGGATTATACTTGCAATTCTTTCTGTATTAGCATTTTTTGCGCTGTTTATCTGGATGCTGTCCAGGAAAGACAAGCAATACAAAGCCCAGATAAAACGGGAACGGAGCGAACTGCTGCGGAGCTTCTCGCTGGATTTCGTGAAGCTCGGAGCAAACAAGAACACTGATAACTCCGGCGTCGAGAATCGGAATTTCAATGAATCGGACGAGGCGCTTATGCGGCGGGCAATGAACGTAGCGAAGGAGAATTTGGCAAATCCAGACTTCTCTATTGATGATTTTGCCGCTCAAATGCTTATGAGCCGCTCAAATCTCAATATACGCATGAAAGCCCTGTTCGGTGTGTCGCCTCTGGATTTTGTAAAGACGGTACGGTTCAACGAAGCCTGCCGGTTGCTCCTGGAGGGCAAGTACAACGTGGCAGAAATCTCTTACAGGGTAGGATTTGCAACGCCATCGTACTTTACGGCCGCATTCCGTCACTTTATGGGCTGCACTCCCAGCCAATGGCTGAAAGATAACAAGAAGTCTCTATAAGACCGCGCCAAAAGACTCCGGCTGGACAGAGAAAATAGCTCTTCTGTCCCACTCAGACCAGTATTTAAGAGCCAGTTCGCGGACGTGCTGCCAGTACGCGGGGCTGCTGCCGTAGCGGGCCACCCCGTGTGATATGTCTTGCTGTATCTGACGCTCGTACTCGGGCTCAAGTTTAAGGCGGAGCCTGCTGCCGCCTGCCGTGAACAGCGCTTCCGCCCTCTTGAGGGGCTCGCCGGAAATGCTGATGAGCCCATGGCCCACGGTTGCACCAGTGCTGATCTGCAGGCCGTCGTTCAAGCAACTTACCGGCGGCACGGTGCCGGCATAGGAGAGCACTGAAATGTGGCCGCTTACGCCTTTGCTCTCAAAGTATTCCCTCGCGCGCAGGCCCATCTTTGCGCCCAGCGTGGAGTAAATGCCCAGGTGCCCGTGAATCTCGTTGGTGGTCACCACCAACTTCCACTCCCTGGCTCCAAAGCGCTCAATACAAGAGCCGACGATGCTTTGGACATCATCGGCATATTGTTCCAGGGGTAAATCGAAACTTTTAAGGACGCCTAGCATTTCTCCAGCGCTTTGACGACAAAGTAGCCGCCTACAATCTGGAGGAGTATGCCCGGCCAGCCTATGCGCACATCCTGCAGAGCGTGCAACAGGTTGAAGTCCATGAAGAACTCAATTGTCATTCCTACAAGCTGATAGGAGAGGACAGCCAGTGCTACAGAAAGGATAGAGAAGCTCATCTTCTTGCTCACAAAGGCAATAGCAGCGACCAAAGTTATAGACTTGATAAGGATGGCCGGCAGGGATGCCACAGGAGGCATGCCAAACAAGACGCAATTCACCAGCGGAGAAAGCACCGCCGTGAGAATACCTACTTTCCAGCCGCACTTGAAGGCCCCCACAAGGGTAAAGAAGTAAATTGGCAGGAAGATGAGTCCGCCGTTAGGGATCAAGTGGCAAAGCTGGGGCACCAGAATATTGCCAACAATAAAAAGGGCTGCGGCAACATAGGTGCGCCAGGAAGTGAAACTGTATTTCTGTAAGGCTACTGATGCTGTATTCATAAAATTAGTTTTTAGTGCACGCAAATATAAGTAAAAAAATTAACTATGTTTCCGTCTTGTTCCCTAATGCAATTCAAAAGTGCTGACGGAGGTAGAATCAATGCACGAATTCGGGCCTGTCCGTCCAAAGCCTTATCTTACAAACTGAACAAGTAATGGAAATCACACACAAGAACAATATTGGGGGGGATCTTTCTTTATAAACTTGTTTATTTCAATAATAATGAATATCTTTGCAGTAACACTATAGTGTGACTTTAATATGGAACTCTATCACGGATCGAATCTAATAGTAGAGAGACCGGCATTCGGAAAGGGGAATCCCAGAAACGATTACGGGCTCGGCTTATATTGCACCACAGAACCTGAACTTGCAAAAGAATGGGCTTGCGCAACAGAGGATAACGGCTTTGCCAATCATTTTGCCATCGACGAAAAAGGCCTAAACATGCTCTACCTGAACGAAGGACAATACAATATCTTGAACTGGCTGGCCATCCTTCTGGAGAACAGGACGTTCGACCTCTCTACTCCCCTAGCCGTTCAGGGAAAGAAATACCTACTCGACAATTTCCTCCCGGATTACAAGAAATACGACATTATCACCGGACATAGGGCCGATGATTCCTACTTTTCATTCTCCAAGGCGTTTTTGACAAACGGAATAACCTTGGAGCAGCTAAAGCGAGCGATGAAACTCGGGAAGCTCGGAGAACAGGTAGTCATAAAAAGCAAGGAAGCATTCGAGCGCATTGAATTCATAAAAGCAGATCCCGTAGACGCATCAATTTATTATCCAAAGAGGCTTTTCCGGGACAGGGATGCCCGCCAGGAATATAGGACAATGCTGCAAGAAAGCCCTGCATCAGACAGCGTATTTCTCTCAGATATCTTGAAAGAAAAATGGAGCAATGAAGACCCACGCCTATAATATCGATTATCTGGATGATGCAATGTCCGGTCTAGGAGCTATGCTGGATTATGCCGTCAACTCCTGCGGAGAGGACCTTGAGCTGTTCTGGGCCAGGTTTCTCGCTAGCGGCATCTCCAAATCCATATACAATGCTAATCCGAGGCACATTGCCGGTATGTCAGGAGCAGAACTTGCGCACCTTGTTGCAAAGCTGACCGGGAAAGAGTTGCCCAAGTCGGAAGCATTCATAGATATGGGAAGTGCGGAGTATTGGACCGGCTGGTCAATGGCTTACATCAGCTGGTACCTCGATATGGACCATATCGCTCTGAACGTGAACGGTCTGGGCATTATGGCACTGTACCGGCGATATTCCACGCTACATGAGGCGGATCTTTCTAAAACCGTACAATTTGCCATGAATTGCATTCATGCAGGTAAGCAACGGCACAATCCACTGAAGAGGGCTCGCCAGAATGCGGGTATGACCCAGAAGCAGTTGGCCATGTTGTCCGGGAACACGTTGCGTTCGATCCGAGGGTACGAGCAAAACCAACGAAGCCTGAGGAGCGCATCGGCAGATAGCGTCCAAAGCCTTAGCAAAGTACTTGGCTGCAGGTTGGAGATACTACTAGCTTAAAGTATAACGTAGAGAGATGAAAGAGGAAGGCGAGAGGTACGAGTTCTAGCTATACTATTTATTGCTACCTTTGTACAGCAAGCTAACACTGTCACTATGGACCAACCCAAAATCGAGAGAATGCTGCGCCTGATGCAGCTTCTTTCCGGCAGCATCAATTACACACTGGACGAGATGGCCGAGAAGCTGGACCTCTCCCGCCGTTCCATCTTTCGCTATATCGACACTTTCAAAAGCGCCGGCTTCGTAGTCCAGCGCCTGGGCGACGGCTACTACAAGATGACCACCTACGACAAGGAGTTGGCAGACCTGTCGCAGCTGGTGTACTTCTCTGAGGAGGAGGCAATCATAGTGAGCCGGCTCATCGAGAATCTGAGTAGCACCAACGCTATGAAGGCAGGGCTCAAGCAGAAGTTGGCCGCCGTGTACGATTCTACGTCGATTGCCGATTACATCCAGATGAAGAGCCGGTCCGACGTTCTGGAGACGCTTGCAAAGGCCATACAAGACAAGAAGCAGGTGGCGCTTAAAGGCTATGAGTCGGCAGTCTCCAACCAGACCAAGGACTACGTGGTGGAGCCATATGCTTTCACCAAGGATTACGTAGACATCTGGGCTTACGACACAGCCTCCGGAATAAACAAGACTTTCAAGATTTCTCGCATAGGCGAGGTAACCAGGCTCGGCGATTGGCAGATGGAGGGCAAGCATGAGCAGAAGCCCATCGATGCTTTCCGTATGAGCGGCGACGGGCATCCAATCGAGCACGTAAAGCTCCGGCTGACGCTCCGCGCCAAGGACCTGCTCACCGAGGAATTCCCCGTTACCGAAGACGAGGTATATCAGATAAAACGCACGTGGTACTGGGAGGGAGATGTGAATTCCCTCCATGGCGTCGGGCGCTTCGTAATAGGCTTATCAGAAGAGATAGCCGTAGAAGAGGGAGCGTTGCTGAAGGAATGGCTTGTAGAAAAAGGAGAAAAAATTCAGAAAAAGTTTAGATAGTGTCAAAACCTGACACTTTAAGCCTGTACCTTTGCATTGTAATTCAAAAGTACAGGCTTTATGGAACTTTTTATCGCTGCTAATTTCAGCAAAGCTGACGAGGTCAGGGCGCTGATTGATGACCTGGGGTTGATGATTGTGGGAGAGGAGTAGGTTAAGCTTTGACACAAAGAAATCGGTCTAAGACTATCTTATACCGGGCTTCCTCGAAAAATCTCGTCGCTCAATATGTCACTGCTCATCAATTCCGATGTTCCGGCGAAATCCGTCCACCCTTTTCTCAAACTTGTTGATGCCGAACAAGGCGAAGAGGTAGGCAGCGCCCATGGCAATGACACCAAGGCCTATCAGAGTGGAGAGCGTAGCAGCAGTAATATCAGGATTCTTGAGTCCAAGGACGCCAAGCGCTATACCACAGATACCAAGAAGCAGAATCACGAACCATCCGGGGAAACCAACACGCTTGTAGTCAATGCTGTTCACGGCAATGATAACGCTTTCAATCAGCACCCACATTGCGAAGATTACAGGAAGCGAGAAGGCTACGAAGATGTTATTACCCAGGAATATAATACCTACGAATATTTCCAGGATAGCCGACAGTGCACGTGTGCCGCTATTGGGCAGGAAGGCTTGCGTCCGGAAGGTAAACATCAGTTTAGAAATACCTGCAACCAAGGTGAAAAGACCTATAAGCCATGCGGTAGTAAAGAGAGTTGCTGCAGGTCTGCAAATGCATACAACGCCGAGGGCTACGAGCAGAACTCCTGCTATCGCCAGCCAGATTTTTGAGCTTTTTCTCATAAAAAAAAGATTATTTGTTATACAAGTAAAAACACTTCAATTGCTGACAAGATACGCAAATTCTCTCAAAGAATCGTTCATTTCTTCTTCGGTTTCATAGCGATAGATTGTTTCTCTCCTCTATAGATGCAAATGCAATGTCAATTGGTACAAGAAATTACTATATTTGTGCTTAACTATTATCAATGAAAGGTCCTGACACCGCCGCTGGCGCAGGGCTGATTTAGAACGCATGCAAATAACTGCCGCTACAGCTTCAACCAGTCCGTCGTTTAGGCTCATCCGCTTTCATCAATTTCAAGGCAACATCCCTTGCCCTGGCACCCACAACATATAAAGGGAGCCCGTGCATAGCCATGCACTTTTCAAGGGCAATGAGTGTGCTGAACAACAAATCATTGCCAAGTTCTTCCTTGGTTATTCTATATTCCATTCTCTATAAGTCTTTGGGCTGCTTCAATACAGCGGCTGTTACCGCTTCCCATGTTGCTGAGAGGGTAGGAACGAAATCCGGCGTTTCTGCACCAGCCGTCCCAAGTTGTTGCGGGGGTAGGAACGAAATCCGGCTTTTCTGCACCCGCCGTCCCATGTTGCTGAGAGGGTAGGAACGGTATCCGGCTTTTCTGCACCAGCCGTCCCAAGTTGTTGCGGGGGTAAGAACGGAAACAGGCCTTTTTGCTCCCGCC
>CAMKAJ010000030.1 GCA_946410455.1 uncultured Bacteroidales bacterium
TGGTGCAGAAAAGCCGGATTCCGTTCCTACCCCCGCAACAACTCGGGACGGCTGGTGCAGAAAAGCCGGATTTCGTTCCTACCCCCACAACAACTTGGGACGGCTGGTGCAGAAACGCCGGATTTCGTTCCTACCCCCACAACAACTTGGGACGGCTGGTGCAGAAAAGCCGTAAACTGATTGCTCTACCTCGGTAACTTGTAAGTGAAACTGTAAGAGGATGTCATCTCGAGGGAGAGCAGCGAGTTGAGAGATCCCCATGACAGATGTAGCATCAGTAAAGTATTCCTTAATGGGGCAGGTCTCTTTTAGGCGAGGGGACCTACAGCGCTAGAATGCGTAAAATGCGAAATGCGGGGCAGGTCGTCAAAGGAAAAGGAGACCTGCCCCATGATTGCGGTTGGGAAAGGACTGAGAAGGAGCTGGCAGTCCTTTCAGAGGCAGTTTTTGGCGTTTCCGAGCCGAAAAGCGGCTGGGAAAGGACTGTGGATGGTCTGCCAGTCCTTTCCCGCATGGCCCCTGCAGAAGAAGTTGCTATCCCGGAACATCTGCCACTAAATACATCAGAACCATCTCTCATGGATTTCGTGGCAGGAATCTACTCAACTTAACACCCTGCAACTCGGATGGGAGAAAACTTTCGAGCGGCATGGCGCTGAAAAGGAAACTTCCGGCAGGCAAGCGAGCGGCATGGCGCTGAACAGGAAACTTCCGGCAGGCAAGCGGCGGCATGGCGCAGAATTTGATTATCTTTGCAGCGTGAAAAAGTTGTTGCTCATAGTGGCGGTGTTGCTGGCCGGAGTAAATGCAGGGGCTCAGAGCGCGGGGAACCGCGCCCCCAAGGGCTTCCCTATGTATTTTGAGGCGCACGACGGCGATACCACATACTTTGACAACCTCGACCCTATCTGGGTGTTCCCCCGGGGACGAGGATTCAAACACAACGGCGACTGGAGAACAGAATACCGTCTCGTTTACAACTTCAACAAAGTATATCCCTACGCCCTTGTAGGCCGCAAATTAATTGCTCAGGTAGACAGCACCATTGCAGCAGACGTAGCCAAGCGCTCGCAGCGGACGCAGTATATCAAAAACGTTGAGCGTGAGCTGCTCGGCATCTTCTCCAAGGATATTAAGTCTATGTCTATCAGCCAGGGAATGGTGCTGATGCGCCTTATAGACCGCGAGTGCGGAATGAGCCCCTTCGAGATTATCAAGGAGTACGAAGGCGGGCTGGCCGCAAACTTCTGGCAGGTAATTGCTAAGCTCTTCTCGCACGACCTCAAACTACGTTACGATCCGGAAGGACGCGACAAGAAGATAGAAGAGCTGGTGCAGATTTGGGACAGCGGCCAGTGGGACCAGTTCTACTATTCCATCTTCTGGGAAGCCCCACGAAAGACCGTTATAAAGCAGGAGCGCCTCACGTCTAAAGTCAAGAAAGCACCTCAGAAAAAGAAGCGCTAATCTGCTGAACAGCAAGCCCTAAGCAGTAGTTACCGTCAACTCGCCGCTAGCCGAATCGAACACCGCGTGCGGGGTGCCGCCGCTAATCCAATCTTTGAGAACTATGAGGCGCGAGCCGCCGGGCAGAGCCATATCTACGGCGTCATGAAAGTGGCCGAAGATGAAGTAATCTACGTGCACTTGCGAGGCCTGCTGCAGAGCGAATTTATACAACGGTTCCTGCTCACCACGGAAGTGGTAGCGGTCGTGCTTCTCGCGCTTGCCGCCAGACCATCCATTCCCAAGGCGGAATGCCAGCCAGGGGTGCAGCAGGCTAAAGAACCACTGCACCAAGCGGCTGGAGAACAGTCTGTTAAGGAAGCGGTAGCTGAAACTCCCCCCGCCTACTCCGTCGCCGTGCCCGAGGCAGAAAGTCTTTCCGCCAATCTCTACCAGCTGAGGCTGGGTGCAGCGCCGCATTCCTATGCTCTCGAAGAAAGAGAAGCACCACATATCGTGGTTGCCGGGGAAGAAATACACCTGCACTCCGGCATTCATCAGGGCGACCAGTTCGGCTACCACCAGCGCCCCTTCACGGGGCACCACGTCGCGGTATTCGTACCAGAAATCCCAGATGTCGCCGAGTAGGTAAACCGCCCTGGAGTCGCGCGGGACGCCCTTCAGGAGGGCAAGGAAACGAGATTCCCGTTCTGCAGGATCGGCGGTGCGCAGCCCGAGGTGCACGTCGGAGACGAACCAGACTAATGTGCGCGCGTCCATAATTACATGAAAATGAGGACGGCGGCTCCCACGATAGCGCAGTACAGGCCGAACCATTTGAGCTGTGCACGGCGCACGAGAGCAATCATTACTTTGCACGCAAAGAGGCCCGAAACGAAGGCAGCCGCGAAGCCGAGCAGCAGGGGAAGAATGCCTATTGAAGATGCGGCCATGTCGCCGCCTACCACGTCGAGGAAGGCCTCGCCGAGTATTGGCACCAGAACCATAAGGAACGAAAACTGAGCCATTTGCGAGCGATTGACTCCGCAAATGAGACCGGTGCTGATAGTGGTGCCGCTACGGGACAAGCCCGGTATCACTGCGAACGCCTGGCCTACGCCAACGACCAGCGCCTGCCAGAAAGTGATGCCGTTACGAACGCCCGCTTGTTCGCCTTGAACGGCAGAAGAAGCCGCAGCGCGAGACTTCCAGTCAGAGAACGTTAGCAGTATCGCCGTAACTACCAGCGCGATACCCACTACCGTCATTGAGTTGAAAAGCGCCTCCACGGCATCCTTGAAAAAGACTCCCACGATGAGCACCGGAATCATTGAAACACAGATCTTTGCGATATAATCCGTCTCGTCGTTGTAGCGAAATTTGAAAAGACCGCACAGCAGCCTCCAAATCTCTTTACGGAACACCACTATAGTAGCCAGAACAGTAGCCGCGTGAACGGCTACCTCAAACACCAAGTCTCCGGAATCCGCAACCCCTAGCAACTCCCGCCCAATAGCCAGATGTCCGCTGCTGCTCACCGGCAGGAACTCCGTCAGTCCCTGCACCAATCCTAGCAAAATCGCTTGTAACCAATCCATAGTTATTCTTGTCGTTTTAATAATTCATTCATACTTACCACGAAAGAATTCGAAAAAGCCTGTTCAGATTCAGTTATATGCAAGTTGGCCATATCGTCATCTGTGAGAGTCTGCACATACAGACTATCGCGGAAAACGACATGGTGCATAAGGACTAGGTGATGATCTGTTTGTGTAAAGTGCCGTAATAAAGCTTCATTCGAATATGAATTCTGTTCCCTCAAAGATGATTTAGTTAACGGCTTTTTATCTTCACTTGAAAGAATAGGCTCAACAAATGCCGTTTCTAACAGTATTGGAGAGCATGCTACTATAAAAAGCGTGTATAGATACAATTCTAAAACTGTTGGTTTCATTACTTCACAAGTTAATTGGGTCAAATGGACCCGGAAGAGTTCGAGATACTATTGGTAGTATGAAATTATCTATTGTTGTCCCATTGCTACGGATTCCTATTGAAACACCGTAAATAATATTGGGTAAAGCATTTCCCTCTCGCAAAGTAGCGATTATATTCTGCAAAGATGGATTATCATTAATATCAAAGCAATAAATAATAACAGAATCTCCATTAATAGTCTGATATAAGGTTGTAACTACTGGATAGTAAATCCCGCCAACCACAACAGAATCAGGGATAATAGCAGTACCTGAATAATCAGGATTACACCAAACTGCAACATATTTAGACAAAGATAGTCCAGTTACATACTGATAATTCATGGTATAACTGTAGGAATTAACCAGTATCTCTTGTGGATCAATACAATAGCGTACATTACTCTGTCTGTGTATCGTATACAAATTAACAGGAGATTCTCTTCCTGGGCCATTGTATAATTTCATGCAAACATGAGTAATATCACCGGGCATTACAGTAAAAGATTTATGATTAACAGTGGTTGTATCACACCAATTATAACTGTTATCGGAATTCTTATATCCCCAAATAAACTTAAACTCCCCAGATAAACTGAGTTCTTGTACTTTTGCACGTAATTCGGAATCGACCGAGGCACAATTAGCGTAAACTACGTATTGGTTGCCGTTAACATGATTTGCACTTAATTCCATAGCGGGGAAGCCGGCAAGAACCCTTTTTTGTTTGAATAGATAAGCCCCTCCAAAATGGTTTTTATACATTACAGTCGACATTGTTCCAGAAGTATTAACAGAAACAATGCCATTAGTAACCGTTATTGACGGACTAGAGCCAGACCAATCCGCAGTAGTGTAATTACTTGGAACCCCCTGAACACTATAAGTATCACCAGTCAATACAAAGTTCTCTGGTCCAACTAAACTTAAATTCTTTTGATCTATAATCCAATCCCAATAACTAGGGAAAACCGTCTCATGTGAGTTTGCTGAATGATTTAAAAAAAAAGAATCAAAAGGAGTCTGAACTTTTGGCGTAGGTGGATTATTATAATAATCACAGCAATAATCCGATTGATTAAGAGGGGATATCGCCAAAGAACTCGCTTGAGGGACAAATAATATGGGCGCAAAATAGTTAAACTGAATAGGTCCGGCATCAATACTAACGTCATCTTCAAGTAAGTATGAACTATAAATATTATCAAGAGCGGGATAATTACTAGGTGCAACTTTCGTTAAGGACACATCATTATTACTTAGCAGCAGTTTGTATTTTAGTTCATTATTCCATAGCCAATGCTTTACATAATAAGCTGTTGCGGAGAATACTACACTTTCGGGCCATGAATATCGATAAACCCCAAAAGATATATTAAGATTATCCGTCCTAGTTAACATCATTAATAAGAGCTTTAGCCATCCCTCCTCAGGTGGCGTAGAAGCATTGAATACTACACTGAAATCAAGAATCTTTTGATTAATCGAGCCATGCATTCCGCCATTCGATATTGATAAATTCTCTATGGGATTACCCACGTCACCACGCGGAAAGCCAATTGAATTAAAAACCGACTGCCAGCTATTGTAGTATGAAGATGTAGGAGTTCCGTCCTCGCTAACATACCAATACAGCATCTGCCTAACAGATTGACTGTTGTAAATATTGTAGAGGTACGACACAAAAGGATCGGCAAGATGATAGGTAAGTAATCCTGGAGAATGAGGGGCATCATATAAAATATGATACAATTCTCGAAGTGCATACTGTAGTCCAATCGGAAAGTTAACGCCTAGATGAGGCGCATCATAAGAGACAAAAACATCTGTCTGGTGTTCATTCTCAGATAACTCCATTAAACGCAATGCATAACGAGTAATGAGCCCACCCATGCTGTGCCCAATGATAATATTTCTATCAGCACCTTCTTCTTTTATATTACAATTGATCCAGTTTATTATCTCAATTAAAAGAGACGCGTTTTTTTGAATATCAGCATATGGATTTAGCCAGTCAACATAAATAATATCAAAATTATCTTTAATGCTTTGATTGTACTTTAAAGCAGAATCATAAAACCAACTATAATCAAACACTCCGTTACTATGAAATGATAGTCGATTTGTTATTGGATCGAATTCACCGCTTTGTAACATCTCGCATATAGATTGCTTTATTTTTGTAGTATCTGAGTTATCAAGTAACGTCCCCATTTTGTATAATAATCCATATAGGCCGTTATCAAAACCCTCTACATAAATAAGTGGCTTTGTTATTGCTCCGGAATGGGCTGACATATAAGAAACCCTGGCAGAAACCGACAAGTCTGTTGTTAAGAACTTTATCTCAGAATATGTTGGATGTGTTATCACTGATGAAGGGGCTGTTGGTTGGTTGAAGATTTCAAATTTGCAGTGCCCTTCCAGAGTGGTATTATCACTCAACGTGATTCTCATTCTAAGGGTTTTCTCTCCAACCGATGAATAGGAGATTAACGAATCATAAGAACCATTAATAATGACATATCCGTTCCCGTCACCAGCATCAAACTCAGTAACAATAGGATTGATATTCCCCCATAGGTGAGATGATGAGAATTTAAACCTGACCGTAGTACCGTTAAAACCTGGCAAACTTGTTGCGAAGACAAAGACTCTCTTTTCAGCATAAGGATTCTGCCAAATGCCATTCATGTAAACATCGTAAACTTTTTCGTCTTGATAAGATATTAAGTTAGAACTTAAAGCATTGCTAACAATATAGTTATACTTAAAAGTGGCTATCCCAATTTGTACAGCACTAGTGTCCGCAAGGGAATTGATAAGATTGCTTACATCATAATACTGACCAACGGAATTGATACGCGCACTATTGATTGTAGCAATGGTGTTTCTCAAAGCAACAATATCTGAATAGTTATCGTTACGAATAACGCCGTCATAATCTACTAATGACGCATATTCAACAGCTTTATCTAGTAGATACCCTGTCGTCACTCGAGTGGAGTCTATATTGCTAAAAACTTCGGAAAAATCGGTAACACTAGATTGCGAAAAACTATCAAAAGGGGGAGGAAGGAATAGTATTATCGCAATTGTAACAATCTTATAAGGATTAATCATTGTTCGGAAAAAATCGAATCGTCCCATTTAAAAGGGTATGTTTTGTATTCTTTTCTGTTCCTAACTTGATCTGAATAAAGCTTTATGACTCCATTGTCAAGCAAAACGGTATCTCCCTGATGTAATTCTCCATAATTAATAGCTTGTATAAAAGCTATCTGAAAAAGGATTCTTAAAGATACATCCGGATCTTCGGATTTGATAAACTCAAACCAGCTTTTTTCTTTGAGTATGATATTACCACAATAGCCTCCTTCACTTATTGGGATTCTAATCTCAAACCTGTCATCAATATTGTGATATCGCTTCCTGTAGACAAAGCAAGGGGTTTCCGAAGACACTATACTCTCTAGATAGAATTGCGTATCGATACCATGTCCATCCGTCAATCGAAGGATAAACTTCGCCTTGCTCTGTGTATCATCTAATAAAGCACAACAACTTGTTTTAGGTCCATGTGATAATAAACCAGATGAATGATATTCGAGCGCTTTATGTGTTTCCCCATTGATAGAATACTCAATCCTCCAATCCACAATTCTATCAGCCGTACTTTTATTACAAGAACACGACAAAAGCATTGCAGAAAACAATACTGCAATACTTAAACCGGCTAATCTATCGTGTTGAGCTTTACTGTAAGTCATTCAAATTTACCCATTATCGCGACGATCTCGACTACGATGCCGGCGAGGATGACTAGGGGGGCGGCTACGAGGCGCCTCCAGTCGAACATGTCGTAGTTGAATACGTTAGGGTCTGGGCTCACTCCGCCCATCATAAGAATATAACCCGCAGCCATCACGAGCAGGCCCGCAAGCAACAGCCGCAGGCCTTTGCGGGACAATGCCGTCTTGTTATCCATATCAATAATATAAATGGTCCTTGTCGAGGGACACTAACTTGTTGACTACAAAGTAGGTACTTATTACGCAAATAAGCACGCCGCAGACCACTACCGTACCGCCCACAAGCAGCAGGGACTTGGTGTCTATGACCGCAAAGAGCTGTGCTACGGAGCTCCTGAGCAAGAAGAGTACGCCCGTCAGAACTGCCAGCGCAAGCAGCGAGGCGAGCAGGCCCTGCACCACGGCACCGGCCATGAACGGCTTACGTATGAACGCACGGGTGGCGCCCACCAGCTGCATAGTATGTACGGTAAAGCGGCGGGAGAATACATTCAGACGTACTGTATTGTTAATCAGGACGAAAGAAATAAAGAGCATGAGCAGGATGAACACCCCCAGAACCAGAGAAATCTTGGCAAGGTTAGCGTTGAGCGTCTCTATTAGCGACTGCTGATACTCAATCTCTTCTACCAGAGGGGATGCCGAAAGAGCTTTACGTACAATTGCCACACTGTCCGGCTCCACATAGTCTGCTTTGAGGGAAATCTCTAGTGAAAGAGGAACGGGAGAAGTCTCAAAAACGGCCAGGAAGTCTTTCCCGAGCATCTCTTCCAGCTCGGCCGTGCCTTCCTCGCGAGTTACCAGGTGAGCACCCTTGATAAACGGAAGCGTCTCGATGGAAGTCTGATACTGCTGTGCCTGCTGCTCAGTAACATCCTGCTTGAGCAGGACAGAGAGCTGCATATTCTCCTTGAAGTAATCGGAAACCGAACGGGCATTCACTATCAGCAGCGTTGCAACGCCAATGAGCAAAAGCACCATGCTGATGCTTATAATGCTGGATGCGTAGGCGTTACGCAGACGGCGCCGTATGATTTTGTTTTCCTCTTTAGACATATTCTCCCAAATTGACCTCAAATATAGTGAATTATCAAAATATCAAAAAAATTTCTTACCTTTGTAAAGTATATGGACACAGGTGTAAATAGAGTATTGTTCGTGAATTCCGAGATGCTTCCATACGTCCCGGAATCGCCTATCGCAAGCATAGCCAGACAATTACCCCAAAGCATTCAGGAGCGAAAGAAGGAGATTCGCTGCTTCATGCCCCGGTACGGCTTTATCAACGAGCGCAAGAACCAGCTGCACGAGGTAATACGCCTGTCCGGAATGAACATCATCATATCCGACGTAGATCACCCCCTTATAATTAAGGTTGCATCTATCTCGTCTGCGCGCATCCAGGTCTATTTCATCGACAACGAAGACTTCTTCCGCCGCAAGCAGATGTATGCCGACGCCGACGGCAAGTTCTTTGAGGACAACGACGCAAGGGCAATTTTCTACGCACGCGGCGTGCTGGAGACAGCCAAGAAGCTTCGCTGGGCCCCAGATGTGATTCATTGCCAGGGATGGATGTCGCACCTGGTACCGGCCTACCTCAAAAAGGCCTATAAAGACGACCCTATATTCTCCAACAGTAAAATAGTCGTCTCGCTCTACGACGACACTCCCACCACGGAGTTCCGCGCAGACTTTGCGCAGAAGGCAGCGTGCGGGGGCCTGAGCGCCGACGACCTCGAATTCTTGAAGAAGCCGGATGGCATAAATCTTGCCAAAACCGCCATCCAGTACGCCGACGGCATTATCCTCGGTTCTGCCGGGATTGATGCCAAGCTGCTCAAGTACTGCAAGGCAAGCCAGCTGCCGATGCTCGCTTACGACGCCAAGGCTCTTGAGGATGGAAGCTACATCGATGCGTACAACGCTTTTTACGACACAATCTGAGAAAATGAGACTCACTTTTCCAGCTATAGCGGCGGCACTGCTTTGCTGCCTGTCATGTGTGGAAATCAACACGGAACTGGGCGGCAGCCTGATTCCGACAGATCAGACATATACTATTCACCCCACCAAGGCCGACCTTCCGTACGGCGCTGTGCTTCAACAACTTGCCGACTCGCTGTCGGGCTATTCCCAGACCCGTATCACCGTGGGCGCTGTACGCGACAGCCGCTTCGGGCTCAGCACCCGATCCTGTGCCCTCACGCTGGTGCCCGTTCGGGACACCCTGGACTTTGGCAACATTGCGGCGGCCAAAATCAAGCGCTTCCATTTTGCAGCGGCCTTCGACACAGTCTCCGTGCCCTTCGAGAGCCAGAGACGTATCCTGCAATCTGTTAAGGTTCACTCACTTGCAGAGCCAATGCGCCCGGGGCGCGACTACAACAGCAACGGCAACACCGTAAAGGTGGATTACAGCAAATCCATCGTAAAAGGCAGTCCGGTAGTGGACGGCGCCGACTCGCTTCGCTTCGACTTTACGGAGGAGTACGCCAAGCGCTTCCTCAGTATCACCCAGGACGACCTCAAGGACTTCAGCAAGTACAGCCGAAAGATTCCCGGAATACATATTTCTACCGAGGCTCCCATGGGAGAGGGCGGCCGCATAAATATCTTCGAGCTGCAGGTAGGTTACGACAAAAGTCTTGGCTACGTAACCGGCAACTACGCGATGCTCAACATGTTGTGCGACTACGACAACGACGGCACCCCGGAGAAAGACACGGCATTCTTCTTCGCCTTCGGCCTTCAGGACTTCGTGAAGCTCGACTCGCTCTTTTCCGATTCAAACACCAGTCGCGGCAGCTATCCGGAGTTCAGCCTCAATCTTACCGGGCACCAGACACGCCAGCTCGAGGGCCCTGCCGGAGAGGAGGTTGCAGTAGAGGGAGGCGGTGGCCTCAAGCCCGTGGTTTCTGCGCTGGAACTCAAGCACTTGGCAGAGTCTATGATTCTTGCAGAAGGGGGCGAGCCTACGGGCGCAGTCATCAACAAAGCCAGCCTGGTTTTCCCCTTCCGCTTCCCCGACAACTACCTGGACATGGAGCGCTACCCCTATATCCTCTCTCCCACCTGCCGCATACGCCAGAACGACACTACGGTGGTGTTTGCCGGGCTCACGGACGCGAGCTCAAGCGACGAGAACCAGGGCATAGTGAACCGCAGTACGCTCCGCTACGAACCCGATATCACCTACCACCTTCAGGAGCTCCTCAAGATTCATGAGACGCCGGTGGAGGGAGAGTCTGACAACGACAAGATGAAGCGCGCCAAACTGCTTGGCGGCCAATACGATATCTGGCTGATTATCACGGCTCACGAGGTCACAAAGACCACCAACGAGACCGATTCCAGCCTCTCCGACTACTACCAGATGCTAATGTACCAGCAGTACTATAACAACATGTACTACGGAGGTTATGGCGGGTACGGATATGGCGGTTATGGTTACGGAGGTTATGGCAGCTACGGCTACGACCCGTACTCCAACTATTACAACTATTACTTGATGGCCAGCCTGTATGGCAATTCCGGTACTTCTGAGACAGCGCAGGATTTGTTGGACAAAGACCGCTACTATAATGCTACGCTGTACGGCCCTCAGTGCGCAGACGCCTCTCTCAGGCCCAAGTTCGAGCTCACCTTCTCCCTGCCACGCAAGGAGAAATAGCCCTCTCTTTATCCGGCTTACAACTGCCCGGATTTTTTACACATACTATTATAATATAAAGAAATTTTGATTACATTTGTGGACTGCCTTATAATCGGGCAAACCGCAAACGTAATGACAAAAACTAAGGACCTTTCGTTCTGGCAGATGTTCAATCTGAGCTTCGGATTCTTCGGGGTGCAGATTGCGTATGCGCTGCAGAGCGCCAATATCAGCCGCATATTCGCCACGCTCGGTGCTGATCCTCACCAGCTTAGCTTCTTCTGGATTCTTCCGCCCCTCATGGGCATGATAGTTCAGCCCCTCATAGGCAAATGGTCAGACCGCACCTGGTGCAAGATGGGCCGGCGCAAGCCGTACCTGCTCGTGGGGGCCATCGTGGCTGTGCTGGTGATGCTGTTCCTCCCCAACGCCGGAAGCCTCAATCTTTCTACGGCATACGTATTCCTGGGCCTCAACGCTGCCATGTGGTTCGGCCTGTTCTCGCTTATCTTCCTCGATACCTCCATCAAC
Source organism: uncultured Bacteroidales bacterium (assembly GCA_946410455.1). Lineage (GTDB taxonomy): Bacteria > Bacteroidota > Bacteroidia > Bacteroidales > UBA932 > Cryptobacteroides. The sequence goes on from CAMKAJ010000030.1 coordinate 11,421, forward strand.
GTGGCCATGCAGCCGTTCAAGATGATGGTAGGCGACATGGTAAACGAGAAGCAGAAAGCAGAGGCGTACAGCATCCAGAGCTTCCTGTGCAATGCCGGCAGCCTTGTGGGCTACCTCTTCCCTATCTTCTTTACCTGGATAGGCATTGCCAACACCGCCCCCGAGGGTATGGTGCCGGACAGTGTGATTTACAGTTTCTACTGCGGAGCCGCCGTGCTCATAGTTTGCGTGCTCTACACCTTCATGAAGGTGAAGGAGATGCCACCCAAGGAGTACGCCGAGTTCCACGGAATCGACAGCCAAAAGGCCGAGCAAAAGAGCGAAGGCCTCCTGAAGCTACTCGTCAAGGCCCCCAAGACCTTCTGGACGGTGGGCCTGGTGCAGTTCTTCTGCTGGGCCGCATTCCTTTATATGTGGACCTATACCAACGGAGCCATCGCACGCAACTGCTGGGGCACCACCGACGTAGCCTCCGCCGAATATCAGGCCGCAGGCAACTGGGTGGGAGTGCTCTTTGCCGTGCAGGCAGTAGGCTCGATACTCTGGGCACTCGTGATTCCCCGCTTCAAGAACCTCAAGCTTGCATACGTGGTGAGCCTGCTGGCCGGCGCAGTGGGATTCGCCTCGGTGATGTTCATCCACAATCAGTACGTGCTCTTTGGGAGCTACTTCCTGGTGGGATTCGCATGGGCCGCAATGCTCGCCCTGCCCTTCACTTTCCTTACCAACGCTCTGGAGGGCAACCCCTACATGGGCAGCTACCTGGGCCTGTTCAACTGCACCATCTGCCTGCCTCAGATTGTGGCGGCGGCTACCGGCGGAGCGGTAATCAGCCTCATGGGAGGCAGCCAGGGCGCCATGCTCCTGCTTGCCGGAGTGTTCCTCGTGCTGGGCGCATGCAGCGTTGCGCTCGTAAAAGTCAAAGCAACCAAATAACACAACAATATATGAAGAAAGTATTCGCATCAATTCTTCTCCTCCTTGGCCTCGGCCTTGCAGCTCACGCTCAGGGCTACCAGATCAAGGGAGTCGTAGAAGATGCCCTCGGCCCGGTTATCGGAGCCACCGTTATGGAGCAGGGCACCTCTACCGGCACCTCCACCGGCCTGGACGGAGATTACATCCTCACTGTATCCAGCCCCGGCGCCATAGTGGAAGTAAGTTGCATGGGTTACTCCAGCCGCACTTTCAAGGCCTCCGAGCTGCCCGCAGTCATAATGCTGGCAGAAGACTCGCAGTTCCTCGACGACGTAGTGGTGATTGGTTACGGCTCGCAGAAGAAGAAAGAAGTCACCGGTTCCGTTGCCTCCATCAAGAGCGAGGACTTCAACGCCGGTGTGAAGACCAACCCCATGGGTCTGCTCCAGGGCAAGGTGGCCGGCTTGAACATCATCAAGACCACCTCCGACCCCACCAGCACCGGATACAACATCCAGATCCGTGGTTTCTCCACCCTGGACAAGGGTACCGGCACCAGCCCGCTGTTCATTGTTGACGGCGTGCCCGTGAGCAACATAGACAACATCTCCCCGGATGAAATCGCATCTATGGACGTGCTCAAAGACGGTTCTGCTGCAGCTATCTACGGTACGCGAGGCACCAACGGCGTGATTATCATCACCACCAAGCGCGGCGACGCCTTCTCGGACGTAGCTACCACCCGCGTGGAGTATAGCGGATACGCCTCCGCATCCGTGCGCAACGCCCGCACCGGCATGGCCACCCCCGCACAGTTCCGCCAGCTCGGCGAGCTCTCCGGCGGCGTTGCTCAGCCCAACATCTACGCCGGCCCTAACGGCGAGGAGTACAACACCGACTGGCTCGGTGAGGTCTGTCGGCCGGCCGCCATTGCCCACAACCACAACGTAGCCATCGTAGGCTCCTCCGGCAAGTTCAACTACCGTGCAGCCATCAACTACAAGAACGCAGAGGGTATAGCCAAGAGCACCAACCGCAACGAGATCATGGCCAAGCTGGCTGCTGGCCAGAAGGCCCTCGACGGTTGGCTCGACCTGCAGTACGACCTGAGCTACATGCGCTACCGCAACGATTATTTCTGCGGAGACTTCAAGAACGCAGCGCTGCTCAACCCCACCTACCCCGTTTACGACGAGAGCACACCTAACGGCTACTTCTGGCGCCAGGAGGAGACCGGATTCGTGAACCCGGTGGAGAACATGAACCAGAAGGAGTCTTACGGCACCGGCAACTACTTCCGTGGCAGCGTGAAGGCCACCGTAAACATCAAGCCCGTTCAGGGCCTGAAGGTCAGCGGCTTTGCTGCTCTGGAAGAGGGCGACAACAATAGCTACTGGTACAACAGCGTAGTGAACACCGACGCTTCCGGCTCAGAGAAATCCGGACGCAGTGGCGACCGCAGCTTCAACAGGCTGTTCGAACTCACTGCCGACTGGGCACGCAACTTCGACGGCCACAGCATCGCAGTTGTTGCCGGCGTATCATACCAGAACTTCTTCAACGACGGCGAGAGCATGGCCAACAAGGGCTTCGCCGCTCCCGACGTGATGAAGTACTACAAGATGGGAGACGGAGACGCCACCAAGAAATACATGGAGCTGTCTTCCGGCACCAGTTCGCACACGCTCATCGCCCAGTTCGCACGTGCAAATTACAACTACAAAGAGAAATACCTCCTCTCCGCATCGCTGCGTCGCGAGGGTTCTTCGCGCTTTGGCGCCAACCACAAGTGGGGATGGTTCCCTGCTGTGAGCGCCGGCTGGCGTGTGAGCGGCGAGGACTTCATGAAGAACGCCACCTGGGTAGACGACCTCAAAGTGCGTCTGGGCTTCGGTGTCACCGGTAACGACCTGGGCAGCGACCTGCGCAGTGTGGAGCTTCTCTCAAACGGCGGAACCTTCTGGTACAACGGTGCTTACGTATATACTTACACCGTGAGCCAGAACGTCAATCCCGACATTCGCTGGGAGAAGAAGTACGAGTACAACCTCGGTGTAGACTTCGACCTGTTCAAGAACCGCCTCTACGGTAGCCTGGACCTGTACTACCGCCACACCAAAGACCTGCTCTGGGACTACGAGGTTCCTACTCCTCCCTATCAGTTCACCACCCTGCTGGCCAACGCCGGCAAGATGGACAGCTACGGTGCCGAGCTCAGCCTCAGCTACGTAGCAGTGAAGTCCGGCGACTTCAGCTGGACCACCACTCCCACCATCTCGTTCAACCGCAACAAGATTACCTCTCTGTCTGACCCCAGCAAGGGATTCAACTACACCGAGACCACTTCCGGCGGCGTGGGTGAGAACGGTATCATGAACACCGACACCCAGATTCTGGTAGAAGGCCAGGCCGTGGGCAGCTTCTACGGCTATAAGTTCTTAGGTGTCAATCCCAGCTCCGGTCTCTGGACCTACCTCATGCCCGACCAGGGCGACGGCGTAACCCGCTACTGCGACGAGAGTACTTGCGTAGAGGGTGACCGCCAGGTGCTCGGCAGCGCCCAGCCCATCTTCACTTACGGATGGAACAACAGCGTACGCTGGAAGAACTGGGACGCATCGCTGTTTGTGCGCGGCGTCGTGGGTAACAAGATTCTCAATGTAACCCGCTGGGCATACGGCCCCATGAGCACCAACAACAAGAACGTCTTCATGAGAGACGTCAAAGGCTCCGAGACCACACTTACCCAGAAGGCACAGTTCTCCGACTACTACCTGGAGAGCGGCACCTACCTCAAACTGGACAACCTTACAATCGGTTACACCGTGCCCCTCAAGGAAAACAAGTTCGTGCAGTCTGCACGCTTCTACCTCACTGGCCAGAACCTGCTGACCCTCACCTCTTACAGCGGACAGGATCCCGAGGTCAACACCACCTCGGTGTGGAACGGCGGTATCGACTACTGCTCCTTCTACCCGCCCGTTGCAACCTTCCTTATCGGCGTGAGCCTGAGTATGTTCTAAAAAACCGAGAGAACCATGAAAAAGTTTATCACCATTATACTCGCCGCCATGGCAATGTCGATGCTTAACTCCTGCGACAAGATGCTCGAGGAAATCAACTATGGCAACCCTACCACGGCGGACCTTATGACCAACGAGGCCAACGTGCCCCTGCTCGTAGGCCAGTGCTACGCCGAAGTCAAGTGGCTTCACGACCACTGGGGATACTGGGGCGTGGTCACGCTCACCGCAGACGAGGGCCTCTGCCCTACCCGTATGCCCGATAAGGACTGGGCCGACGGCGGCTACTGGCGCAACCTTAATACCCACAACTGGAACGAGATGGGCGGCGCCTTCCGCAATATCTGGAACACCACCATTGCAGGCGCAGTGCTGTGCAACAAGCTCCTCAAGACGCTGAACGACTACAAGTCTTCTATGTCGGAGCAGGTTTACGCCCAGTATACCGGCGAGCTGGAGGTCATGCGCAGCTACTACTATTATATGCTGTTCGACTGCTTCGGCCGCATCCCCTACCTGGAAGAGTTCGTAGACAGGGCTAGCGATCCCCTGATGGAGCCCTACGATGTGTGGTCCAAGCTCGTGAACTGCCTGGAGAAGAACGCTCCCAACCTTCCCGCAGTGACAGACGATGCAAGCCGTGCGCTCAATTACGGCCGCGCTACCCAGGGCCTGGCTTACGCCCTCCTGGCACGCCTGTACCTCAATGCAGAGTCGTTCGACTGCACACCTTCAAACATCAAGATAGACAACGCACACACTACGCCTATCAACACTGCGACTGACTTCTACACCAACGCAGTGCGTTGCTGCGACGCCATTATCGATGCAAGGTCATACTCTATCGAGCCCGATTACTTCACCAACTTCAAGATAGACAACTCCGCTTCCAAGGAGAATATCTTTGTGATTGTAGAGAACGGCGAGGCCAATATAGACGAGCGTTCCGGTGGCGACGGCATGATGCTGAACAAGCTCCGCATCGCCCTGCTCACGCTGAACTACAACCACCAGAAGACCTACAACATGCTCGAGACGCCCTGGAACGGCTTCTGTGCAAGGCCTTCGTTCATAGACCGCTTCAACGCCACCGACGTGCGCGGCCCCGGCAACGAGGGACTCGGCACCAACGACACCAAGCAGTGGGGTTGGTTCCTCGGACCTATCTATGATGCCAACGGCAAGCTCTGCAAAGACAAAGATGAGGCAGCATCCAACGCAATTATCGTTAAGGACGTTCTGGATGCCAATGGTAGCCCCTCACTCGTAGAGGCAACCGACCTTGGCGGCGCCCGCCTTATCAAATACGAGATAGACAAGGCCGGCAAGTACAAATACAGCGAGAACGACTTCGTGCTCTTCCGCTACGCAGACGTGCTGTGGATGAAAGAGGAGGCCTTGCTTCGCGGCGGCTCCGGTACCTCCAGCTGGGACAGCCCCGACTTCCAGACTCTCAGGCGCAGGGCATTTGCTTATGAGGCCGATCCCGCAGCAGCCTACTCAGCAGCTTACCCTCAGGTCCGCACTCTGGACGGCATTCTGGACGAGCGCGGCCGCGAGTTCTCCTGGGAGAACATGCGCAGGCGTGACCTCATCCGCTTCGGCAAGTTCAACAACTCCGAATACGTGCAGTTCATTACCGCAACCGACGAATACCGCAAGTGGTTCCCTATTCCTTACAAAATTCTTGAGAAGTCTGTGCGCGACGAGGAAGGCAAGCCTGTGTGGACACAGAATCCTGGATATTCTACAAACTTTTAATTCTAGTTCCACAAATATTTTATAACACAATTTTTATGAAAAAAATCTTTTTCTATCTTGGCATAGCAGCAATGGCCCTCGGCCTTGCTTCCTGCGAGCCCAAAGAGAAAATCGACTGGGACAAAGTGACCGTGAACGGCTTCTATGTGGCCGGCCCCGCTACTGGTTCCGACGAGATTAAGCCCGACTGCGTCATGGCAGTTGGTTTCAACGAGGTTGATAAGGCCGTACGCGACGGTATGTACGAGAAGTACATCGTCCTCGAGGCCGACAAGGAGTTCTACCTCCTCTACAACGACGGCAACACCAAGAGCCGTTACAGCGCTACCCTCGCTCAGTTCAACACTCCCGAGGAGGAAGCTTACGCAGACAACCCCCCGAGCGTTATGAAGGGCAAGCTCGTCATCGGTGACGACGCTCCCGCTATGAAGGTTGCCAAGACCGGCCTCTATCACATCGTGCTCGACATCAACAAGACCGGCGACCTTGACGCTGCAGGCGGCGCACAGATCCTCCTTCTCGACGCAAGCGACTTTGGTGTGCGCGGCGGCATGAACGGCTGGGGTTTCACCTCCGCTGACCCTAAGGTTACCGAGTTCTCCAACGACGGCGTTACCTTCAACTTCAAGGACCAGGAGCTCGGCAAGGGCGGTGAGTTCAAGTTCGCCACCGGTAACTACTGGAAAGTTACACTCGACGACGCCGGTAAGGTAAAGGCCGAGGTCTCCCTCGCTGCAGGTATGACTCTCAACGGCGACAACATCAAGGTTGACAAGGGCGGTCTGTACGACATCGCTCTTACCTTCAAGCTCGCTCAGGGCTCCTTCGACAAGAGCTTCTCCTACACCGCTGTCTGCACACAGGAATCTACCGCTCCCGAGACCATGTACATGAACGGTGGCCAGTGGGGCGGCGCCAACTGGGACTGGAGTGCCGACGGTATCGTGGAGCTCGTGCCCGTCTGGGGCGCTCCCGGTTACTTCTGGTGCACACGCTGGTTCGACGGCTCCCAGGAGTTCAAGTTCTGCGCTAAGAAAGAGTGGAACGGCGACTTCGGCGACAATGGCAACAACTGCAAGGTTCCCGAAAGCGGATTCTACACCGTACTCGTAAACGGTAACGAGAACACCGTAGAAATCAAGCCCGCCGAGGTTTACGTTATCGGTCTTTGCGGTACAGCCAAGACTGAGAACCAGGATGTCTGGGACTTCAACGGCGCAGACGTTCTCAAACTCGCTGCCGACGGACAGGTGCTTAAGGGCACCCTCGCCTCCAGCGCAGAACTCCGCATCGCTTCCAAGGTACATCCTGCCGCTCCTATCGACGGCGTTACCACCGGTAACGGATGGATCGACTGGTGGAAGACCGAGTTCATCTTCTTCGACGGCAAGATCGCTTATCGCGGAGCTGGCAACGACCAGGAGCGCGTTCAGGGCGTAGCCGGCAAGGTCCTCGTACTCGACTTCAACAACGGCACCGCCGCTCTTGAGGATGGCGCTCCCGCAGGAGACGCTACCTCAACGTTCCTCGCATGGCTGGCCAACCCCGCTGCCGACCTCACCCTCAGCGGCGACGTTGACCTCACCGGCAAAGAAGTTCCTGCAGTAGAAGAACTTACCGCTACTCTCGACGGAGCCGGCCACGCTATCAAGGGCATCTCAGCTCCTCTTTTCAAGAAGCTCAGCGGCACCGTCAAAGACCTTACCCTCGAAGGCGACGTTACCCTGTCGTTAACTGAAGACGATGCAGAAGCCGGACATCCTCTGGCAACTCTTGCACTCGTATCTACAGGTAAAGTTATCAACGTCACCAACAAGGCTAATGTGTCTCTCAAGAGCACCGGTATAGTAGGCAGCCCCGTAGTTGCCGGCCTCGTAGCATTCCAGAGCGAGGGAGAGTTCTCCGGTAACAAGAATTTTGGTACCATCACTCTTGCTCACGGAGGTACCGCCAACGTTGCAATCGACGGATTCAACCGCAAACCCTTCTCTGTAGTGGGTGGCGTAGTGGGCGTAATAGTTTCCGCTACCGCTTCCGACTGCCATAACGAGGGAACTGTCTCCGTGGGCTGCACCGCAGTTGATAAAGTTAGTGCACGCCATTATGTGGGCGGCGTAATCGGCACTCCCCAGAACGCCAAGGTACTCAAGTGTACCAACAAGGGCGCAGTTACCGCCGACTTCACCGACCCTGCAAAATCTGCTGCAAAGCAGGTCTGGACCGGTGGTATTATCGGCGGCCGTAACGGCGACGAGAAAACCGTTGACGGAGCCTACGTAGAAGAATGCGTCAATTACGGCGACATTACCCTCGTGGCTGAGAACTCCGTGAATAACTATCTGGCCGGTATCGGCGGACAGCCTACCGTAGAAGCAACCGGAAGCAATTATACTGCGGGCAAGGAAACCATCCAGAAGATCGTTAACTGCCATAACCACGGCAAGCTTACCAAGAAGGGTGCCGGCGGCTGCCGCCTCGGAGGCATCTGCGGTGGCGCTGCTACCCTCGAGAACTGCACCAACGACGGAGAGATCCTGGTAGAAGGCATCAGCACTGCAGGAGCAGTGGGCGGCCTCGTAGGTTATCCCACCCAAACATACCATCCCGTGAGCGGCTGCTCCAACACCGGAAAGATGACCGCCACTTGCGACGTGGTATTCGCATTCGGCGGACTCTTCGGCCAGGGCGGCAACACCAACCAAGAATATTCCAATTGCTCCGTTAATTGCGAAATCAGCGCTCCAGCAAGCGTGCTTGCCGGCATTATTCTTGGTACCGCCAAAACACTTGCTACAGATAAGAGCATCACCTACGGAACTGCCGAGGCTCCTTTCAAGGTCGCCGGCACCGTCAATGGTACCAAGCTCACTGCTGACAATTACAAGGACTACCTTATCGGCGACAAGGGCACTACCGCAGGTGGTACCATCGTAGTTGATAACGTTGTATTCGGCAACTAATTTGTCATTCCACAAATATTTTATAACACAATTTTTATGAAAAAAATCTTTTTCTATCTTGGCATAGCAGCAATGGCCCTCGGCCTTGCTTCCTGCGAGCCCAAAGAGAAAATCGACTGGGACAAAGTGACCGTGAACGGCTTCTATGTGGCCGGCCCCGCTACTGGTTCCGACGAGATTAAGCCCGACTGCGTCATGGCAGTTGGTTTCAACGAGGTTGATAAGGCCGTACGCGACGGTATGTACGAGAAGTACATCGTCCTCGAGGCCGACAAGGAGTTCTACCTCCTCTACAACGACGGCAACACCAAGAGCCGTTACAGCGCTACCCTCGCTCAGTTCAACACTCCCGAGGAGGAAGCTTACGCAGACAACCCCCCGAGCGTTATGAAGGGCAAGCTCGTCATCGGTGACGACGCTCCCGCTATGAAGGTTGCCAAGACCGGCCTCTATCACATCGTGCTCGACATCAACAAGACCGGCGACCTTGACGCTGCAGGCGGCGCACAGATCCTCCTTCTCGACGCAAGCGACTTTGGTGTGCGCGGCGGCATGAACGGCTGGGGTTTCACCTCCGCTGACCCTAAGGTTACCGAGTTCTCCAACGACGGCGTTACCTTCAACTTCAAGGACCAGGAGCTCGGCAAGGGCGGTGAGTTCAAGTTCGCCACCGGTAACTACTGGAAAGTTACACTCGACGACGCCGGTAAGGTAAAGGCCGAGGTCTCCCTCGCTGCAGGTATGACTCTCAACGGCGACAACATCAAGGTTGACAAGGGCGGTCTGTACGACATCGCTCTTACCTTCAAGCTCGCTCAGGGCTCCTTCGACAAGAGCTTCTCCTACACCGCTGTCTGCACACAGGAATCTACCGCTCCCGAGACCATGTACATGAACGGTGGCCAGTGGGGCGGCGCCAACTGGGACTGGAGTGCCGACGGTATCGTGGAGCTCGTGCCCGTCTGGGGCGCTCCCGGTTACTTCTGGTGCACACGCTGGTTCGACGGCTCCCAGGAGTTCAAGTTCTGCGCTAAGAAAGAGTGGAACGGCGACTTCGGCGACAATGGCAACAACTGCAAGGTTCCCGAAAGCGGATTCTACACCGTACTCGTAAACGGTAACGAGAACACCGTAGAAATCAAGCCCGCCGAGGTTTACGTTATCGGTCTTTGCGGTACAGCCAAGACTGAGAACCAGGATGTCTGGGACTTCAACGGCGCAGACGTTCTCAAACTCGCTGCCGACGGACAGGTGCTTAAGGGCACCCTCGCCTCCAGCGCAGAACTCCGCATCGCTTCCAAGGTACATCCTGCCGCTCCTATCGACGGCGTTACCACCGGTAACGGATGGATCGACTGGTGGAAGACCGAGTTCATCTTCTTCGACGGCAAGATCGCTTATCGCGGAGCTGGCAACGACCAGGAGCGCGTTCAGGGCGTAGCCGGCAAGGTCCTCGTACTCGACTTCAACAACGGCACCGCCGCTCTTGAGGATGGCGGTCTTAAGGCTCAGTGGGAGTTCTCCGAGACTGCTATGGAAGCTTACAAGGACAACTTTGGTGGTACCGCAGGCGTAAAGGATAAGACAGCCGGTGACGGTGGCATGTTTGTTAACTCCAACGTTACAGCGGGCGGCAAAATTACCTATGTACAGGTGGACAAGACCGAACTCGACGTTGACGACAAAGCTTCCCGTATCACCGGTGCAACCGGCCACCCTTATGTTACTGGTCCTTGGACCGGTGACTACTGGCTGTTCACCCTCAGCAACGGCAGCAAGATTGCAGCCGGCTCCCAGGCTCACATCAAGTATATCACCCGCGTTTCCAAGACCGGTCCCAAGTACTGGGTTATCGAGTACAACGATGGTAATGCCTGGCAGCCTGCCGGTGAGATCAAGACTGAGGAGGAAGTTCAGCACAATCTTGTGATGACCGATGACGGAAAGACAAATGTTACCGTTGATGTTACTTTCACACTCGCGGCCGACGTAGATGCAGCACAGTTCCGTATGCGCGTAGCTTCAATGCATCAGGCAAGTGGCGCTGGCGTTCTTGCTAAGCCCAATGGAGGTACTTCCCGCATCGCCGGTGCTGCTGCAGAAGACGGCACTGTCACCAGCCCTATCTTCGAGATTCTCTAATCTGATTCTCTCAATAAAAAGATTGCACCCCTGGGTGGAGTGCAATCTTTTTTTGTATTTAAGCGCCGGAATTGCTATTATTGTATGTTACGATAACTAGCATATTATGAAGCGATTTATAGTTCTGGTGGCCATGGCGGCGGCGCTGCTGACCGCCTGCAAAGACCCTCTGAACACAGATACTCTCCCCTCTTACGCCAGCGGCGAGAAGCAGGGCCACATAAGCTACCAGCTGCTGATTTACAGCTTTGCCGACAGCGACGGCGACGGCATTGGCGACTTCAACGGAATCCGCAGCAAGCTGGACTACCTGGACGCCCTGGGCGTATCTGCCATCTGGCTCTCCCCCGCACATCCGGCCGACTCGTACCACGGCTACGACGTTACCGACTACAGCGCCCTCAACCCCAAGTACGGCACGGAGGCCGACTTCAAGGCACTCCTGGACGCAGCTCACGCAAAGGGCATCAAAATCTACATGGACTACGTGCTCAATCACACCGGCAAGGGGCACCCCTGGTTCGCAGCCGCCAAGAAGTCTGAGAGCTCTAGCTATTTCAATTGGTACAACATCTCGGCAAACCCCGCTGCAGACTATGCAGCCGGCAAGTTCCCGACCCTCAACGGCTATTATCCCAACGAGTGGCACGACATTACCGTGGGCGACGTAGGATACAAGGGGCGCCTGCACTTCAAAGTAGATTTCTCCGGCAGCACCAAGACTCTCACGGTAACAGAGAGCAGCGCGCCGGCCCAATCGTCTAACACCGACAGCTCCGTGCAGATGTTTGTCTGGCAGGGCTACAGCGGCAAGGCGGAGCGCATGTATCGCAGCGCCGGCGAGGTGTACGAGATTACCCTTGACGTAGATTCCGACTGGGGCGTACTCATCCGCACCTCAGACAGCACTTGGGACAACGGCACCAAGTGGGGCGCCCCGGCAGGCAAGAACGTGCTCAGCTTCGGCACTCCCCTCGCACTCAGCAACACCGATGCTCAAGACATCCTCTTTGGTCAAGCCACCCGCATGAAGTACCAGGGGGCCTTCGGCAGCTGGATGCCGGACCTTAACTACGGCAGCGTGGCCACCGCCGAGCAGTCGGGGCCCTTCGTCGCCCTCGCCGAGACTGTAGACAAGTGGATAGGCATGGGAGTGGACGGCCTGCGGCTCGATGCGGTTAAGCACATCTATTCCAACGAGACCGGCACACAGAACCCCAGCTTCCTTGGCAAATGGTACGACAGGTGCAACGCCAGCTACCGCAAGACTCACTCCGAGGACTTCTACATGGTGGCAGAGGTGTGGATGGGCGCCGGGCAGGTGGCCCCGTACTACAAGGGACTTCCGGCTTGCTTCGAATTCGACTTCTGGGAGAGGCTTAAGTGGGTACTCAATCAGCGCACCGGATGCTACTTTGCCAAAGACCTTATGGGCTACAGGCGCCTGTATGCCGCTCAGCGAAGCAATGCAATCGCAGCCACCAAGCTCACCAATCACGACGAAACACGCGCCGCAACGGTACTTGGCCGCGACCTCGCTAAACTCAAGCAGGCCGCTGCGTTCCTTATGACTGCTGAGGGCGAGCCCTACATCTATCAGGGAGAGGAGCTGGGCTACTGGGGTAAGGACAGCGATGACGGCGGGCGCGACGAGCTGGTGCGCACTCCCATCGTATGGGACCGAGCCGCAACTTCTGCCCAGAAAGACCTCGGCGGCCACATTGACCTGACCCTCCTCACCGACGAAATCTCCGTGGAGAACCAGAAGAAAGACGCCAACTCGCTGCTGAACACTTACTTCCACTGGACGCAGGCGCGCAATCGCAGCAAGGCCCTCTCGAGTGGCAAGATGTCGGCGCACGCCATTTACAACGACAGCAACACCGGACTTAAGAGCATCGCCGCATGGTACATGACCGCCACCGACGGCGATCGGGCGCTGGTGCTGCATAACGTAGGCTCCTCAGCCGTCACTCTGGAGCTGGGCGGCGACAAGCTCAGCAAGCAGCTGGCCTCGTTGGGCGAGGTCTCCGTATCCGGCAGTACAGTCACCCTCGGTGCCTCCTCCTCCGTCGTCTTTCAGCAGTAAAGATGCGTTTTTTGCATACCATTGATTATTAACAATTTACTGATCTCCATGGTGTAAAAAATGCACCATGAAGATCCATAACTCTCAGATTATGAAGATTATAGAGATTACGGCCTCTCTAGCGCTGGCGGCGGCGCTGGCGGCGGGATGCTGCAAACCGCAGGCGGCGGAGTTCAACAACAGCATATCGAGCCCGGACGGGCTGCTCACCGTGAGCGTGGGGCTTGCAGAAGGCGGAGCTCCGGTGTACCAGCTATGCCGGGACGGAAAAACCGTAGTAGCGCAGTCCCGCTTGGGATTCGAGCTCACAGACGGAACGAAACTCTGTAACGGATTCACTATCACCGACGTAGCCTACGGCAGCAAGGACGAAGTATGGCATCCGGTTTGGGGCGAAGAACGCGACATCCGCAATCACTACAACGAGATGACCGTCACGTTCGAGCAGATGCCGGAGAGCTCAATAAAGCCTCAGAGCGGAGTGAGCGTGACCGACCCGGAATACACCGGAGACCCTGGCAACTCGTCCGGGAAGGGGGCAGTGATGTGTGTACGCTTCCGAGTGTTCGACGATGGACTTGGATTCCGATATGAGTTCCCGCAGAAGAATAAGTTGCGCTATTTCAATATAAAAGAGGAACTTACAGAGTTTGCTATGGCCGGTGACCATACGGCATGGTGGATCAGCGGCGACTACGATACTCAGGAGTTCAATTACAGCCGCACCCGCCTGAGCGAAATCCGTGCAACCTCGGAGAGCATGCGCCTGCAGAACGCATCTACCACAGGATTCTCGCCCACCGGAGTGCAGACCGCGCTGCAGATGAAAACCGACGACGGCCTCTACATCAACCTGCACGAGGCGGCAGTTATTAATTATCCCACCGCCAATCTGGACCTGGACGACAAGCGACTGGTATTCCGCACCTGGCTTACCCCTGATGCAGAGGGGGTAAAGGGCCGCCTGCAGGCTCCTTGCGTAAGCCCCTGGCGAACGGTACAGGTCTGCGACGACGCGCGTAAGGTACTCGCCTCCAGGCTCATCCTCAACCTTAATGAGCCCTGCGCCATTGAGGATGTGAGCTGGATTCACCCGGTGAAGTACATGGGTGTATGGTGGGAGATGATTACCGGCAGGACTCAGTGGTGCTACACCTGGGACCTGCCGTCGGTACAGCTTGGAGTAACCGATTACAGTACTCTCAAGCCCCACGGACAGCACGGAGCCAACAATGCCAACGTGCGCCGCTACATAGATTTTGCGGCAGCAAACGGATTCGACGCCCTGCTAATAGAGGGATGGAACGAAGGATGGGAAGACTGGTTCGGCTGCCAGAAAGACTATGTGTTCGACTTTGTGACGCCCTACCCCGACTTCGACCTGCCAGCGCTCAACAAGTATGCCCACGAGAAGGGCATCCGCCTGGTGATGCACCACGAAACTTCCTCTTCTACAGTGAATTACGAGCGCCACATGGAGGCGGCCTACGAGCTCATGAACCGCTACGGCTACGACGCTGTGAAGAGCGGCTACGTGGGCAATATAATCCCTTACGGCGAGCATCACTACAGCCAGCCCATTATCAACCACTACCAGTATGCCATAGAGCAGGCTGCAAAACACCATGTGATGGTTAACGCCCACGAGGCTGTGCGCCCCACAGGTATCTGCCGCACTTGGCCCAACCTGATTGGCAACGAGAGCGCTATGGGCAATGAGTACCGCGTACTTATTAACCCGGGGCACACTTGTATTCTGCCGTTCACGCGTCTGCAGGGCGGCCCCATGGACTACACTCCGGGCATCTTTGAGCAGGACATGAGCATTACAGCTCCCGGGCAGCACGGCAAGATGAGGCACACGATTGGAAACCAGTTGGGACTCTACGTCACCTTCTACTCTCCCCTGCAGATGGCCGCTGACTTGCCTGACAACTACGAACGCTTCCCCGATGCATTCCAGTTCATCAAGGACGTTGCGGTAGATTGGGAGAAGTCCATTTATCTTGAGGCCGAGCCCGGCAAGTACATAGTGACGGCCCGTAAGCCTCGCATCGAGACGCTTAACTCCGGACGCCTGGCAGGCAAGTCCGGCGCGTACGAATTTGTATTCAAGGACGGTAAGGAGCACGATGTGTGGTTCGTCGGCGGTGTTTGCGGAGAGCATGCTCATGAGGCCAAGGTCGCGCTCGACTTCCTGACTCCTGGTGTACGCTATGAAGCAACGCTCTACGCCGACGGGCCAGATGCCGACTACGAGAGCGCTCCGCAGTCGTACACCATTACCCGCTCGGTAGTAACTTCTGCCGACACACTCACCGTCCAGATGGCCCGCAGCGGCGGCTTTGGACTGAGCTTGAGGAGCTTATAAAAAGAAGAGGATGGCCCTGCAAGGTCATCCTCTTTTGTTTTATTGAATCTGCGCTTATGCGAGTTTCTCTGCTACTTTGTCGCATGCATCCTTGACGGTTGCAATGTTGCTGGTCTCCTCATCAGGAATCTTGATGCCGAATACCTTCTCAAACTCCATGAGAAGCTCCACGGTGTCGAGGGAGTCTGCGCCAAGGTCGTTGGTGAAATTGGCGTTCTCGGTAACTTCGGAGGGCTCTACGCCAAGCTTGTCGACGATGATAGCCTTAACTTTTTTTACGATCTCTTCGTATTCCATAACAAATATTGGTTTATTAATTAGTACTTTCTGTCAAAAATAACACGCAAAATTAGGAAATTTATTTGGATTTTGCAACTACTTACGATTTGGCTATTTGCGCTGCCAGCTTGGGGCCGACCAGGGCTGTAAGCTCCTCCTCGGAGGCGGCTTTTATGCGTGCGAGCGAGCCAAAGTGAAGCATCAGGCGTTCTTCTGTCTTTGGTCCCACTCCGGGGATATCCCTGAGGGCGCTATGTATAGATGCTTTGCTGCGCAGGGAGCGATGGAATGTGATACCAAAGCGGTGCGCCTCGTCTCGTATCTGTTGCAACACCTTGAGCGCCCGAGAGTTGCGGTCGATAAAGAGTGGATACGGATCGCCCACCCTTATTACCTCCTCAAGCCTCTTGGCAAGGCCCACCACAAACATCCGGTCTTGCAGCCCGAGCTCGCACACTGCCTGCCAGGCAAAGTTCAGCTGCCCCGTACCGCCGTCGATTACCACGAGCTGCGGCAGGTCGTCAGGCGCCTCCTCCAGCATACGGGCGTAGCGCCGGTTCACCACCTCCTTCATGGATGCGTAGTCGTTGGCGCCAATCACAGTCTTGATTTTGAAGCGGCGATAGTCTTTCTTGCTCGGCTCTGCTTCGCGGAACACGACGCACGACGCCACCGGATTTGTGCCCTGCAGGTTGGAGTTGTCGAAGCACTCGATGTGGCGGGGCAACTCCTTCATTCCCAGCGCTTTGCGCAATTCTTCCATAACCCCCTGACGGTACTCGCCGGGGTTGGTATGCTCGCGCTGCTTGAGGGAGTTGAAGTGGAATTCCTTGGCGTTCTTGGCGCTCAGCTCCAGAAGCGAAAGCTTATCGCCCCTCGCTGGGATGGTGAAGCTGATTCCGGGCATCTCTACGTCGGGCAGGAAGGGCACCACGATTTCGCGCGCGAGTTCTCCGAATTTCTGCTCGATTTCGGCAATGAAGCTGCTGAGCACGCTCCCTTGCTCCTCCTCTATCTGCATCTTGAATCCCAGGTTGAGACTCTGGATGATGGCGCCGCCTCGTACCCTCAAGAAATTGCCAAAGGCATCGGAGCCGTCGAAGACAAGCGAGAAGACGTCCATGTCGCGCTCGCCGGCTGAGGTAATTATAGACTTGGCATAATGGCGCTGAAGCGCCTCCATGCGCTGTTTGCACGCCTGCGCAGTCTCAAAGTCGAGTCTGTCGGAAGCCTCCATCATAGCCTTCTTGTACTGAGCGATTACCTCGCTCACGCCACCCTTGAGCAGGCGCACTATTTCCTCTGTGTAACTGTTGTACTCCGCCTGCGAAATCTTGCCTATACAGCACCCCCGGCAGCGGCCGATATGGTAATCGAGGCAGGGGCGGTACTTGCCGCGCAAAATGGCGTCGGAATCTATCTTGAGCCGGCAGCTGCGCAACGGGTAGGCCGATTCGAAGAGTTCTATGAGGGCACGGGCATGGTACACAGAGCTGTACGGCCCGAAATAACGCCCGCCGTTCTTCTCTACGCGCCTGGTAAGGAACACGCGGGGGAAGGGCTCGCCGGTAACGCAGATCCAGGGGTAAGTCTTGCTGTCTTTGAGCAGGATGTTGTAGCGCGGCTTGTACTGCTTGATGAGATTGTTCTCCAGCAGCAGCGCGTCGGACTCAGTTTCTACCACAGAATACTGAACGTCCGCTATCTTGCTCACCAGCAGCTGCGTCTTGAGATTCAGCCTCTCCGGCGGCACAAAGTACTGGTGCACCCGTTTGAAGAGATCCTTAGCCTTGCCCACATAAATGACCGTGCCTTTATCGTCGTAGTAACGATAAACCCCCGGCTGATGCGGCAGCAGCTCTATCTTCTCTCGTACGGTCATAGCCACTGCAAAGATAGGAAAAATGCATTAAGCTTTAACAAAATAAGAAAAACCCCATCTGAGTATATTCAGATAGGGTTTTTGGTTTTAATGGGTGGAGGTAGTCGGATTCGAACCGGCGACCCCATGCTTGCAAAGCATGTGCTCTACCAGCTGAGCTATACCCCCGTTGGTAAAAAAAGTAGGCCCGCGCGGAGTTGAACCGCGGACCTCCACATTATCAGTGTGGCGCTCTAACCAACTGAGCTACGAGCCTGTATATAATAAAGAAAAAGATAAGTACAAGGTACCGGCCTTGAACAACCGCGAGCGTGTCAGTGTCAAGGTCAGCTCCAAAAAGGAGGTGTTCCAGCCA
>CAMKAJ010000031.1 GCA_946410455.1 uncultured Bacteroidales bacterium
TGCTCGTAGGGGTGTCATCACTTGTACCTCTACGAGCAAAATAGCTCGAAATTGCGCGTACAGGTACAGGTTGAAGTACCTGTACGCGCAGTAAAGATAATTCCGGAACGGAAAGATGGCTGGGAAAGGACTGTGAGAGGTCTGGCAGTCCTTTCGGAGGCGGGTTCTGGCGTTTCCGAGCTGAAAAGTGGCTGGGAAAGGACTGTGAGAGGTCTGGGAGTCCTTTCCCGGACAGTGTCAACTGCAGAAGTTCCCATCAAGGAACCTAAGCCACGAGATTCACCTGATCCAACTGCTGTTGATTTCGTGGCCGCAAACTACTGGAACAGGCTCCACCCGTTCTGTCAGGTGATCCAGACATTACTGTTAAGACACTTACATTTTACGGCATACAATTGTTTACTTATTGACCATTCACAGTAATTTATTTATATTTGCATTATCCTACCGGGAAGAGTAATACCCAGAGGCTGAAGGTCATTTTGTGATTCTTATATCCAGTGTACGAATTCTCCTTTTCGGGATCACCGGAGGGGTCTAATGATCCCGGAAGCAACCAGAATCTCCTTTTCGGGATCACCGGGGCCTGGGATTGATCCCGCAGTCGCACAAGGCTATCCCTCTCGTGTGCAGCTAGACCGGAATCACACACAGATAGTACCAAATATGCCATTTCGTGTGTGAATAGGCAGGTTCTGCACCCGGCGTCATTCAATGAGAAAGTTTTGGTTAAGTAGTTCGAAATGTGTAAATGTCGCGAAGTATAGCGGCTTATCTTCCGAAGAGATTGCAGCGCTGAAGGCACGGAACCTTGTGTAATAGGCAATAAACAAAACAGAAGGTGACTATCGGTCTTTCGACTTTTAGTCACCTTCTGTTTTGTAGCTAGAAGCCAGGGGCTTACTCAGCGACTACGACAACCTTGACGGTGGCGAAGACGCCCTTGTAGCACTTGACCTTTGCCTCGAACTCACCAAGTTCCTTGATCTCGGGAACCTCGACGTTCTTCTTGTCTACCTCGAAGCCTTTCTCTTCCAGAGCAGCTGCAACCTGGGCTGCGGTAACGGCGCCGTAGAGCTTGCCGCTTTCGCCAACCTTCACAGCTACCTGTACGGTCTCTGCAGAGAGCTTTGCTGCCTTAGCCTCAGCCTCGGCAATATTCTTGGCCTCTTTGTGTGCACGCTGACGGATGGTCTCCTCGTGCTGCTTGAGAGCAGAAGGGGTGCCGATAGCGGCGAATCCCTGAGGAACCAGATAATTGAGAGCGTAACCGGTCTTTACTTCGACCACCTCGCCGGCATCGCCGAGATTGGCCACATCTTTCTTAAGTATAATCTTCATAACGCTTCAATTATTTAAGGAGGTCAGTAACATAAGGAAGAAGGGCGAGGGAGCGGGCACGCTTCACTGCCTGAGCGACTTTGCGCTGAAACTTGAGGGAAGTACCGGTGATACGGCGAGGGAGAATCTTACCCTGCTCATTGAGGAACTTCTTAAGGAACTCAGGATCCTTGTAATCAACATACTTGATACCTGCCTTCTTGAAACGGCAGTACTTCTTCTTGCGAACCTCTACGGTAGGAGGGTTCAGGTAACGGATTTCGTTATTCTCAATAGCTGCCATGACTTATTCCTCCACTTTTGCTTCGGGTTCAACTTCTGCCTCTGCGGCCGCAGGAGCACTCTCCTCTGCCTTGGGGGCTGCTGCCTTGCCGGCACGCACCTGACGGCGGTGCTCTGCGTAGGCGATGGAATTCTTGTCCAGAGCCACGGTGAGGAAGCGAATGATACGCTCGTCACGGTGATACTGGGTCTCAAGAGTAGCGACGAACTGAGGGTCCGCCTGGAACTGAATCAGGTAATAAAAACCTGAGGTCTTGTGCTGGATCGGGTACGCGAGCTGCTTGAGCCCCCAATCCTCTTCGTACACGACTTCTCCGCCGTTGGCTTTGATGAGATCGGTGTACTTGGCAACCGCTTCCTTCATCTGGACATCAGACAAAACGGGAGTTGCAATGAAAACGGTTTCGTACTGTTTGATCATAATTGTTTGTTAATAAAAATGTTTACCCCTTTTCTAAGGGGGTGCAAAGATAGTCAAACTTTTGAATAATACCAAGTTTTTCTTATTTTTGCGCTGCTCATAGCGCCAAACACACAAAAATGGATTATTTCGAAGAGCTCAGCAAGGACTATCGCTTCAAAGAAGGCTTCCACACCTGCATAAACTGCGGGACTTGCACAGCGATATGCCCTGCTGCCGAATTCTACAAATATGACCCCCGCAAGATTGTATCTATAGTGCAGACCAGGGACAACGCCCAGATAGAGCAACTCCTAAAAAGCGAGACCATCTGGTATTGCGGAGAATGCATGAGCTGCGTAACCCGCTGCCCGCGCAAAAACGGTCCGGGCCTGGTGATCATAGCCCTTAGAGATTTAAGCATCCGGTTGGGCTTCTTCACAGAATCTGAGAAAGGACGGCAGATATATACCTTGAGCAAAAGGCTCAACAACAATATACTAAACAAAGGCTACTGCGTACACCCATCTACCTTCACCTACCACGACCATCCGGAATCGGGACCCGTATTCGAGTGGGTGCTGGACCATAAAGAAGATGTGTACGGCCGGCTCGGCGCCAGGTACGGACAAGACGGCCCCGGGGCTCTGCGCAGCATCCCCCAGGAAGACCTGGACGAGCTGAAGGCCATATACAACGCCACCGGCGGCACGGCCCGCATGGAGCTGGTAGAAAAGCACTCCCGGGCAAAGGCTGCGCAAATGGGAATGACCATGGAGGAATACGAAGAATACACGTTCAACCACTGCTCCGGCGGACACTTCAACGGCGAATGATATACCAAGGCAAACAGAAAATCTGGTCTGAGTACCAAAAGGGAATACCTTCCGACGGATGGTTCTACGTACGCAGCTGCATACGGCAGAACTTCTTCCCCGCTTCGGAGAAATTCTTTCTTGGAATCTGCCGCGACACTCTGGGCCACGACATCTACGAGACCAAGCACCACACCACCTGCGGAGGCATAGCCTACCACAGCGACGCGATACCCCAGGAAACAGCAATGACCATAGTTGCCAGGCAGTTCGCGCTGATGAAAGAGGCCGGCTACAAGAACCTTGTAACCTCGTGCATCACGTCCTTCGGCAACTATACAGAGATACTCGAAACCTGGCGCGAGTTCCCCGAGCTGGAAACGCGCATACGCGAGAAGCTCTGGGAGGCCACCAGGCGCGAATTCGACAAGCCGGAATACGTAGCACACGCCAGCGACCTGGTGTACAAATTCCGGAACGAGATTGCCGAGCGCGCCGCACACCGCCTGGTAGATGTACACACCGGCCGTCCCCTGCGCATAGTGGAGCACATAGGCTGCCACTACTCCAAAATGTTCCCCCACAAAGGCATAGGAGGCGCCGAATATCCCTGCGTGCTCAGCGGAATGGTTGAGTCCTGGGGAGGAGAAGTAATAGATTATCCCGAGCGCAGGCACTGCTGCGGCTTCGGTTTCCGCCAGTACATGGTAAAGGCAAACAGGGGCTACAGCCTGTCCAATACCCACAAGAAATTCGAATCCATGGAGCCCTTCAGGCCCGACGCCATCATAACCAATTGCCCCGGCTGTCCTTACTTCCTGGACCGCTGGCAATATGTAATCGCAGAGCAGACCGGCAAGACCTACGGCAGCAACGGCTTCGGCATCCCCGTATTCACTTACGAGGAGCTGGCCGGACTGATTCTGGGCATAGACCCCTGGGACCTGGGACTGCAAATACACCAGGTAGCTGTGGAACCCTTGCTCGACAAAATGGGCGTGCCCTACAACCCTGGCACCAAGTACCTGGGACTCAACGAGAAAGACATTATGCGCCCGGGGCTTCCAAGCGCCCTTAAATGCTTCTAGAACAATGGACAACAAGAAGATACTGATAATCGGCGGCGGGCCTGCCGGACTGGAGGCCGCCAGACAGCTTCTACGGCTTGGATGGGAACCGGTAATCGTAGAGAAAACCGAACAGATCGGAGGACACCTGTCCAGATGGTACAAACTCTTTCCGGACATGATGCCCGCCTCTGAACTGCTGGAGCAACTTACAGCCGGGCTCGAAGGTGCTAAGGTTTACCTTAAAACCCGCGTTGCCTACATGAACCGCCTCAAAGACGGATACAGCATCATGTTGTCTAACGGCACCGGCATCCAGTGCAGGGCAGTACTGATTGCCTCGGGATTCAGTCTCTTTGACGCATCCAAGAAAGAGGAGTACGGCTACGGAGTTTACGACCGGGTAATCACCAACGCCGACCTGGAGGCTTGGTTCGCAGGAGCAAGCGACAGCCGCATACCAGAGCACCCCAGGAGGATAGCCTTCGTGCACTGCGTGGGCTCCCGCGACCTTAAGGCCGGCAACTCCCAGTGCTCAAAGGTTTGCTGCATGACAGCCATCAAGCAAGCCATAGAAATGAAGGAGCGCTTCCCGGACTCCGGTATCTGGTGCTTCTACATGGACCTGCGGCTCTTTGGCAAAAAGTACGAAGACTTCTACATCAATGCCCAGAAAGACTACGGAGTGCACTTTGTAAGAGGCCGGGTATCAGAAGTGAGCGAGGCGATAGACGGAAGCCTCGTAGTAAAAGCGGAAGACACTCTTGCCGGCACCCCGGTCAAGCTGAATGCCGACCTGCTGGTACTGATGGCCGGAATGCTCTGCAACGCAGACACTGCCACCCTCGCCCGCATGGTACGCTCCGAGGTAGATTCCGACGGATTCCTGCGCAGCCGCGACAATATCTACCGCATCAACGAATCCCGCCGCCCGGGAGTCTTCTACGCCGGCGCCTGCACAGGCACAAAGACCATCCCCGAGACCATGGCGGAGGCCCGTGCAGCAGCACTGGACATACACAATTACCTCTGCGGCAATGATTGATTTCGGATTCGGACTTGCGCGCAGTTCTGCTGTGGAACTGGACAAAGTAGACCTCAGTCTCTACAAGGAGCTCGAGCGACTGGAGCCTGGCATACGCAAGTGTATTGCCTGCGGCTCGTGCAGCGCCACCTGCACGGCTGGCCCCTGGTCTGGCATGAGCGTGCGCAAGCTCATTCTCAATCTGCAGCGAGGAAAAGACGTCTCCGGAATGCTCTCCGCCTGCATGCTATGCGGAAAATGTTCGATAGTGTGCCCTCGCGGCATTAATACCAGGCAGCTCATCCTGAGTCTCTGCCGCATATACGATAATAAATGAGAGAGCGCTTTGTAACCGGATTCGACCCCTTTGTCCTGCCTTTCCTGGCCGGAATGATATTCGTGCTCTGCTACTGCGCATTCGGGATAGTCCGGATACTGGCCCAGCTGCCCAGGGAAGACCGGAGGCGTTTCCTGCTCTCACTCATAACCCCCGCTACCGCCCTCAAGAATATACGCGACATATTTGCCGACTGCCTGCTGCACGTAAAACTGTGGAGACGCAACCCGCTGCTCGGCTTCATGCATTCCAGCATTGCCTTCGGATGGTTTATGCTCATAGTGCTGGGCCACATAGAAGTGATGGTTTACTGCCCAGACAGAATCCGGCTCTTCTACTACCCCATCTTCTTCAACTATTTTGTGGCTGCGGGCGAATCTACCATTGGCGGCGCGGTGCTCTTCTTCCTGATGGATTTCTTCTTGCTGCTGATACTCGTGGGAATAGGCCTGGCAATAGTCAAGCGGATCCGCTCCCGCATCTTCGGCCTGCGCCGCACCACACGTCCCAGCCTCACAGACCGCATCGGCCTTTACTCCCTTTGGGCCATCTTCCCCCTGCGCCTGCTCGCAGAGAGCTTTACAGCCCATATAAGTGGCGGCTCCTTCCTCACAATACCAGCCAACTGGATATTCCGCCAATTCCTCGGGAACGACCTCAACATGCTCCCAACTTGGTGGGCCTATAGCATTGCGCTCGGCGTGTTTTTGTTCGTACTCCCCTTCTCGCGCTACATGCACATCCCGGCAGAAATGATGCTTATCCCAATGAGGAACGCGGGATTGCGCATACGGCACCCCAGAAAGGGATTCGCCAGGCTGGAAGTGCTCAGCTGCCCGGAATGCGGCGTATGTATAGACGCCTGCCCCATGAGCGTGAAGAAGGCAAACATAAAAGACTGCACGGTGTATCTGAACCGCCAGCTGCGCCGGGGAAACGAGCGCCGAATAGAAGAGATTTCCGACAAATGCCTGCTCTGCGGAAAGTGCGAGGCGGTGTGCCAGGTGGGCGTGGAGGGGCCGCTGCTGCGCATGGAGCAGAGAGCCTCGCGCCGCTACGGCCTGTCGCCGGACTTCTCCGGGATAGATTTAAGCAAGCTTCAAGCTCCAGCCGCTTCATCCCAGAAGGTTCTGTATTTCTCCGGATGCATGACGCGGCTCACTCCGGCAATCAGCAAATCGGTATGCTCCGTGCTCAGCAAAGCTGGAGTCGATTACCGTTGGATAGACCAAGATGAAGGCCTGTGCTGCGGCCGCCCGCTCCAGACTGCAGGCCGCTACGAGCAGGCCCGGCAGCTCATGCGCAAAAACGAGGAACTCATCCTCTCTTATGGTGCCGATACGCTGATACTTAGCTGTCCCATCTGCTACAAGGTATTCAAAGACGAATATAAGCTTCCCGGAGTGCGGGTTGTCAACTATATGGAGTACTTCGCCGAGCTCATTGCGGCCGGCCGTCTGCAGATAGAGAAGAGCGACATCTGCTATGTTTACCACGACCCCTGCGAGCTGGGACGCGGGTGTGGAGTGTACGAGGGCCCTCGCAAGCTGCTCGGCAAGGCCGCAGGCATAGCGGAAGCTCCTGCAAACCGCGCAGAAAGTATTTGTTGCGGAGGCTCCCTCGGCAGCCTCTCCCTGGACTTTGCGCAACGCGAAGAGATAACCCTCAAGTCGCTGCAGAACCTCTACGACAGCAGGGCCGATGCAATAGCTACCGCCTGTCCCCTGTGCCTTAACACCTTCGCCCGCTACTCAGACCGCCCCGTGCGGGACATGGCCGAGATTCTGGACGCTGCAGCCCGATAATCCGGGGTGCAAAAAAATCCAAGACTCCTCGCGGAACCTTGGATAATCAAGAAATCTACCTGAACTCTACTCTCCCAACGGGAAGGTACCGTCGTTGATCATCTGCTTAACCTTAGCAAGGAAATTGCTGCACCTGAGCTTGTACTCCTCGGGATGCTTGGCATAAGCGTTGGCGTGTACAGCGCCCTCTGCTACCCACTTCTCTTTGTAGCCAATCTTCTTGGCATCATAGTTCATCTGCAGGTGATTGAAAGGTACGAAGTCGTCTGCATCTCCGTGGATAAAGAGCATAGGCAGTACGCACTTTGCAAGCTGGTCTGTAGAAGAAGCCTCCCAGAAGCCCCATCCGTAACGCTTCTTGGTAACGACGCTGGCGCTCTGGAGCACATCCGGCGGAATGAATCTGAAGCTCTGTTTGCGGTTGCTGTTGAACTGTTTGACGACGGATGCATAACCGCAATCCTCGATAAAGCACTTCACGTAACCGGGCAGAGGGTCGCCACTGGTCATCATGACGGTTGCACCGCCCATGGAGACTCCGTGAAGTACCATGAAGTTGTCGTTGAAAAGCTCGTGTGCGATAGGAATCCATTTCTCTATATCCAGACGGTCGTACCAGCCCATCTGAATCTCGTCTCCCTCGGAATAACCGTGGTACTGGAGGTCGGGGAAAAGCACGTTGTAGTTGAACTCGTCGCGATACATGCGTACCAGATACAGGAAAACAAGGTGGTTGTCGCCGTATCCATGGATTACTATTGCGGTACCCTCAGCTTCCTCGGGCCTTGCAGCAGGAACGTAGCAGGCATGTATCTTCTTGCCGTCCCAGCTGGTGGTCCAAGTATCTTGAAGAATACCCTGGGCCTTAAGGGAGTCGTACCAGGCAGTGCTGCCGGGCATCAGGGAATCTGCCTTATGGCGGGTGCGTTCAATGTCATCTACTCCATGAACGGAGGGCTGCAGGGCAAAGCTGGACATGAACTTGCCGGCCACACAGCTGCTTAATGCAAAGACAGCAAGTCCGAGCAGCGCAATATGGAAGAATTTCTTCATGCTTGAATTGTGTTATTAGTTTGCGTGCAAATATACAAATATTCTATTTCTCCGGAATATTCACCAGCACTTCCTTCAGGAAATCCCAAACCTTTTGAACTGAAGGGATATAGGCGCGCTCGTCGGGAGAATGGGGGCTGAGCAGGGTGGGCCCCATGGAAACCATATCCCAATGAGGATAGGCGCCAGACAGGATACCGCACTCCAGACCAGCATGAATGGCCATAATGAGAGGCTCCTTGCCGAACATCTTCTCGTAAACCTTCTGCATCACGGCACGTATCTCGGAATGTGCATTAGGAGCCCAACCACTGTAACTACCGGTAAAGCGCACGCGAATGCCTGCAAGCTCGAACACGGACTTCATCCGCGCTGCAAGAGCCATCTTGGCAGAATCTACGGAACTGCGCATTAGGCAACTCAGCGAAAACTCTCCCCTGTATATCTTGACCATAGCAAGATTGTTGGAGGTCTCTACCATTCCGGGCATAGTATCGCTCATGCGCTCTACGCCGTCGGGGCATGCGAGTATGCAGCGCACAAAGCGAAGGGCAGCATCTTCCGATACGTACTTGCAGTCTTCGTGGTCGCACACCTCTCCGGGAGCGGGAACGTAGGGCTCGAATATCACCTGCAGATTAGGGTCTGTGGCTGCATACTCGGCCTTGAGCTCAGCTGCCACTTTTGCTACACTGCGCTTGGCTGCAGCAAGGCCCGCCTGAGGCACGTACACAGTTGCAAAAGCCTCACGAGGTATAGCATTGCGCAGGGTTCCACCTTCAAGGTCGATGAGCTTTACGCCGTGACGCTCGAGCAGCGGAAGCAGAACCCGGGCGATTGCACGGTTTGCATTTGCACGGCAAAGGATGATATCCATGCCGGAGTGGCCTCCCTGGCAGCCCTTCACGGCCAGATTGTAGCAAAGATGCTTCTTGGGCTCGTTCTTGCGGCGGTAACGGGCTTTTGCAGTAGCGTCCAGTCCACCGGCACAGCCAACGTACAACTCCCCTTCCGTCTCGGAATCAAGGTTGATAAGGATATCGCCCTTCAGAAGGCCGGGCTTGAGGAGATTGGCCCCCGTCATTCCGGTCTCTTCGTCGTACGTCACCAGAATCTCAATAGGGCCGTGCTTTACGTCCGGAGACTCAGCCACTGCCATAGCCAGGGCTACGCCAAGTCCGTTGTCTGCTCCGAGGGTGGTACCCTTAGCGCGCAGCCACTCGCCGTCAATCCAAGTCTCGATGGGATCCTTGAGGAAGTCATGCACCACGTCTGCATTTTTCTGGGGCACCATATCCATGTGGCCCTGAAGCACCACGGTCTTGAGTTTTTCGTATCCGGGAGTAGCGGGGACGCGCATAATCACGTTTCCGGTCTCGTCTGTGATGGCCTCGATCTTATGCTCGGCAGCCCAGTCGAGAAGAAACTTGCGCACAATCTCTTCGTGCTTGGACGGACGGGGGCAACGGGTAAGGGAATAGAAGTTATTCCACACCACTGAAGGTTGTAAATCTTTGATTGTCATATTTTTAGTATTTATTCGGTTTCTGTCCATTCTACGCCGGTCTCATCTTTCCAGCGCCTGTGGCTCCAGAGCCAGTTCCAGGGCTGTACGGCAATATCCGACTCCAGCAGTTTGTAATACTGCTTCATGATATCAACGGCGCGCATCGTGGATGCATCTTCGCATATAGTCTTATATTGTATCTTGTACAGTCCCCGGCGCACCTGGGGCATGCTCATATAGCATACCGCCATGCCCAGCTTGTGTGCAATCTCGGCAGCGCCCTTCATGGATATACACTTCTGGTTAAGCAACTTAAGGCGCATATAACCACTTGCTTCCGCATAAGGGTACTGGTCTGTGATGAAGTTGTAAACTTTTTTCTCGTTCTTATGCGCAAGCATGTAGCGCAGCACCTTGCCCGACTCCAGATACCCCTTGTAGTTCTCGCGGTCTTTCAAGGGAGCGGTACGCCCGTCCTTCAGGATGTCGTTCCACATCTTGATGGACTGGAGACGATAAACCACACAGAAGTTATCTTCGCTTATGTGAGTAGGATTGCCGGTATAATCGTAGTTCTCAATTCCACCTATGAGTTCCCAGTTTCCGGAATGAGACATAAGCACCATCACGCTGGGGGCCAGCTCATACAGGCGGTTGATCTCGTCGGGATTCTCGATTTCTACGATATGCTGGCGGCGGAGGCGCTCCGGGTTGCGGCAGCCTCCGAACCAGATGGTCTCTGCCAGCTGCTCTGCCAGGTGCTTGTAGAAGAGATGTCTTAAGTGCTTGATATCGTCGTACTTCAAGTCGGGGAAGCTGCGTGCGAGGTTGATGGTGATATCGTGCTTGCGATAATGGAAAACATGCTCGCACAACCAAGCCACGCCGTCACAGAGAACGTAATGCACTCTCAGCGGGAGAAACGCCAGCAAGCGGAGGATAAAATGTATGACTCTTCCCATGTCAATACAAAAGTAAAAAAAATCTTGAACTTTCGGGGGATATTGCGTATTTTTGAAAAATTTAAAAACTCAAGACGATGTTCAAAGGACAACCTAAAGGCCTATTCGCCCTCGCCCTCGCAAACACGGGTGAGCGATTCGGCTACTACACTATGCTGGCCATCTTCCTGCTTTTCCTGCAGGCAAAATTCGGATTCTCCGCTGCTGCAGCCGGCCAGTTTTATGCTATTTTCCTTGCCGCCGTGTACTTCATGCCGGTAATCGGAGGCTGGCTCGCAGACAAAATCGGATTCGGCAAGTGCGTAATCACAGGCGTCTGTATCATGTTCACAGGCTACCTCTGCCTTGCCATTCCTACCGATGCCTTCGCCGCCCGGGGCTTTGCCCTCGCTCTGATGATAGGAGCCCTGCTGCTCATTGCAGTGGGCACTGGACTCTTCAAGGGCAACCTCCAGGTTCTCGTAGGTAACCTCTACGACGACCCCAAGTATTCCGCCAAGCGCGACTCTGCGTTCAGCCTGTTCTATATGGCAATCAACATCGGCGCAATGTTCGCACCTACAGCAGCTACTGCACTGACCAACAGCCACCTGGCAAAGGCAGGCCTCATCTACAAGGCAGACATCCCCTCGCTGGCACACCAGTACCTGGGCGGCAGCCTGGCAGACACCAGTCTGCTCGAGACTCTGCAGGCAGGCATGCCCGGAGCCGACGTTAGCGCGATGAGCCTCACCGACTTCAGCCAGTACTATATCAACCAGCTGGCGACCGCCTACAATCTCGGATTCGCAGTTGCCTGCATCTCGCTGATTGTGTCTATCGCCATATACCTGGGTTGCCGCAGCTGGTTCAAGCATGCCGACGTAAATGCCAAGCAGGCCCAGGCCAGTACAGGCGCCCCCGTACAGGAACTCAGCCCCAAGCAGACCAAAGACCGTATCGTAGCTCTGATCTTCGTCTTCGCGGTGGTTATCTTCTTCTGGATGGCCTTCCACCAGAATGGCAGCTCGCTCACATACTTTGCACGCGACTACACCCAGTCTTCTGTTTCCGGCCCGCTCAGGATAGGCTTCAGTATCTGGCCTCTCTTCCTTATCGCGGTATCTGTTTACACTCTCTTCGGAATCTTCCAGAGCGAGAGTTCCAAGGGCAAGATAATCTGCGGAGTAGCAACCGCCGCCCTCTGGGCCGGAGCGTGGGCCATCTACGCCGGAATGCCGGAGAGCTTCAGCATCCTGCCCCAGCAGTTCCAACAGTTCAACCCGTTCTTCGTGGTGGCCCTCACGCCCATTTCGATGGCAATCTTCAGCGCCCTCGCGGTGAAAGGTAAAGAGCCTTCCGCTCCCCGCAAGATCGGACTCGGCATGTTCGTGGCAGCCCTCGGCTACCTTATTATGCTCGCTGCTTCCAATGGCCAGCCGGCTCCGTCGGAGCTCGTGAACGTAGGCGGTGTCTCCCCCGACCCTGTGGTGCCCACATACCTCATCTCCACCTATCTGGTGCTTACTTTTGCAGAGCTGCTACTCTCCCCTATGGGCATCTCATTCGTATCCAAGGTAGCTCCACCCAAGTACAAAGGTCTTATGATGGGTCTGTGGTTCGCCGCAACCGCTATTGGCAACTACCTCAGCTCCATACCTTCCATGCTCTGGAACAACGTGCCCCTGTGGGTCAACTGGTGTGTGCTGATGGCTCTCTGCGTCATCTCCGGATTGGTCATGTTCTCCATGATCAAGAAACTCGAAGCTGCCACAGCAGACTAATATGAAACGACTGCTCATACTGGCAACTACCTTGATACTCTGCGCCGCCGCAACGGCGCAGAGTTTGCCTGACACCGTATATGTGGGCGTAAAAGACGGCCACGTGCAAGGCATAGCGCTGGACAAGCAGAAGGGCTGCATGTACTTCTCCTTCACCAGTTCCTTCATCAAGACCGACCTGCAAGGCAGGATACTCGGTTCCATAAACCGCATCCAGGGGCATCTGGGAGCAATGACTCTGGGGCCAGACGGAAGGGTTTACGCCTCGCTTGAGTGTAAGGACGACGAAATCGGGAAAGGCATCGCACAACGCCTCGGAGTGGATAACCTGAGCCATGAGCAGTCTGTTTTCTACATAGCTGTAATCGACCCCGACCTCATCACCCGAGAGGGCATGGACCCCGAGAAAGACGGTGTGATGACTACCGTGTGCATACGCGAAGCCTGCCGCGACTATGCATCGCACCGCTACGGATGCTCCGGGATAGACGGAGTTACCTTTGCACCCGCAATGGGCAAGACCGGAGGCAAGCTATATTTGTATGTAGCATACGGCATATACGGTGAGCCCGACAAGGGGGGCAACGACAACCAGATTCTGCTCTGCTACGACGTCCGCGACTGGAAGCGACGCTACGAAACGCCCGTGGTCTTTGGAACGGTGCCAGACAACGGCCCCGAGAAGCCCCTGCACAAGTACTTCGTACATACAGGCAACACCACATGGGGCGTGCAGAACCTGGCATGGGACCCTCACACCAAGCGCATCTACATGGCAGTGTACAAGGGCAAGAAGCCCTCATATCCCAATTATCCCCTGTTTGCCTTAGACTTAACGCAGCGCCCGCAACGTGCTGTACCCAAGGGGCTGAGCGAGAAGCAGGAAACGCTTCAGCTCAGCAGCTCCGGCCTGTACGACGAGGCAAGCGGAATCTACGGCTACAAGTTCAAATGGGGTTCCACCGGCCTTTGCCCGCTGGGCGACGGACTCTGGTACATTTCTGAGAACCATAAAGACAAGGCCAGCGGGATACAGAGTTGCACAGCACGACTTTACCAATGGACCGGCGACGGCAATAAACCTTTCATAGCAAAATGACAGAAAAGACCTTGAACCTGCTCAAAGATTGGGCGGAAGAATACAACGACCTCAAGTACTTCGGGGACGACCCCATAAGCTTTCCACGCGAATTCGCAAAACGGGAAGCGTCACTGCAAGATATAGAGATTGCGGCCCTTCTCTCCGCGCACCTGGCGTGGGGACGCAGGGCAATGATCTTCCGCGACTGCGAACGCCTCTTCGACGAGATGCAATGGCACCCCTACGACTACGTGATGGCCGGGGCGTACCGCAACGACGAGACTTCTCTTCACCGCACGGTAAAGTGGAGCGAGATAGCCGGGATCTGCGGTCGCCTGCGCGAGTGGTACAGCTGGCATGAGTCGCTGGAAGTCCTGTCGGCCAAAGAGATACGCTCTATTGTATTCCGCCGCAAAGACGACCCTCGGGCCCCGGATAAGAAGATAAATCTTATGCGCCGCTGGCTGGTACGCAACGACGGGAAAGTAGATCTGGGAGTCTGGCAAAAGACCAGCCCGGCGGAGCTTCTCATCCCGCTCGACGTGCATGTGCACACTCAGGCACGCGCCCTTGGGCTTACGCGCCGCAATCAGAAAGACCTTGCCTGCGCGCAGGAAATCACCTCTACATTCAAGCAGATCTGGCCGGACGACCCCGCTCTCGGAGATTTTGCCCTTTTCGGCTACGGAGTAAGCCACAGTAAATAATGCCAAGACTCTACATACTTGCAGGATGCAACGGCGCCGGGAAGACCACGGCGTCTTACACTTTTTTGCCAGAGATTCTGGACTGCCGCGAATTTGTGAACTCCGACGAATTCGCCAAGAGCCTCTCCCCCTTCGATCCGTCCAGCGCATCTGTGACTGCAAGCCGCTTCATGCTCAGGCGTATCGAATACCTGCTGGGGCTAGGCGCAGACTTCAGCGTAGAGACTACGCTCGCAACGCGCTCCCTCGTGAGTATCATCAACGAGGCTCACGCCAAGTGCTATACGGTAACTATCCTGTATCTCTGGCTGCAGTCGCCCGAAATGGCAATTCAGCGAGTCAAGGACAGAGTTACAACAGGCGGGCACAACATTCCGGAAGATGTGCTGAGACGCCGCTACTTGACTGGACTCAAGTACCTGTTCGACATCTATCTGCCACTTTGCGACAGGTGGATGTTAGCAGACAATTCCGGCCCGGGCTTTCAGCTGATTGCCGAGGGAGACGAGAAGCGAAGCATCATTAAAGATGACGAGAAGTTCAAGAAAATCAGGAAGATAGTTGAGTCTCAGGATGAAGAATAACATGGATATTTTTGGGCTGAGCCGCTCCCAGATGCGCAGCATAGTAGCCGAAGGACTTAAGGGAGGAGACTGGTGCGACCTTTACTTCGAGCAAACAGTATATCACGACCTGCTACTGCGCGACGGTGCAGTGGCCTCCGGTGGCTTCCACCTCGATTATGGCTGCGGGGTAAGGGTGCTTAGCGGCGAGAAGACCGGCTATGCTTATGCAGAATCTACCGATTTCCAGGCACTTATGGATGCTGCAAGAGCTGCCCGTGCAATTGCCGGGAGCAGCGGAAGATTTGGCGTCCCGGCCGTGAGCGGAGAGGCGCCCCAGTACTATCCGGTGCTCTCTCCCTGGGAAGATGCTTCCCTGGAGCGGCTTGCAGCATGGCTGGTAGAGCTTGAGCAGGCCATACGCAGCCGCGAACCGCGCACTCTCAAGGTAATAGCAATGATGTCCTGGTCGCAGAGCGACGTGCTGATGTACAACTCCCTGGACGAACTCACCCAGGACAGCCGCCCGCTGGGCAGCGTGAGCGTTACCGCCATCTTTGGGCAGCAGGGCCGCACGGAGCAGCGTTCCACCTCGAGGAGCCTGCGCTGCGGAGCCGAGATGCTCGGGGACGGGCTGCTCCAGGAGCTTGCCGCAGAAACGGTTGCAGGGCTCGACGACAGCTTTGCCGCGCGCCGTCCCAAGGGAGGCAAGATGAGCGTGGTGATGGCCGCCGGTGCCTCCGGAATATTGCTCCACGAAGCCATGGGCCATGCATTCGAGGCCGACTTCAACCGCAAGGGGCAGTCTATCTTCAGCGACAAGATGGGCCGTCGCGTGTGCCGGCGCGGCATCAACATAATAGACGACGCCACTATCCCGGGATGCCGTGGATCCATTCGTTACGACGACGAGGGCGTGCCTGGGCAAAAGACCTACATGGTAACGGACGGAGTACTGAGCTCCTACCTTCACGACCGCATAAGCGCCCGCTTCTACGGGGTTGAACCTACAGGCAACGGGCGGCGCGAGTCGTTCCGTTACAACCCCATTCCACGCATGCGTACCACCTACATGGAAAGCGGCTCCGACGGCAGCCTGCAAGACCTTATAGCCTCCGTGCGCAAGGGCGTATACGTAGACAAGTTCGCCAATGGCGAGGTGCGTATAGGCGAAGGAGACTTCACCTTCTACGTCAACCGTGGCTACCTCATAGAGAACGGGCGCCTCACCATGCCCGTGAAGGACATTAATATAATAGGTAACGGCCCGCAGGCACTTGCCGACATAGTAGGAGTAGCCGGCGACCTCAAGATAGACAACGGCACCTGGACCTGCGGCAAAGAGCAGAGCGTAGCTGTATCGTGCGGCATACCCAGCGTACTCATCAATAATCTTACAGTAGGAGGAGAATGATAAGCCAAGAAGAACTCTCGCTTGCACGCGAATGTCTGGATATAGCTCGGGCCTGCGGAGCGTCGGCATGCCGAGTTACGCTCACAAAGAGCACCGAGAACCTTATAGCGACCCTAGACGGCCAGATAGACAAGGTAACGCGCTGCGCAGACCGCAGCATGAGCATTGCAATTTTTGCCGACGGCCGCTTTGGGAGCTTCTCTACAAACAAACTTGAGTCGGAGGCGCTTAGGGACTTCATAGGCAAGGCTACCGATACCGTACGCATGCTCTCTGCAGACGAATTCCGCCGCCTCCCAGATGCTCTTCGCTACTGCACTGCAGCGAGGAGCGGCTTGGAGATGGACCTCTACGACGAGGCTTGGAACAGCCTTGGCGCGGAAGACCGCACCCGCATGGCCATGGAGGCCTGCGTTACGGGTAAAGTACCTCATGCCGGTCTTGACCCGGCATCCCCCGGCTACCGCCTCATCTCCGAAGAGGGCGAATTCAGCGACTCCGAATACGACACCTATGTACTTGACAGCCAGGGGCTCGAATGCCGGCACTGCGAGACTTCGTTCGACTATGGCGTAGAAGTCACAATAGAAGATGCCGACGGCAACAAGTACAGCGACTATTGGTGGACGGCCGCTCCCCGGCTCAAAGACTTTGACGCTGCGGCATGCGGAGCCACTGCTGTAATGCGTGCTGCCTCGCAGATTGGCTCTACGCCGGCTCCGGGAGGACGCTACAACATGGTAGTAGGAGCCGAATGCGCATCGCGGCTCGTCACTCCCCTGCTCAATGCCCTGAATGCCAATTCTATTCAGCAGGGCAACTCGTTCCTGGTAGGCAGCCTCGGAAAGCAACTCTTCAGTGATGGGCTCACTATATTGGACGAGCCATGGCGCAAAGGCGAGGCCGGAGCCAAGCTCTTCGACTCCGAGGGCGTAGCCACCAAAGAAGCGCCCATTATCGAGAACGGCATTGTAAAGCGCTACTTCGTAAATACTTACATGGCGGCCAAAACCGGCATGCAGGCCACCTCAGAAGATGCCATACGCCCAAGGCTCTGCGCATGCGGAGGTTCTGCGAAAGACAAAGAGGCTCTTATGGCCCTTTGCGGTTCCGGTATTCTGGTAAGCGATTTCAACGGAGGCAATTGCAATATGACCACGGGAGACTTCTCCTACGGCATCTGTGGGCAGCTATTCGAGAACGGGCGCATTGTGCGTCCCGTGCACGAGATGCTTGTTACGGGCAATTTCTTGCAGCTCTGGAAGAATCTTGTTGCCGCAGGCTCCGACTTCCGCACCTGCGCCACCAAGCTTGTTCCTTCACTGGCATTTTCTGATGTAGATTTTAGCGGATAACGAATATGAATATAGACGGAAAGGCCGAAAGCCTGAAAATAAAAGATGAAGTTAGGGCGCGAGTAGAAGAGCTTCGCGCTACAGGAAGGCGAATCCCCTGCCTTGCCGTAATCATTGTAGGCAACAATCCTGCAAGCCGTTCTTATGTAAACGGCAAAATCAAGGCTGCCGCTTACACCGGAATAGAGAGCCGGGAGTACGAATTGCAAGAGAGTACTAGTGAGGATGAACTTTTGAGTGTTATCTCCGAGCTCAACGGAGACTCATCTGTAGATGGCATACTGGTGCAGCTTCCTCTGCCGGGGCATATAAGCGAGGCTCGCGTACTGGAGGCCATCCTGCCGCAGAAAGATGTGGACGGTTTCCATCCTCAGAATGTGGCCAGACTGTGGCTGGGACAGGATTGCCTTGCGCCCTGCACTCCCCTTGGCGTTATTAAGCTGATAGAGAGCACTGGTGTGTCTATTGAAGGCAAGCGCGCAGTGGTAATAGGAAGGAGCGACATTGTAGGCAAGCCCGTTGCCAAGCTTCTTCTAGACCATAATGCTACCGTAACTATTGCCCATTCCAGAACAGCAGGCCTGGCTGCCCTATGCCGCGAGGCAGATATTCTTGTTGTGGCCGTAGGCAGGCCAGGAACAGTCACTGGCGATATGGTTAAGCCAGGTGCAGTTGTAATAGACGTAGGTATCAACCGTGGGGCCGACGGCCGCCTGGTGGGTGATGTGGACTATGATTCTGCGGCTTCCGTTGCCGGCTGGATTACTCCCGTACCCGGAGGTGTTGGCCCAATGACGATAGCCATGCTGCTCTCGAACACATTTAAAGCATACGAAATGCAAGAAAAATTTGTTGATTAAAAAAACTTCACTATATTTGCAGTCCCAAATGGTGGGTTCGTATAACGGTTAGTACTCGAGATTCTCAATCTCGCAATAGGAGTTCGATTCTCCTACCCACTACAAAAAGAGGTCCGTATGGGCCTCTTTTTCGTTTATTTGCAGGTATCTCTATTTACAGGAAAGCAGTTGCAGTCTTCTCGGCAGCTTTTTGCAGGGAGTCGGGAACGCGCGGGAAGAGGTCCAGGCCGCTGCGCTGTTCTATTTCATCAATGGTGGTGATAAAGCTGGAATATACTGCCTTAGGATGCGCCTCGTTTGTAAACAAATAAGCTGCTCCCTTGGCGTCTGTCATGGCGCCGGATGCCGAGAACGAGCACTTCATCACACATTTGTAGAAATGGCTAGGAATGCTCACGTCCTTCCCGTCTTTGCTGGGCTTAGTACTGACCGTTCCCTCAAAGAGCACACCCACAACAACGTATAAAGTATCCCTTCCGGAGGGAGTTGCCGACTTCACTGCCTGCTCGAGATTACCCCAGACTCCGCCGTTAAAATTATTCTGCCACTGCGGGGCCTGGTTGGTATAATAGAAGGTCTGCTTGTTCTGGTTAACATTAACCTGACGATAATCACTTGCCACAAAATGCCCACGGCTCAGTCCCACAGTGCCAGCATTTTTGAGGCCGTTCTGCTGCCAGCTCTGATCTACAGCAGGGTCGTAGTCCCATGCTTCATTTCTGCCCACATTGTTATCTGGCCACTCATCATACTGCATGGGAAATGCTACAAACAAGGGGCAATGCTTGGCGCCGTCAAAATAGCTTGTGTAATTCCTGCGACGCCTGTTTTCATAGTTGAATGTATGGGTAACAACGCGCTGCATGGAGTTGGTGGTATTCCATGCATACCAGAAATCGTCGCGGCCGGAATTCTGCCCCTTGGATACGTTCCCGCTCACGCTTATGGCAGGGACCTCGTAGCAATTGAGATACAGAAGGCGCGAATCAGGATCCGGCTCGCCGCCTCCGGAGGCCTTTCTGCTGCCCCTTGCAAGGTCTATCCCAAAGGACTTGCAAACACTGCGCTTAAACTCCTGGCTGGAAGACAATGGATAGGTGTACTCCGCTTTATCGGTTACTACCGTTATTGAGCCGCCGGTGGTCCCGGGAGCCACAACCATATAGACAGAGTAAGCTGCATCTAACGAGGCGCCTAATGCAGGAGCAGCAGAGAGCTCTGTGGTAACGCCCTTGGCGGAGAATCCGCTGATGCTCATACTGCTCTCACTATCTTCTTCTATCGACGTAATGTCTTTAGTAAAGGAGCCAGCAATTGCAGACTGCGCATCAAAACGTACTCTGCTTACAATCTCGGAACGATAGTTAGCATTGCTGGAGAAAAGCTTCAGTTCCAGGACAGCCGCAAGGTTATAAAGGCGTATGTCGCCGAGCTTGGTGTATTTGTCATTCTGTACAGTCTGCTGTATCGTGTACGGAGCAGCAGCCATAGGCATGGCGTCAAAATCGAAAGTGCTGCCACTCTGCTGCTGAGTAGTTGGGATTTCAAAGTTTACTGCATTTATGCTCGTAGTCCCGGCGTTGTAGGGATAATATACATAGAGCATCTCGCCGGCAGTAAGGCCACCCGGGCGATAAATGCTGAAGGTACAGGGTGTGCCGAGATTCACGTAGGAATAGCCGGGCCTTTCTTTGGCCACCGCAGTACCAAGCTTGTCGCCGGACTCCCAATGGCCGTATTTGCCCTTTTCGTTCTGGGCCAGTACCGAGCGGGTCTGGTCGTCGGAGAGCGCAAAGGTATAGATATCAGACGGAACGTCACTAGTATAATTGTCCTTGGAGCAGGACGCAAGGGCCAACGCAAGAGCAGTGGCCGCGAGGATTCTTTTAAAGCAGGCCACCATAGTCTTCTATAACGTATTCTGTGTTGTCGTTGGGATTGAAACTCGATGCCAGTACACACTCCGGCACGCAGTCCGAGAGCTCAGCAATGGGCTTGTTGTAATACTTCTTGTACATTTTAGTGTTCAGCGCATCAAATTTAGTCATAATTCCCGACATATACACACAAAAAAACCGGAATTCCTTGAACTCCGGGTTTTCTCCTATCTGTGCGCAAGTAATTATTTCTTGCGAGCCTTGTAACGCTGGTAGAACTGGTCCACACGGCCGGCGGTATCGACGATCTTCATCTTGCCGGTGTAGAAAGGGTGAGATGTGTTGGAAATCTCAAGCTTCACGAGAGGATATTCAACGCCCTCGATAGTTATCGTCTCCTTGGTATTGGCGCAACTACGGGTGATGAACACGTCTTCGTTGGACATATCCTTGAAAGCTACAAGTCGGTAGGTTTCGGGATGGATTCCTTGTTTCATATAAAACTAGTTTTAATTGCGGGCGCAAATTTAGCACTTTTTCGGGAAAATCCAAACAAATCTGCTATTTAATCCTGTACGGAGCATCTTCGTACAGCAGATAGCGCTTGGCCTTACGAATCCACTTCTGCTCTTCCAGCTTTACATGCTCCTGCACTATATCGAAAGTTATCTGCCCGCGCAGGTACTCTGCAATCACGGGGTCGTCGATACGCTCCAGCAACTCAGGAGTAATCTCAAAGCGCGAATCCCTGCCGGCAATCCAGCGCATAAGCTGAACAGTGTGCAGCAAAGAATGATACTGCGCTCCTGGCAGCAGAATAATCTGATATCCGTTACAGACTTCTCCGGCATACTTCCCGAAGGAAGGGGTGAATGAACACGGTCTCATAAGTACCCCCTGCGGGCTTGGCGGAATGGCATTGTTGCTCAGGAAGGGAGCCCCTATATACTCGTATGGGCGAGGGGTACCTATACCTGGAGTAATGGAACTCGCCGTCCAGAGCGCTCCCCCGCTGTAAAGGTCGCAGGTAAAGAGCCCGGGAATGTCGGGAGAGGGAGCTATTGTCCAGGGCAGCAGGTCCTTCCCTACTCCGCCTGCAAGTGCCGATATTATATGGAGCGGGAACTTGGCGCCAATCTCATCGTACCACAGAGTACACAGCTCCGCAAGCGTAAGCCCGTGACGGTGAGCCACTTTAGGAGTCCACGAGCCGGGTTCAAGCACGGGGATGGTACCTTCCACCACTCGCCCGGCGGGGTTGATATGGTCCACAATATAGACAGACGGCCCCTCCTCCATGCGCGCACGGAAACTCAGCAGGCGCAGGACATCCCGTGTATATGGAAAGTAGCGCGAACCCACATCCTGAATCTCAACCACAACGGCGTCCAATCCCTCAAGTTCTTCAGCACCGAAGTCTATGTGGCGGGCAGCCGGGTCCATCTCCGCCCCCGAGGGGCCGAAGACCTTCACCAGATTACCCCTGGCTCGAAAGATGTCCGGCAGGTACGACTGGGTGCTGCTGTCCCAGCAGTTAGGAGTGCAGAAGCAGGCCACTCGCCCATCCTGCAAGCTGCGGTCGAGCTGCTCGGCGATAGGGGTTGTGCGGAAACTAAACATTGCCTATTATGCTTTGTGCCAGAGAGATAACCTCCTGTGCCAGAGCCTCGGCCGCCTCTTCGGTGGGAGCCTCGGAGTAGATTCTGATGATAGGCTCGGTGTTGGAGCGGCGGAGATGAACCCAGCTGCGCGAGGCCTCGAAGTCTATCTTTACGCCGTCTATGGTGTTTACGCGCTCATTCTTGAAGTGCTCCTTCATCTCGGAGAGGATGCGGTCTATAAGGGCGCTGTCGCTCAGGTCTATGCGGTTCTTTGCAATGTAATACTGCGGCAGAGTGGCCTTGTAGGCGCTGGCGCTCATCTTCTTATGGGCCAGCTGGCTGAGGAACAGGGCCACGCCCACCATGGCGTCGCGACCGCAGTGAGAAGCGGGATAAATCACTCCTCCGTTGCCCTCGCCACCTATGAGCGCACCCACTTCATGCATCTTGGTGGTCACGTTCACCTCGCCCACTGCAGATGCGTAATAGGTACCGCCGCGGGCCTCGGTAACGTCGCGCAGGGCCCTGCTGGAGCTAAGGTTGGACACGGTAACAAGGGGTTTCACGCCGCGCTTTACGGCATCGTCGAGCAGGTAGTCGGCCACGGCCACGAGGGTGTACTCCTCCACGAATGGCTCACCGTTCTCGCAGATATAGGCCAGACGGTCTACGTCGGGATCTACGCTCACGCCCAGATCGGCCTTCTCTCGCACAACGGTCTCACTCAGCTCGACAAGGTTCTTGGGCAGGGGCTCGGGATTATGGGCAAAATCGCCTGTAGGCTCGCCGTTCAGGGTAATGCACTTGACGCCAAGGCGCTTAAGCAGGCGCGGCATGATGATGCCGCCGACGGAATTGATAGCATCCAGCACCACAGTGAAGCCGGCGGCCTTAATAGCTTCTGCATCAACAGCTTCAAGTTTCAAGACGGCGTCGATGTGCTCGTCTGTAAAGTCGTGGTCGTCGATCACTCCCAACTCGTCAACGGGAGCAAAATCAAAATCGCCCTTCTCTGCACAATCGAGTATGGCCTGTCCCTGCACGGCCGTAAGGAACTCGCCATGTTCGTTAAGAAGCTTGAGAGCATTCCACTGGCGGGGGTTATGACTGGCAGTAATGATGATACCGCCGTCGGCCTGCTCGAAGGTTACGGCCAGCTCCGTAGTGGGAGTGCTGGCAAAGCCGCAGCGCACAACGTCCACTCCGCAAGAAATCAGGGTGCCCACCACCAGGTTCTCCACCATCTCGCCGCTCAGGCGGGCGTCGCGGCCCACGACCACTTTGTAGCGGTCGCCGAAGGGCTGCTTGCGTTCCTTCAGGCATTTACAATATGCGTAAGTGAATTTTACAATATCAACGGGAGTGAGATTCTCGCCGGTGGGGCCTCCTATGGTTCCCCTGATGCCGGAAATGGATTTGATAAGTGCCATACTGTTTTAGAATATGCACAAATTTAGCGAATATTGTTTAACTTTACAACATGAAACAGTACATCCAAGAGAATCGCGAACGCTTTTTTGAAGAGCTCTTTTCGCTGCTGCGCATTCCTTCTGTAAGCGCCAAAGCCGACCACAAACCCGATATGTACCGCTGCGCGGACAGGCTGTGCGAGCTGCTGCTCGAGGCCGGAGCCGATAGCGCCGCCGTTTATGAGACCGCCGGACATCCCGTGGTTTTCGGGCAGAAGCTCGTGGACCCGTCGCTGCGCACCGTGCTGGTGTACGGGCACTACGACGTGCAGCCGCCGGAGCCGCTGGAGAAATGGCGCACAGACCCCTTCGAGCCGGTCATCGGTCCGGACGCAAGCGGGCAGGATGCAATCTGGGGACGCGGCGCCAACGACGACAAGGGACAGCTGTTCATGCACATCAAGGCTTTTGAGTATCTGGTCCGCACCGGACAGCTAAGGCATAACGTCAAGTTCATCTTCGAGGGCGAAGAGGAAATCGGAAGCCCTTCCCTGCCGGCCTGGATAAAGGCACACAAAAAGCTGCTCGCCGCCGACATCTGCCTGGTAAGCGACACTACCATGATATCGGAGAAGGTGCCCTCTATCAACTGCGGGATGCGCGGTCTGAGCTATCTGGAAGTAAAGGTTGTCGGGCCCAACAAGGACCTGCACTCCGGACATTACGGCGGAGCGGTAGCGAACCCCATCCAGGTGCTCTGCGAGATGATTGCTACCCTGATTGATGAGGACGGGCGCGTGACCGTACCGGGATTCTACGACAAGGTAGTGGAACTTTCACGGGCCGA
Source organism: uncultured Bacteroidales bacterium (assembly GCA_946410455.1). Lineage (GTDB taxonomy): Bacteria > Bacteroidota > Bacteroidia > Bacteroidales > UBA932 > Cryptobacteroides. Next base: position 24,071 of record CAMKAJ010000031.1, read on the forward strand.
CCGCAAGCTGCTGGCAAAGGCGCCGTTCGACCTCAAGGAATACAAAGAGTTCCTGGATATCGATGCTGTCCGTGGCGAAAAGGGTTATACGACTCTGGAGCGCACCGGAATTCGTCCCTGCCTGGACGTCTGCGGCATCTGGGGCGGCTACACCGGCGAGGGCGCCAAGA
>CAMKAJ010000032.1 GCA_946410455.1 uncultured Bacteroidales bacterium
GATAGACGGTCGTGCGGACCATCTTGTGGTTTGAATCGCAAACGGTAATCTCCAGGCCGCCGGTATAATCGCCGGGAGCTATGAGGACGGGAACCGTTGCAGGCATAGATACGAAAGAACCCTTGTTGGTGCAGTTGACGACCGCCCAGTCGAGGCTTTCCGTGAGGGTGAAGGCACTGCCTTCGACGGACGCTTTGCCGCTCAGGGGCTTGCCGTCGAGCGAACGGACCTTTACGGATGTGGCTGACGCGCTGCCGCTGAGTTTGACGTTAAGCAGAGCCACTGCATCGGAGAAAACAAGGATATTTCCCGTCTCGGGGCTGTAGGATGCATAACGGGGGTAGTCTGCGAAATCCTGGACCGTATTGTTCCAGAACTGTGAGTAGGGGACCACAACGTCTGTGAGTGCGCTGGTGCCGTACCACATGGGAGAATTGGCATTGTAAATCACTGCATCGTACTTCTTCTCGGCATTCTCTGCGACCTCTATGTAATAGCGTCCTGCTGCATCGGTCTTGATTATGCAGATGCGGTCGTTCATCTTCATGGACCAGTCTTTGACGGTGCCGTCCTGCAGCCCGAGTTTGCTGCGCAGATTACCGTCGAGCTGAAGGTAGAAGCGCACCTTGCCGTTCGAAGCTATGATGGAGTTCAGTCCTTCCAGCACGCCGAAGGTGCCCCTCTTTATGGTCCTCGCCTTGGACGACACGAGTTCGGAATCGGGAACGCCGCCCGTGTGCTTGAGGGTAACGTCGATGCCTTTACTCAGCGACCCGGGAAGCAGTACCGCATAGTAGAAGGTACCGGGTACGAATCCTCCCTGGGGTGCAGTGAGCACGACTTCCTTCTGCCCTTCGGAAACTCCCTTGAGTACGGGGACTCCGCCCTCGAAGGCGAAGCTTGCCCTTCCTGCCAGGTTCTCGCCGTTGCAGCCCTTTATGACGATCTCGCTGATGCCTTCTTCGGAGACGGCGAACTTGATACCGCCGGCGGTGTTGAAGAACTTCATGCTGAGGCTTGTTGACTGTGCCAGGGTGGGGAAGGCCTTGGCGTCGAAAGAACCGGCTACTGCCTGCTGGGCTGCAGGGAGCGTGAGCGTGAACACACCGCTCTCATCTACGGAAGGATTGCAGTCGGCGGGATATACGGCATAATATGTGGAAGCGCTGCCGATTTCGCCGGCAAAGCTGGCGGTGCTTCCGTCCTGCGTTTCGGTGGATGTGAATACTGAGCCGGCAGAGCCGCCGCTGGCGAATACGGAAATGCAGTCGCCTACGTTCCACCAGACGCTCTTGCCGTCGGGCTGTACCGAGGCACGGGTGGCGGGATCGAGGCCTTCACGCTCCGCTACGATGGTCTTGCTGCCACGGGGGAGGACGGTGGGTTCGGCCTCCTTTTCGGGCGTGCAGGAGAATGCAATCAGGGATGCGATTGCTATCAGATATGCGTTGTGAATCTTTATCATGGCCGAAAGTTTAAAAATCCCAGTTCTCATCCACAATGTCTTCGGAGCCTCCTTCAATAAGGCTGTCGCAAAGCAGGGCGGGGATGTATGCGCTCGCTTCGGTTTTAGGACTGTTGTAGTCCTTTCTGTGATTGCTGGTCATAATTCGTTTAATGCTTGTTTGGGAGCAGGCCCCGCGGCCGGGCGGAACCGTGTACGACTATGATGTCGTCTCCGTTTCCGGTGATGCGTTTCACTATCTTGATTGGGTACTTGGAAGTAATGACCTGAGGGAATCCGTCGCGTTTGCCGCAAATCAGGGTGTAGTCATGTCCGTAGCGGGCGGCGAGCATATCCCAGTTCCAGGGGAGGTACTGGCCTTCGGAGACCTTGAGCTTCTTGTCGGACCCCGTTATGTAACGGGATTCGGCCTCGCACCAGATGCAGATGTCGGGATCGACTTCGCTTACGAAAGCGACGAAGTTGTCATAACCGTTTCCCTGGTCGGACCACATTCCGTTCTGGATGTTCCAGTACAGAATCTTAAGCTCCTTCCCTCCGGCCCACGGGCAGGAGAGAAGAAGCGAAAGAAGCAGTGGAATTATGCGTGTAGCCAGTCGGATCATTACGGTGCAACGTATGTGAGACCTGTGATCTTGTCTGCAAATCCTTCACCCACAGGACCGATGTAATCCATGAAGTTGGAAGCATCGACCGCGAAGAAATCGCCACCGTAAACTGCGAGTTTGCCGCTCACGGTAACGCCGCTGATGCTGTCGAAACGGACGAGGTTACCGCCGATGAGACCGGAGTGACGGGGGGAGTCGGCGTTGGCGCTGTAGATGTTGCCGTAATTGGCTCCGCCTTCAACGATGTTGCTGGTCTTGTCCAGAAGGCCGACTATACCGCCGACGTGGGTCTTCTCGTTGGATATGAAAAGGTTTCCGTAGTTGACGCAGTCATAAAGAGCAGCTTTATCCCCGGCATAACTGAGCACATTGCCGATTCGTGCGTTTACGAAGGCGTTGGTCTGGTCGGCGTAGGTGGTGCAGCGCGTCAGGGCGGTGTTGCAATAGGCGGTTGCAAGTATGCCGCTCACGCGGCCGGCATCCAGCTTTATCTCTCCGCGGAAGGTGCAGTCTGTGATGGCGTTGGTGACACTCCCACCGGAATCTGTAGTGGAATATCCGGCCATGCCGCCGAACATTACGCCGGTCGCGCCGCTTTTGGTATTCGCGCCGCTATTGCCGGCAACAGAGAGGGTGACCTCGCAATTCTTGATGGTCGAAGGTCCGTTTTCGGAATTGCCGCAGATATATCCGGCGATACCTCCCAGAGCGAAGCGGTTGTTGTCTTTTTTGTTCCCTGCCGTAGTGAGCTTGCCGTTCACTATGACGTTGCTCACGGTGGAGCAGATCATCGTGCCGGCAACTACGCCTGCGTCACCTTTGGCTTCAGCGCTTATCGTTATGTCGCAGTTGATGACAAGATCCTTTACGGTAGCCGCCTTGAGCACTCCGAAAAGGCCCCAGGTATTATTGTTCTTTACGGAAACGGTGGGCTTGAAGTTCTTTATGGTATGGCCGCCGCCGTTGAAAATGCCGGTGAAGACAGCACCTTCGGGGCCGCTGCTGTTGGCTCCGTTGGCTACCTTTACCTCGGGATAACCGATAGGGGTCCACTCAGAGTATGACGAGAGGTCGATGTCGGCCATGAGGGCGATTTCTCCGGCCTCGTTCTGCCACTTAGAGAGGTCTTCGGCGCCGCTGTTCACGGCTTCGGCGAAAGCTATCAGGTCTTCTGCATTATAGATTCCGGTGGGAGCGGCAGCTGCGATGTGTACCTCAGGCATGCTTCTGAGCTCTCCGACGGCAAGCGTACGGGCGTTTGTACCCTTTGTGATGGTGATGTCGCTCGCAGTCTTGAACTCTATCTCCAGACCGCTGGCGTATGTACCTGCGGGAACGGGGATGTAGATGTACGTGGGGGTACTGCTAAGGGGGGCATTCTCACAATTGACGGTAATCGTCTTGTAGGTGCCGTCGAGTCCGCCTATAAGCTCCGGTACGGTGTAATCTATACCAAAGGGACCGCTTACCTGTTCATCTCCGTTACTTTTGAGGGTGACGGTGGCGAGGGAAACTCCGTCCTCTCCGGTGACAGGAATCTTGATGATTGAGGTGAGGGGCTTGAAACTGAGCGAAGTCTTCGAATCGGAATAAGCGGCCATAGGAATGGACGTACACTGCTCCAGGTACATCACATCGCTGAGTTCTACGATTTCGTCTCCGTAGTAAATATATGGAGGATATACAGCACAGTAAGGAGCATTCACTTCGCTCGTCATGGTGAAGGTGGCTGTCGCTCCTCCTTGGCTCAAGCTTTCGGAACCGACGCCGTTTACGGATATTGCGTCGCCTTTGGCCCAACTGACTTTGACTCCGTCGATAGTCGTTTTGCCAAGCGGGGACAGTGAAGCCTCAAGAGTGGTTGCTCCCACCTTGGCGGGGACGTTGTTCTCCTTGGTGCAGCTCACCGAGAGCAGGGCAGCACAGGCGGCTGCGAAAAACAAATACGTTTTCATTGCTTTCGGTGATTAATAGTCCCAACTGTCATCCACTTTGGTAAGATCAGAAATATCTCCGGATACATCCAGGAGGCTGAGCTCCGGGACAAACTGCCCGGAGTCAGCCTGAGGGGTTATGTATGCTCTCTTCATGCCTTACTTGGAAGCAAAATAAAGGTCGCTGATGAGAGTTTCCTTGCCTTCGACAACGAAGCCGATAAGCTCCATGAAGTTGGTTGCGGAAGCGGCTGTGAGGTTGTTTGCATCGTCACCGAGACGTCCGCCCACACCGACTTTGGTCACATGGTCGAATTTGCTCCAGTTGGCTCCTATAAGGCCGCGGTATTTTTCGTTGGCGCAGATGATGTCTCCATAGTTGGCTCCGCCTTCGACATAGCAGGTGTCGTGGTTGAGGAGAGCGAAGATGCCGCCCAGAGTGGTGCTTGTATCGATGGTGGTGAGGTTGCCGTTGTTTACGCAGTCAATGATTGCGCACTGCTCTGCGATGACGCAGACGACACCGGCCTCACGACCGTTGGTGAATTCGTTGTGCATGCTGGCGTTGTTGACGCAGTTCTTGTAGATGGTGCCCCAGTTGGCTGCGCCGCCGATACCGGCTGCGCGTCCGGAAGCAACATTCATTGCGCCGCCGAAGGTGCAGTTCTCGATGTGGTTGCGTGCGTCGGTTTTGTCGGAGGTGCTGAAGCCGGCGATTCCGCCGAACTGGACGCCTGTGCCGCCGTTCTTGACGTTGGCACCGCTGTCGCCGGTGACGTTGAGGTTGGCTTCGCAGTTGGTGATGTTGCTCTCGAGAAGGGCTTCATCCACGGTCGCGGAGAATACGAAACCTGCGATTCCGCCGATGGCGAAACGCTTGTCATTTGTCCTGTTGCCCTTGATGTTGAGGCTTCCGCTGACGGAAACGTTCTCGATGGTGGTGCCGTATGCGGTACCGACGAGGATGCCTGCGTCGGCGACGGCTTCACCTTCCACGGTTACGTCTGCAACGATCTTGAGGTCCTTGATGACGGCTCCCTTGGTTACGCCGAAAAGGCCCCAGGTGCCGCCGTCGGGAATGAGCGCGCTGGATTTGAAGGTGATGGTGTGGCCCGCTCCGTTGAACTTGCCCTCGAAGCAGGGACCCTCGGGTTTGGAGGCGGTGTTGCCGTTGCCGCTCTTGGTGGCGGCTCCGATGGGAGTCCACTCGCTGTATTCGGAAAGGTCGATGTTTGTCTGGAGTTCGACTTCGCCATCGCTGTTGAGCCAGCGGGTGAGTGCGTCACCGTTGTTCACGGCCTTTACGAAGTCCTCGAACTCAGCCATGTCGGGAATGCCGCCTATGCTTGCGTTGGGGTCAACTACAGCGGTGTGGCCGTTCTGGGAGATGGGAATCTCGAGTGTCTGGCCGGAGCCGCTGAACTTGAGGACGCCGCTGCGGGGAGAGGTGTCTGTGCTTTCGTTCTTGTAGTTGGAGGCAATCTTGAGGGTAATCACGGTACCGTCTTCCTTGCCTTCACCGGAGTTGGGGGTGGCAGTCACCCAGTCGGGTGTGAGTACGAGCCACGAGGTGGCGTTGGTCTTGAGGACCAGGGTCTCGTCGCTGGGATTGTTTGCTGCGACATCGCTGATGGCGGTCTTGTCGGCAGTCATGTAGTAGGTGACTTCCTCCTTCTCTTTACAGGAGGCCAGCAGTGCTGCTCCTGCGAGGAGCATGCATGCGGTACGGAAAATTGTTCTCATAATATACTAAATTGTTAATCAGTGTTTTTGTCTGAGTATCATGTATGTAAGGCAGCTGCGCTCGCCCTTCGGGTCGCAGGGGCTGTTCACCAGCCCGCTCCAGCCTGTGGAGGGGTTGCGGACCCACATAGCCGACGAGCCGCCTCCGTCCATTCGGGATACGCTCCAGCCGCCGAGTTTCTTGGCGATGCGGTAAACTTCGTATGCCTTGACTCCCATGGAGTACCAATCCTGGCGGCCGTCTATTTCGACAAGCCACACCTTACGGCCGTCCTCGCTTACGACGGGGAAGGTCATGGGGTCGTAGGTTGTGATGTTTGAGTGCGACGAGGGAATCGAGGAAGTGTTGTCTGAGCCTTTGTCCATTATCTGGAACATGGTGGATTCCAGGGAGAAAATGGGCGTGGTGGCATGGCCTTCCACGGTAATCTCGCATTTGAATTCTATTGTATCTCCAACCTTGACGTCGGCCAGGGCGCTTGCATAGCTGCCGCTGAGCGCTATGCCCACTCTCTTGCTGGAGCTTATGTATGGAAGCTCGGATATGGCACCCATACGTCCGTCGAGTACCTGCACAACCTTTGCCGATGCGAATCCTGTGTTGACTCTCATGGGCTCTGAGCTGTATTCGCAGATTATATACAGCACGTTCCGTGCCAGATCGTTCACCAGTTTGGGATACTCCGGATGAGGCGTACGCACATAACTGGACGTGAACAGGTTGACGGGGGATATGGTGGAAGCGTGACGCAGCGTTGTGTCGTTGACGGTGTAGAAGGGATACTCGGAGCCACCGGTGCGCAGGGTGCCCTTGAAGTATTTCTTTCCGCAGGCGGCGGTGCCGTCGGTGTAAACCGCGAAGCACCAGCCGTGGTTGGGGAAGTCGGCCACCACCTTGGGATTGTTGATGTACATGGGCTCGCAGTCCTGTACGTGGAATCCCCGGGAGATGCCGTTGTGGGAGTCGAAGAAACAGCAGTTGATTCCGGCGAGCACGTCCTGGCCCTCACTGCGCTTGCGGGTGCACAGCTGCGAGAGCGTCTCGCGCTTGTTGTAGCCGTTGTTGCCGTTGTTGTTGCCGTTGGGATTGGGGAAGACGTCGTCGGCCACGGCGCTGGCAATCTCCAGGTGCGGGTTGGAAAGGTCGATTTCCAGTACGTGCATGTGCCGGGGCAGTCCTGTCCAGCTGTAGTGCGAATAGGTGGCTCCGTCGGCAATAGGGAACGTCTCGACGGCCTGCCAGTCGTAGTAAGAATCGGCCGTCCAGTCGATGGTGTTGTTGTCGATGTCGTATCCGGCTTCCGCGTTCATCATCGAATTGTAGATGCAGTCTGCCGGGGCGGACGAAGGGTCGGAGGCGTACAGGTCGTAGTCGCCAACGTGCCCGTAGCCGAAGTTGCCTCGGAAGCTATCCTTGTTGGCGTTGACCGAGCATCCCCAGCCGGGGCCGATGTTCCCGGAGATTTTACCCAGGACCGCGCCCCTGTTGGTGCTGTTGGTGATTACGCCTTCGTTGTTGCCCGCCAGGCCGCCTTCCCTGCATGGGACGCTGACCAGCAGGTCGCCGTTGTTGGTGCAGCCCCGGGTGGGCTCCTCGGAACCGACCGTGGAGCCGTGGTCGGAGTAGCCTGCGATGCCGCCGATGCTGACGTTCTTGCCGGGGCAGGAGTTTTCCGTCATTACGAGGGTGGCGTTGTTGGTCACCCTTTCGAAGGCGGTGGAAAGTGCGGCACCGACGATTCCGCCTGCCTGGGTGATACCGTCGCCGCTGCCCTTGAACGTAACCGTGCTGCCGGAAGAACCGAAGGTGAGCCGCTCTATCGTTATTCCCTTGGCGCAGCCTATGAAGCCCGCACAGGGGTATTTGGACAGGTCAACGGTCCAGTTGACGTTGTTGATGCTGTGGCCGGCGCCGTCGAAACTGTAGGTCAGGGGCCTTTCACTGGAACCGGCAGGTATCCATTCCTTTATGGACGACGCGTCGATGTCGGCCATGAGCCGCACGCTGCCTTCCACCATGTAAAGGGAGATGGAGCCTTCGCCGTTGACGGCTTTGGCAAAGGCGAGCAGGTCGTCTGCATTGTATATCCCGCGCTTGATGGTTTCCCCGCTCCCGGCGGCCTGGCTAACGGAAATGCTGAGCTGCTCTCCGCCGAGGTTGGAGACTGTAATCTGTGCGCTGCGTTCCTCCGTCTTGGTGTTTTCCTCGGCCAGAATAGACAACTGCTGAGGATCGTCAGAGCCTTTGCCGCTGGCATTCACCAGCTTGAGCCACTGCGCCGACGAGCGTGCGTACCAGTCGGTTGCCGAAGTAAGGGTGATGGCCGTTTGTTCGCCGAGCGCCGCCACGCTTACGGTCAGAGGATCGGCGGAAAGGGGAACGGGGTCCTTTTCCGGCGTCTTCTGTTCGCAAGCCGTGGCGAGCACTGCGGCGAGTGCGTATAGCAGTATGTGCTGCACCGGTTTCATTTATCAGTCGTTGAATACAACTCCGTCGTCCCAACCGGGATTCTGCGAAAGGGCGCCGTGGGTGAGTGAACGCTGTGCGGCAGGAATGGGCCAGAGGTAGTCGCGGCCGTCGTTCCACTCGTAGGCTTCCTTGGTGAAGTAGGTCATGTAGCCGTGGTCGCCCTCGGAGAGGGTGAGTTCGCCGCCGACCTTGAGCTGGTTGTTTGCAGGGGCCGAGGTAGCGGGCTTTTCGCCGCTGTAGAGGAGCAGGTCAATCTTGCCGTCCTTGTCGAGGTCGTACTCGCCGAGGGCGGGGATGTAGATGCCCTGGAATCCGCCGTTGGCCTTGGCGGTGAGCCACTTGCCTTCACCCCAGCGGAGCAGGTCCCACTGCCTCAGGCCTTCGCAGAAGAGTTCGACGGTCCTTTCGCGGCGAACCTCCAGGATGGCGGCTTTCTGGCTGCCCTTTGCATTGGGATAGTATTGTGCCATGAGGGCGTCTTCAACTGTAGGGACCGCAGTGAGGGCCGGCATGCCGACGCGGGCGCGGATTACATTTATAGTCTTGTCGATGTCGTCCTGGGTGAGCTCGCCGAGTTCGGCCTTGGCCTCTGCATAGTTGAGGAGGACCTCGGCGTACCTGAATACCGGATAGTCGGTGGTGGAGGTGGTGGCGGTCTCATGGGTGTCGTCGGAGATGTACTTGATGATGCGGTAGCCGTTGAAGGTGCGTTTGCCGAAGTCGAGCTCCTCGTGTTCGGTCTTGCCGAGGGCTACGTAGTTCGGTCCGTGGAGGGTCTGCGCCATACGGGGGTCGCGGTTCTGGAAGGCATCGAAGTAGGAGAGTGTCTCCCATCCGCTGCGCTCCTGGATGGGAGTGCCGTCGGCCTGCAGATAGTGATTTACGAAGCGGTTGGTGGCACTGCGCCTCTGGCTTGCGAAATCGAACTGGATGCCGTGGCGGATGAGAAGATCTACGTTGTAGCGACGGGCGAGGATGGTCTCGCTGGTCTCTGCATCTTCGAGCAGGAAGTATTCGCGGTACGAGGCGTTGACGGCCTTGGACGCGAGCTTGAGGGTGTTGCCGGTGTAGAGCTTGCGGGTTCCGAGCATCTTGCCTGCGGCGTCCGCCGCCTGGCGAAGGAACCACTCGGAGGAGACGGTGATGTCTTCGAAAGTCTCGGAGTCATTGGGCACGTACTCGGTGCCTGCATGGTACTTGCGGAAGGTGCCTTCAAACAGGGCGATACGGCTCTTGAGTGCGAGAGCTACGTCCTTGGATACGTGATAAACGGCATCTGAGGACCATTTTGCAGGCAGGAGCTCGTATGCCTTGTCGAGGTCCTGGATGGCCTTGAGCATCACGTATCCTCTGGGGTCGCGGGGCTTCCTGAGGTCGAGCGAATCGGCTGAGCCGACTACGTGGTCGTACCAGGGCATGTCGCCGAAGACGCGCACCCTGTAGTAGTAGAACCATGCACGGAAGAAGTAGCAGACGCCGTCGTACATGTTCTTCGTGGCCTCGTCGGGGCACTTGTTGTTTTCGAGCATGTAGTTGATGCGTCGGAGGGCCTTCCACATGTCGTTGCTCCAGGGAGTTGAGGTGGGAGTGCGGGTGCCTCTCTGGATTGCGGTGAGGCCGGATGCCGATATCTGGTCGTCGGCGTTGAGTTCGGCAAGGTCGGTGGCACCGGGCATCAGGTCATTGTAGAACTTGTTGGCCCACATGTCAAGCTCTGTCGCCGTGGAAAAGAAGCTTCCGGGGGAAAGCTTGGTCTCCGGAGTCTTCGTGAGGAAATCCTCGCAGCTGCTCAGTGAAAGGGCTGCGCAGAGTATTGCGAATGGTATGAGTATCTTTTTCATAATCGTCAGAAAGTAATGTCAACACCGAAAGAGAAGGTCTTGGAATAAGGATACATGATGTCGCGGGTCGCGCTGTTGGTGGCGACTTCGGGATCGACGTACTTCGTAACCTTCTTGAGAGGGGACCAGTAGAAGAGGTTCTCGCCGGAGAAGTATATGCGGGCCTTTTCCAGAACTTTGTTCTTGGGCAGGGGCAGGGTATAGCCTATGGTGAGGTTCTTCAGGCGCAGGTAGGCTGCGCTCTGGAGCCAGTAGTCGGAAGTGACGAGGTTGCTGCTGCCGGCGAGAATTCCGCGCTGACGGGGGAAGTAAGCGTTGCTGTTGTCGGCCCCGGGCTCGGCGGACCAGCAATTGTCCCTGAAATTCTTGGGGATGAAGGTAGGCCTCTGGTATGCGTAAGGGCCCCAGAAATAGCTGCAATAGGTGCTGGGCATCCAGTCCATCTTGCCGACGCCCTGGAAGAATACGCTGATGTCGAGTCCGGCCCAGCTCAGATCGCCCTTGAAAGAGTAATTGTAACGGGGACGGCTGTTGCCTATGACGGCGCGGTCGCCCGGGTCGTCAAGGGTGTTGGTTGCAGTGTTGATAGCGGGATCGTCATCCAGGTTGCGATACTTGATATCTCCGGCCATGAGGTGGTTGTAAGGAGCAACTGCGTCGAAGATACCCTTGTTGACAATGCTTGAGTTGTATGTGGCCTCGTATTCAGCAGCTTCTTCGTCGGTGGCGAACAGGCCGTCCGTTGTGTAGCCCCATATTTCTCCGAGTTCCTTGCCGACGTAGTAGTCGGAGAGGAGTTTGTCGGGATTGTCGAAGCGGGTGATCCAGGTGCGGAAATCACCAAGCGAAGCGCTTACACCGTAGTAGAAGGGCTTGCCTGCAAGCTTGAAGTTGTCTTTCCAGGAAAGGGCGATTTCGTATCCGCGTGTCTGGAGGTCGGCGGCGTTTTCCTTGGGTGCGGTTTCACCGTAAACGTCAGGCAGTGTCATTGCCTTGGTGAGCATGTTCTTGGTGTCGCGGATGAAGAAGTCGGCGGTGAGCGTCAGGCGGTTGCGGAGGAAGCCGAGGTCGATTCCGAGGTTCTTGGAAATGACCGTCTCCCAGGTGAGGTTGCTCGAAACCGGGGCGCTGGCGTTGGCGTATCCTGCGTTGTTTGCACCGTCGAAGGTATAGTTGCTGAGCGTGCCCGTGCTGATGGCGTCCCAATAGTAGTAGTTGTCAACCTGCTGGTTGCCAAGGGTTCCGTAGGATGCGCGGATCTTGAAGTTGCTCACGACAGGCTTGACGGTGGCCCAGAAAGGCTCCTCTGAAATGCGCCAGCCGGCCGAGAATGAAGGGAAGAACGCCCAGCGGTGCCCTTTGGGGAAGCGGGAGGAGCCGTCGTAGCGGCCCGAAACCTCGAACAGGTAGCGGCCTGCGTAGTCGTAGTTCAGCCTTCCGAAGAAGCCGAGGGTGCGGTAGGCGGACACGGCGTCCTTGGCTTCCTGGATCTCGCCGTTGGCCAGGTTGATGAAGGCCAGCTTGTCGCTCAGTGAACCCTTCTGCTCAATGGTGACGCTGCGGCTGTAGTAGTCGTCGAAGTTGGCGCCCAGGGTGGCGGAGACGTTGTGGTTCTTCCCGAAGGTGTTGTGGAAATTGAACCAGGCGTTGGCCACGTTGCCGTCCTGGTAGTAGTTGTATTCGCGGAAGTAGTCGTAGATGGTGCCGTTGGAGAAATATCCGCCGCTCAGGCCGTTGCCTACGTACATCCTCTTGTTGATGTTGTCGTAGCAGTTGGGCGTGGGATTCATGCGGTTGGTGGACTGGCGGTCCCTGCGGCGGTAGGAGTAGTCGGCGCTGAAGTCGAGCCACTTGGTGATGTGCGCGGTGAGGCGGTTGGTCCAGGTCCAGTAGTTGTTCTTGTTCTCGTTGCTGTTCACGTCAGACAGGAACGCTCCGGCGCGGCCGCTCATGAGGGGAGAGGTGGCGTCCGCCATGAAGCCGGGAACCATTGCAACTGTGCCGTCGGGGTTGAACGGTACGTAGGTGGGGGATACGTTCTGGGTAAGGTTCCACATGATGCCCTGGCTGTTGAGGTCGGTGGAGCCGTCCATCTCCATGAAGCCGCCCCACTTGTAGTTGGAACGGAGGAGGCTCACGTTGGTGGAGAAGTCGAGCCAGGATGTAATCTTGGCGTCCACCTTGCCGCGGAGAGATATGTTGTTGAGGGCGTCGGAGGCGTTGCCGTTGAACACGCCCTCGCGGTACAGGTAGCGCACGGATGCATAGTACTTGACCTTGTCGGTGCCGCCGCGCACGGTGACGTTGTGCTCGGTCTCGGGACGGGTGCGCTTGAAGATGAAGTCGTACCAATCGTAGTTGCCGAGGTACACGTATGTGTTGACTCCGGTGGCGTCGGGAATCACCCAGGAACGGGCCGGATTCTCCGTCACGTCGCCGTGGCGCTCGCGCAGCATCTCCATCTGTTCGTCCGAATAGGTGAAGGCTCCGTGCCCCTTGTAAACGGAATAGAAGTCGTTGCAGAGGGTAACGTAATCGTAGCCGTCGGTGATGAAGTCGGTGCTGGTGGTGTTCTGGGAGAGGCTGTAGCGGCCGTTGTAGGTAATCTTGGCCTCACCGGCCTGTCCGCTCTTGGTGGTGATGAGGATAACGCCTGCGGAGGCCTTGGTGCCGTATATGGCACAGGCGCTGGCGTCCTTGAGCACGGACACGCTCTCGATGTCGTTGGGGTTGACCTGGGCAAGTGTTCCCTCTACGCCGTCAACGAGCACGAGAGGTGAGCCGCTGTTGAGCGAAAGCTTGCCTCGGATGTTGAAGCTGTAGCTGCCGCCGTCCAGCGCACCGGAGCCCTGGGTAAGTACCAGGGAAGGATCTGTACCCTGGATTGCCATTGCGGTATTGGTGACGGGACGGGCGTTGAGGTCCTTGCCGTCAATCACGCTGACTGCTCCGGTCAGGTTGACTTTTTTCTGGGTACCGTATCCCACTACGACGGTCTCTTCGAGCATGGTGTTCTCGGTGTCCATGGTGAGGGTGATCGGTGATGCTTCGGTTCCGTTGATAGTGAAGACCTTATCGTCGAAACCGATGAAGGAAACCGTAACTGTAGCGGGGAAGTTGATGCCGCTGAGGGTGAAGTTGCCGTCGTTGTCGGTTAGGGCGTATTTGCCGCTTTTGTCGACTATGGAAGCTCCGATGAGGGGCTCTCCGTATTTATCGACTACCGAACCTTTGACGGAATCTTTGGTCTGTGCCGACAGCCCCTGGCCCGCAAGCAGGGGCAGGAGCAGCGTTAGCATAAACAGGATTTTTTTCATTTTAGGTTTGTTTATTGGTTATAAAATTTGATGTTCTCGGAAGTGAGGGTGGCGTTGTTCGCGTTGGCCTGTCCTGCGTACTGGAAGTAGTTGTTGGCAGTGAGTGTGACCAATGTTGTGGAGTTTCCTATGCGTCCGCTGATGCTGCAGTTGCTGAATACTGCATTGTTCTTGGGGCACTGTCCGTAAAGCACTCCGTTGTAAGTCAGGGCCTCGTCGGGGTTGATGGCATCGGAGATTATGTCGGCTCCTATGCTCGAGCAGCCGGTTATTTTGACGGTGTCGTCGTTGACCAGGCAAATCACGCCGGCTACGGAGCAGCCGGAGGTGCTTGTAAGGTTGCCCTTGTTGATGCAGCCTTCAAGGACGCATCCTGCCGCTGCAATGCAGGTTATGTTTCCCAAACGGTAGTTGGCGTTAGTCCCGCTGTGGGTCTGGTTACCGTTGTTTACACAGTTCTGCAGGACTGTGTAGCGGTTTGCGGCAGCCAGAATTCCGGAGCTGCGTCCTGCGGCGCTGTATATGTCGGCGTCGTTGGTGCAGTCAATGAACTTAACCAGGGTGGTATTGTTCGTGTTGGACGAGAATCCGGCGATGCCTCCGAAATGGAAGGCGTATTGCCCGTTGCCAGAGTTGCCTCCATTGGACAGCGGAGCTTCGGGGGTGCCGATGGCTCCGGCGTTGTACAGGCCGGTGAGGGTGGCAGGTACGGATGAAGGCTGCACATTTCCTATCAGGGCGCCCATGGTTACACGACCGTTAGCCGTGTTATTGGCAAGATTGGAAGTGCCTCCACCGGTAATCGGGGCGTAGTTCTTGACGTTGGTGACGGTTGCACCAGTTACCAGACCTGCGAGCATGCCGAAGGTGCCTGCGTATGCTGTCGATATGTTGAGCGAACAGCTGCTGTCAAATGTGAGGTCCTTTACCACTGCTCCGTTGCCTAAGCCGCCGAAGAATCCCCATGCCTTGTTCTTCGCCGTCGGCGTGAATGACAGATGGAGGTTCTTGATGCTGTGCCCGGCACCGTCGAAGCTGCCTGTGAACAGCACGCCGGAGGTGGTGAGGGTGCTGTGGGCCCAGCTGCTCATGGTGCAGTTGCCGATAGGTGTCCATGAAGTGACGGCAGAGCAGTCGATGTCGGCCGTGAGCGTCACGTCCGCGCTAATTGCAGCTTCGTCGCTGCTGTTCACCCTCTGGGCGAATGTGAGCAGCTCCTCGGAATTGGAGATGAAAATCTTCTCCACGTCTCCGGTTGAGCTCATGTCGGTTACCTGGTAGGGGTTGGCAATGGCGTAGCGTGCCGCCTGCAGGGCAATGGGAGCATTGGCATCGGTAACGGGAGTGGAGTAGCTGCCTTCCGTGGTGGAAGAGACCGTGTATCGGTAAGTGTTGGAGTCAAGCTTCACGTTGCCGTTGTCGGGGCCGATGAAACTTTCGAACACCGTGCAGGACGCACCATAACGGGCGATACCGTAGTCCATGTGGTAGCCGTCACGGGTGAGGTCCATTTCGTTGTTGATGGCGGATGTCCGCAGGTTCTGCAGCATCGCTCCGGTGGAGATTACTCCGTCGAATCCGCAGGTCTCGACTGCTGTCTTGGCCTGCTTGGCAATGATTGTCCACATTTCGGCCTGTGTGCTGAAGGGCTTTGTGACGTTCTGGGCCTTGGACATGTTGAAATATGCCTGGGAAAGGATATAGTAGAGCTTGGGATTGCCGCCGAGGGCTGCCTGGGCTTCCTTTATCTTGGACACTATTCCATTCACGGCTGTCTCTTCTTCGCTTGTCCAGCCCCATGCCAGCAGGCGTCCGGTGTGCTCCTGGACGGTCACCGTGTTGTACAGGTTGGCGCTTGCGATTTGCGCGAGGGTGTAGCCGGTGAGCGTAGTCCAGCCGCTTTCGCCGGGGTTGCATACGTAGCAACTGTAGTCGCTGGAAGTGAACCATCCGTTGTTGTATTCGGGTATGGTGCGGCCGCCGTAGTACATGTGGACCATCTGGATATTGTTGAGCCCTGCGGCTTTGATTATGCCGGGGAGGTGCTGTACGGCGTCTTTTGTGAAGCTGTTGCCGATGAAGAAAATGCGGTAGTCGGCATCCACGTTGAGTTTGTCGATGACAGGCTCGTCGCCGGTGGCGATGTCATAGGTGATGTCTGTAAAGCTGCCTTTGCTGCCGTCGTTGTAGCCCAGAAATTTTATCTTGGTGCTTTCGGGATAAATATCGTACTGGTAGGTTCCGTTGTTGTATGTGCCAACCTTTCCGGAGGCGTGACAGGTGCTCCAGTTGGATAATTTGTTGTTGTACGCAAAGAATACGCCCCTGTACTGGTTGTCCGAGATAATTTCGCCGTAATTCTCGCACTCGCTGTATGTTGCGTTGTCGGTGTTGGGAAGGCATACAATGCCGCCTACGCGCGCGCCAGTGGTGGATACGAGGTCGCCGTAGTTCTTGCAACGGGTGATGGTGGAGCCGTTTGCAGCGATGCAGGTGATGTTGCCGAGGCGTCCGCCATCGGTCTTCGGCATGCTGTTGGTCTGGTTGCCGTGGTTCTCGCAGCCGGTGACGTTGGTGCAGGAATTCGCTGCGGCCACGATGCCGGAGGCCCTGCCGGCCTGGGAGTCTATGTTTCCGTAGTTGTTGCTGTCGGAAATAACGACTTTCTTCGCGTTGCCCGAAGGCGCGTTGGCGAATCCCACGATGCCTGCGATGTGAACTGCGGTGGCGCCAGCGTTGAGGTTAACGGTATTGGCGGCGCTGATTTCGCCTCTGTTGTGGACACTGTCCACGATAACTCCTTGGTCCTTGGCGTACACGCCGCCGATCAGGGCCATATGTATGGCTCCGCTGGCGCTGCCGCTGTAGGTGAGGGGAGCGTAGCTCGTTATGTCGCGCACCTGGGCGTCATATACCACGCCTGCAATCATGCCGGCGCTGATGAATGCCGATGAATTGACGGTGAGCGAGCAGTTGTCTTCGATGACGAAGTTCTGCACAAGAGCTCCCGGTCCCACGTAGCCGAAAAGTCCGAAGTGCTTGCCGGCGGTGGTCTCGTCGCAGACGAGGTGCAGGTTCTTGATATGATGGGCGTTGCCTTCGAACTTGCCGGTGAAGGGATGCCCTGCTGTAACTGCGGGATTGTAGGATGTGCCCCATGGAGCGGTAGCGTTGCCCACGGGAACCCAGTCGGTGACGCCGGAAAAGTCGATGTCGGCGAGCAGGTTGACTACGCCTTCGTCGTTCTCCCAAGGCGCGGTGGATTCGCCTGCGTTGACTGCTGCGGCGAACGCCATGAAGTCGGCGGCGGACATAATGCCCTTGCTGCCGGACAGATCGAGGGCGGGCATGGAGCGTAATTGTCCTGCGGCGAGCGTACGGCCGCTCAGGGTCCTGCGCATGGTGGCTGTTCCGGCGTTGAAGTCTATCTGAAGCCCCTCGGGGTATTCTCCTGCGGGGACGGGGACGTACACGATGACGGGTTCGCTGCTCAGGGCGGCGCCTACTTTGACCGAAACGCTCTTGCTGCCGGAAACGGGGGCTATGGCAAGGGCATTCCAATCAACGCTGAATTCTCCGCTGAGAACCTGCTCGCCAAGGGCGGTAACGCAGATGTTGTCGAGTGTCTGTCCGCTGCCGGTGACCTGAAGCTTGAGAAGTGCGGTGGCAGGGGAGAAACTGAGCGATGCTTCCGTTTCGGATTTGGCCAGCAGGGGAGTTGGCAGGGGACTTGCCTCCCAGCTTGCGGGGAGGGCAAGCGTTGTCGCATCTTTGTAGAGCGATGCGGGATATACGGCGTTGTACGGAACGGTGAGCTCCTCGGTAAAACCGAATTCTGCCTTGTCCGTGCCTTCGGTGATGGGCTCAGACGTCACTCCGTTGACGTTGATGGCGTCACCCGAAGCCCAGCTGACCTTTACACCGTTGATTTCGGTTTTGCTTAACGGCTGAAGACTGGCTGACAGTATGGTCTTGACATTTGCGGCAGGGACGATTTCCTGCTCCGGTGCTTCTTTCTCGCAGCCAGCAATCAATAACGCGGCGACAGCGGCGAAAACTAGTGTCTTTTTCATGGCGGTGTGCATTAGTCCCAGGTATCGGGAATTTCTACGTAATCTTGAATCTGGCCCGATGCGGCTCTCAAATATGCAAGTTCCGGGAGTTGCAGCTCCTCGCTGACTTGCGGTGACGTGTAAAAGAGTTTCATCCTTATATTACCTGTTGTTTGCGTTTCCAGTTGAGTATGGGCAGCAGGCACGAGATTACCGCCGCTCCGAGCCAGAACCAGCTCACGTAGGTAAAATCGTGTACTCCGTTTATAGGGTATGCCGGCCTATCTTGGTAAGCCAGCCGATGAGAAGTTCGGGGCGGTCGGTCTGGAACATGCTTACTCCGGCGTCGATATACTGCCTGTAAACCTTTCCGGGGTCCTCTTCCTGGAATGCGGCGTCGTCATCGTTGCCGTCACCTCCGCAGAGGCTGGCCCAGATGGTGTTGACCCATACTTTTGAGCCCTGGGCGATGATCGCTTCGCAGGCGTCCTCGAATGCGGCATCGTCGTTGTTCTGCCAGCATACCTCGTAAGCGAGAGGGACGACGCCCTGCTCCAGGTAGGAGCTAAAGAGCTTCTTGCCGCCGGGTTTCTGGATGTCCACGACGGGCATGTACATCATGTTGTGAGGGTAGGGAGCCTCGTGTTCGGCAACGACCTCGATGGGCTTCTTGCCCTTGATGAGGACCTGGTCGGTGACGCCGAGCTTCTCTGTAATCTTGAGGGCTGCGTCGTAGTAGTCATAGCCCTTGTCGATGTTTACGCAGATGCGGTCCTTTGTGCACATCAGAGCTTCTTCCAGAGTGGGCATGCGCAGGGTGTCGATGGCTACACCGTGGGCCCTCTTGAGGCTGAGCCGCTTTATCTCGTCCAGAGTGAGGTTGGAGATGCGGGCACTCTTGCCAGGCTCGTCCTTGAAGACTTTCGAGAAGTTGGTGGTGCGCAACACGTCGCCGTCATGGCAGAGGATCAGTACGGAATCGGCGGTCATGTGCACGTCGATCTCTACGATGTCGGCACCCATGCGGATGACGCTCTCGATTGCGGGAATGGAATTTTCGGGGTAGTTGCGCCAGTCGCCGCGATGCACGGCAACGACGACATACTTGCTGTCCGGGTTATGAATTTGGGCGGCGATGGCCTCGGCCCTGTTGAACGTTTGTTTTGACGCCTGATTTGTGGTGCAGGAGGCGCCTGCGAGGATGGCTAATAGCAGAAGTGCTCTTTTCATGGTTTCGTAATATTACGGATGCTAATTTAGACAATCCTGAGCGTTCTTTTGGTTCGTGCTACGGCGCAATTTGTCGGCCCGTGTATGATAATTTGTCTGACATGGCGCCTCCGGTCCTGTGACCGAGGGTGCCTCGTTCGGACGATGTGAGCGGAGCCCTCGAAGAGACAAGTTGCTACAGCTGCGGAAATCTGGCGCAAAAAAAGAGGCCGACCCTTTTTAGTCGACCTCTTGGGAAAGAATCGGTATGCAAATACTACTTAAAATAATCTTCTCCTTTGCCGCTGAGCGAACCCGGGACCGGGTAATCACAACCGGCAGGGATATTCCAGCCTAAGGATGAACCATAGTTGTTACTGCCAATCGTCAAAACATAATTATTGGCGTTAAAGGTTCCGCAAGTAGCGTTGCTTGCTATTTCTGCTGCAGTTTTCTTTGTAAGATTGTCCTGCGTAGTATTTTTGTGTATAGTTACATTGGTATCATCAGCAACATAATAGCAGTAATGCAACTCGCCATAACTCTCTGCATTGCCGACGAATCCGCCGTATAGAGAATTGGGAGAACTTATGCTTGAGACCAGCGTATAACAGTTACGGATACGAGTGCGATTCTTGTTGGTA
Organism: uncultured Bacteroidales bacterium; assembly: GCA_946410455.1. Lineage (GTDB taxonomy): Bacteria > Bacteroidota > Bacteroidia > Bacteroidales > UBA932 > Cryptobacteroides. Next base: position 19,284 of record CAMKAJ010000032.1, read on the forward strand.
TTCGAGCTGGCGAATCTTCCGACGAATCCACCGACCTTGGTTCCGCCGCCAACCGTCACACTTGTAGCAATTACCCCGCAATTATCGATTGCGATGTACTGTGCTTGATTATTTGAGACGAATCCCACTGCACCACCTGTGCGGGCTTCGTTAGAGGCACCGGAACGTGTAGTCGTAACGTTCATAGCAGTAAGGCAGTCATAGACGCATACGCGGGAGTTAGCATTAACGTTATTCACCTGAACCACACCCGCAATTCCGCCGACGTCGTAAGATTCACTGGAAACAGTTCCTTTTGCAAAACAGCTGCTGACGACAGAACCGTTTATAATGCGTCCCGCAATGCCACCCGAGCAGTTCGCAGAGGCATTAATGGTAGCATCATTGCGGCAGAAGGAAATGAACGAAATGGCCGAAGGGACAGCACTTGCAGCGCCCATATCTCCGACGATACCACCAACATAGCTGGTGCCGCTAACGGTACCCTTGTTTACGCACTCGACAATAGTTCCGCCGTGAATTTGCTGGCCTACGATGCCACCGGTATAGGAAACCGATGATGTTACCGAGCCGTTGTTCGTGCATCCGGAAATAGCAGTGCTTGAGGTAGACTGATATAATCTTCCTGCAAGCCCACCAGTATATGTAGCTGAAGAAGTAATCGTAGCATTATTCGTGCATCCGGTAACAGTTGCGGCGCCCCTTACAATTCCGGCAATGCCTCCGACACAGGAGTTATCAGTTGACCCGGTCTTTTTAATGCTTCCAGAAACCGTCAAATCTTTGATTGATGCACTTCCATTCACATAGGCAAAAATCCCGGCAAACTGACCAGTTTCATTGATTTTTACGTTCTGCAGTTGCTTGCCATTTCCGTCGTATTCACCGGTGAATTGATTATCACTATCTCCAATCGGCGCCATCTGGACATTCTTGAAGTCAATATCAGCAGTCTGCTTGTAGTATGCGCCAAGGAAATGCGACGCTAAAAGTGAGCCATAGCCGTTTGTGATGTAAGTATTTATATGCTTGAAATCCCTTGCATTTTTAATGATGTACGGATCCTCGCTTGTGCCGGTGCCGCCGGAGAAGAGGCCGGCGTAGAATGACATCTTATAAATATTGCCTGGGGTGGCGTTCCAGTTGCCGCGGTCGATATTGAACAACGTCTTACTACCGTTATCCTGAGTTGTGAGGAATGCCGTTACGTTGACACCCGTGAGGTCAATCCCTGCGGGAACGATGAAGTAGAATATGGCAGGAGTATCGGATAGCGTTACGCTGCTGCTAACCGAAATGGACTTTGCCGAACCTTCGCCGCTGGCCATTGACGGCGTATCGCCGCTCCAGCTGACTTCGAAAGTAGTTCCGTCGCCGATAAATTCGTTTGCGGAAAGCCGAACTGACGAAAGGGTCCTGTTACCGGTAATGCTTACCTGGAGAATGGAGGCTACATTCTTGAATGTCACGTTCACTGTCTCGCCGGCAGCTGATTTTGCTGCCATGGGAGCCTTGTCGCCGAGGTCGGCGAGGTCGGCAGCTGCAAGGGGCATGGTGAATACGCCTTCAGTGCTAAAGCAACTTGCCGGATAGTAGAACAGGATATCACCTTCCGTATACTGCAGCGGCTCGCTTTCAGGATAGAACTTGTTATCTGTCGCGCCGCCCTTATTGTAGACATAAGTAGCGGAGCTGCCTCCAGATACAACTAACACTTTGTCGTTGTCGTCAAACTCGACGCTAGCTTCGGTATTGCCGATCGTAATCGTCGCCTTGGTCTGCGGGGCCTCGATGGTGGCACCGAAACTCACGAGATACTCGTCAGGGTTGTACTTTGAGAGGTCAACGCCCTGCTGTTCAGGGTCTTTGGGAGTGTCAACCGTGGGATCGACTTTCTTTTCACATGAGAAAAGAACTGCGGCCATTGCGAAAAGGCCGATGAATTTCAATGTCTTTTTCATAGCCTTAAAACCAATTGTCAAAATCGTCTGTTACTGAGTAAGGTTCAGTGTCGGGCGCAGCGCTGTCCAGCGGACCCGAAGCCATCAGCACGCCGTTCAGAGAGTCGCGGATGACTTCGGTTGAGGGTGAAATGTAGTTTTTTTTCATGGGGCAATATGTGTTTTGGTTTGTTTCGCTTCAAGGAATATCAAAATTACGGAATAATTGAATTTCATAACAAATAAAAAACGACAATTTGTCTGCATCCGCGTAACAAATTGTCTGTCTGACCGATCATTTGGTAGCGGTGCAAATGCCATTAAGCCGCCATGTAAGGCGGCTTAAGTCTGAAAATGTGGATGCTGAGAAGTTTCAAAACGATCCCTCCTATTCCGCACACCCGAGATTGTCCCTATATTCTGAGGGGGTAAGGGCGTACTGTTGCTTGAAACTGCGGCTGAAGGATTCCCTGGTGGTGAAGCCGGAGGAGGAGGCGACGACGGTGACGTTCATCTCGCGATCGCGTTTCATGAGGCTGCAGGCGTATTCGAGGCGGCAAGTGTTTATGAACTGAGGAAGGGACGTGCCGTAGGCGGAAAACGCCTTCCCGATTTTTTCCTTGCTCAGGGAATAATCGTCCATCAGCGTCTGCCTGCCGAATCCCGGATTGAGGAAAAGCTTCTTGCCAAGTATTTCCGTATGCAGGAATGAATACAGTTCTTCAGAAGTCATCGCCTGAATGTCAGGCGCCGGTCCGTCGTCGGGGATGTCTTCAGCTTCCTGATACTCTTTTTCCTTGTAGCCCGTAGATTCGGCAAGCAGTTTGGACAAGGCCTCGTTTTTCTTCATGATAGCCTCCTGGTCGGATATAATGCGGGCAATGAAAAAAACCAGCATTATTATAATGACAACCACTCCGACCGCAAAGCGGTTGTGGCTTGCATCTATCCTTTCATTGAGGTTGTTGTAGCGCTTTAGGAATTCGAGGCTCACGGCCGTGTTGCCTTCTGCCTCGGCCGCCTCGCTCTGAAGAAGCAGGGCATTGGCATACATCTGACGGAGAGTATCCCGCCCGAGGTTGCGTATGAGTATGTCAAGTTCATCCCGCATGGTCGCAAAGTCTCCGTTCCGGAAGGCTTCACGAGCCGCCGAGGTATCAATCGGCTTGCTCCCTCCTCCGTTGGCTCCTGCAATCAGCGGGATTGCAATCAGGGTCGGAAGTACCCAGCCGGGGACTTTGAATCGTCTGAATAGGTTGGATGATAGTGACATTTATGTCTACATTTAAAGCTATCTTCGCAAGTTACTCAATCGGCTCGTTCCGACGCCGTTGAGCCTGGATACATTTTGTCTCTTTGAGCGTGATTTTTTGTCGTTATGCTGTGTTTGCTTTTTGGGAAACGAATGGACTATCTCGCTGTTTACCAGTACTTATAGAACAGCGAAATACTTTCCATTCCCCTCCAGAGCTGGCTGAGCAGGTAGCTTTCGTTGGGGGAGTGGATGGTGTCTCTCTCGAGTCCGAAGCCCAGCAGCAGAGGGTCTATCCCCAGTATCTTCTGGACCTCGGCCAGCACTGCGATGCTGCCGCCGCCTCGGGCGGGTACGGGCTCGGTGCCGTAAACCTCCGCGATTGCGCGGCTTGCGGCTTTGTAAGCGCTTGAACTGATGGGGATTAAGAAGCCGTCGCCGCCTTCGTAGGGGGTTACCTCCACCTTGACATATTTCGGTGCGATGGACTTGAAATGCTTTGCGAACAGGCGGGTGATTTCACTGCTGAGTTGATTGGGGACGAGGCGCATTGAAATCTTGGCGTGGGCCTCGCTGGGAAGGACGGTCTTGGCGCCCTCGCCGGTGTAGCCGCCCCAGATGCCGCAGACGTCCAGGCAGGG
>CAMKAJ010000033.1 GCA_946410455.1 uncultured Bacteroidales bacterium
AAAGTTACATCCCACTAACACAAACTGACAGTCGTATTTGTTCGTATGCTTACTTGGACTTGGTCCGTAAAAAGGCCGACCTTGCGGTAAAAAGGAGGGTGACTTTAAGTCTGAAGACTATCAGTCACCCTCTGAGGAATAGATAGTGTTTACTTACGCCTATTTGGTAGAGGCAAAGTGTACCTCTATCTTCGTTATCTGGGTATTGTGCTTGGAGGTAACCTTTAACACATAGATATTACCTGCTGCTTGATAATTAGATGCAATCTTGTAGGTATTCGTTCCTGTAGCACCAGTTGTTGCTGTACTTACGGCAATGTTACCAACATAAATATTCTGAATAACTGAGGCAGAAGCACCGGCTTTACCCGTAACTACAATTTCATCAACAGCCTTATCATATTCGGGGAAAGTGAGATAAGCATCTGCTTGTCCCATGATAAAATAGCCAGAATTCATTTTAAAATTCTTGCCTCCTGCACCAGTGAACGAGACAGTTCCATTCGTTAGAGTGCCATTGCTGACCGACCAATCGCTTCCCGTGAAATCATACTCAACAGACGAAACTGAGCTTGCTGCCTCGACGGTAACGGTGCATTCCTTCTGAATAGCGGAATACAAGCCATGGGCGGCGACGGAGACCGTGATCTTGGCGGTTCCGGCGGCGACACCGGTAACTACGCCCTCGTCGTTGACTGTAGCAACAGCTGTATTGTCTGACACGAATGAAATTGCGCCAGTACTATTAGTCTCGACACTGATAGACTTGGTCTCGCCAGCCGTAACAGTAAGAGTCTCGGAAACGGTTAAATTGGTAACTGCGCCGGTTTTCTCAAAGAAATCGTTATCCCAGAACAAGAGCTGATCAGTAGCATTGTATCTGCCGATAAACAGAATCAGGTCTCCGATATCTCCTACCTTAAGTTCAAGACCAGACTTAAGCTGGGCATATACAGCGTATTCAACCTCTCCCTGCCTTATAGTTCCGTTGCGATCGCCGTCTTTAATACCATCGGTGATCGTTACGCCCTGAACCTTTACCCTGCGGCTAAGATTGGCAGTGTGGTTTTGAGCAAGGTCTGCAAGGGTAATGGTGGTTAAAGGAATTATATCACCAGTAGTCTTTTGATAATTGTTTCCAAGAGAAGTAATCTCGGGCAAACCATTGAAAATATATCCAGTTCCGGACAATTCTCCAGAGATGACATCTCCTGCAGCCAGATTTGTATTTGCAAGGAAGAGGAGGATAGCTCCGGATTTATCTTCAATATAAACGTAGTTGCCATTTACATAAGAGACAAAGGCTCCTGCCAGATTCTTTACTGAATACTCGCTAGGCTCATCTTTGTCATCAGACGTAATCTGAGCAACAATATCAGAAACGTAGTTTTCCGCTGCAGTGAGCGTAGGGACCTCGTGAATCATGTTGCGGACGACGGGAAGTGAGTTAGTGGTGCTCTTCTCGCCGACGAGATCCATGCCGCTGTAGAGGCCGAAGGTGACACCTTCGTAGAAGGTTGTGGGAGGAACTGCCAGGAAGTAAGTCTTGTCTACTACGAAGGTCTCTTCTTCAGGGAAGAGGTAGATAGCTTCTACGTAATCCTCCTCGGTCTCGCCTACCGCAAAAACAATGGGATTGCCGTCCTGATCGGGCACAATGCCGTAATTGCGTGCAAATGCATCTTTAGCGCTGTTCCCTTGAAGTGTGATGTGGGTTATGCCCTCGGTGCCAACTTTAATGGCAAGAAGTCCATAAACATTCTTGAAAGAGAGGTTGGCGTCGTTGGAATATGCAGCAGCAGAAAAAGCGTAACGATTAAACTTACCGGCGGATGCTACCTGTCGAACATCGAAAGGTATTTGGAGATACTTCTTGTCTGCATCTTCAACGAGTTTGTTCTGCTCGTAGTATGGATAAACTCCAATATACGGAGCCTCTCCGGAAACCTCACTATTGGGAGAGAAAGTGAGACTGCTCCAATCTTGTGCGTATTCTGTATAAGCCTCATTAGAAGCAGTGAACCAATTGTTCTCACCTGCAGAAGTAAAAACGCTAATAGCATCTAACTCTTCCCAGATAAGGCTCTTGTCTACGCTGTAGTCTTTCCAAGTAACCTTGGTAGCGCTACCTTCGCGTACTGCGTGAATCTCTGTAAGCTGCTTGCCGGCAGGCTTAACTTCTACGGAAACCTCTTTGTTGCAGCTCACGGTTGCGAGGGCTGCGAGAGCAATAGCTCCAAAAGTAATAATCTTTTTCATCATCTTGCTCTTTTAGGGGTTAGAAAGTCCAAGGCTCACCGTAGCCGGGGTTTTCGAGTTCCGAAGTGGGACTCTCACAAAGAATGTATGGGGCCAGGACGTCGGCCTCCATTTTGGGAGCAGTGTACTTCTCCCTGAAAATCAAAACTTTAACCATAACAAAGTAAAATATGAATAGTGTTCACTACTTAAAGCCGCAAGTTACAAACAAAAACCGACGCGGCCAAACTAAAAAACAACATTTATAAACATACTTTCAACAGCGCCCCGCTGCATCAAAGCCCAAAGCGGAAATGAGGGCCAAAGCGCTCGAAGGCTTCCCTCTCGAGCATCTCTCGATCGTCGGGATGGGCAATGGAGATGAGCAACTTGGCGCGCTCCTGAAGACTGCGTCCGTAAAGGTCAACTGCGCCGTATTCGGTCACTACCCAGTGCGCATCGGCACGCGGCGTAACTATGCCGCCGCCGGGGTTTATTGAGCTGACTATCTTGCTCTTACCCTTGTTGGTGCGGGATGCGAAAGCAGTTATGCTCTTACCGCCCTCCGACATGGAGGCGCCGCGCACGAACTCCAGCTGCCCGCCGGTGCCGCTGAAGATGCGCATGCCAATGGAGTCGGCGCTTATCTGGCCGGTCAGATCCACCTCGGTGGCGGAGTTGATGGCCTTCATCTTCTTGTTGCGGGATATCACCCAAGGGTCGTTGGTGTAGGTGATGTCGCGCATGAGCACGTCGGGGTTATGGTCGATGAAAGAGTAAACGTCCTGCGAACCCAGCAGGAAAGACGCCACCACCTTGCCCTTGTCTATCTGCTTGCAGCTGCCGTTGATAACGCCGCTCTTGATAAGGCGCAGCAGGCCGTCCGCGAACATCTCGGTATGGAGGCCAAGGTTCTTGTGGCCTGAGAGCTGCGATGCGAGCGCATTAGGCAGGGCGCCTATACCCATCTGCAAGCAATCGCCGTCTTCTACAAGCGCCGCGCAGTTCTTGCCGATGAGCATCTCGGTGGGAGTGGGCTCGGCGAATGCTGCGGTTACCAGCGGTGCGTCATCTTCTACCAGGTAGTCGAAGGCCTCCAGCGGCACCAGGTCGCCAAAGGCAAAAGGCACGTTGGGATTCACGACGCCGATTACAAGCTCCGCCGTCTGGATAGCGGCGTACGAGCAATCTACCGACGTGCCCAGGGATACGCGCCCCTCGGCGTCGGGCAGGGATACATTCACCAGCGCAGCCCCCAGCTTGACTGCCCCGCTGCGGTACAGACGAGGCGTCTCGCCCAGATGCACGGGCAGATAATCTGCGTAGCCGGCATTCACGTTGGCTCGAACATTAGGCCCCACGAAGAAGCCCTGGTCGAAGAAAATCCCCTCGTAGCGAGGCTCGCTGTAAGGAGCGGGACCCTCTGTATGGAAGTGATGGAAGTGCAGGTCGGTCACGTCTCCGGCGCCGGCCCTGCGGCAGAGTGCACTGATAAGGCAGTGCGGCACGCTGGCGACGCTGCTAAGGTGAATATGGCTGTGAGATGGGATGTGGCTGACCGCCTCATCGGGGGTAACAAATCTAAGCTGCTCCATAGGGCTGCAAAGATAAGCAATATTTGCGAATAAGTTCGCTTATCTCAGGGTCAAGATTGCCACGGTACACAAAAGATGGTTCCTGCGCGCACGCGTGAAGGTAATGCTGTACGGCAAGGCGCTCGTCGCCCAGCCTGGAGTACACCAGCGCCAGCAGATAGTCGCGCTTGCCCCCGGGCGGCAGGGCCTGAAGAATCTCCAGAGCGGAATTATTGCGGTCCAGCGCCACGCTCGCAAGTGCGGCGTTGTAGTCGGCGTAAGGCCGCAGGACCAGCAGGGCCTGCTCGTATTCGCGATTCTTAAGCAATTGAACGCCACGCATATAGCAGCTGTCGAGCTCGGTGGTGACAAGGGTGTCGCGCTGCATCCCCCGGCGGTGCAGGTAGAAGTTAAATTTCACCACCCTGAGGCGCGGGTAGAGCGACTGGCGGATGTAGTGGTACGACTCAAGCCCTCCAAGCGCCGCCTCACGCCGGTCCGGGTTCTCCAGTGAAGCAATTTCGCCGTAAAGCTCCTTATCCAGATTGCTCAGGCTCCCGTCGGAGGCAACAAGGACGTCCAGCATCTTCCAGTTCTCTCCCCCGCTCCGGCCCTGCACCGCAATCTCTTGCTGCGTGCTCCGCGCTGCCTCCGCTCCTCCGAGCCCCAGGAAAACACCCGCCTCGCGCTGAACAGAATCACGGTATGCAGCGGCGTAGGCCGCAAAGAACTCCGAGGCCGACTGGGCACGTTTGCGGCAGAGCCTGTCGTTGGCGGCCAGCGCGCCCTCGGGCGACGCAAACGCCTCTACGCTAATAGAGTCCATCTCAAAGTGCTCATTGTCGAGCAAGCCCCGGATGTTCTCCTTGATGCGACCGAGCTCCTGAGGGTTGTCCCCCAGTTCCGGCACTATGTCCCAGCGGCCCTGAGGGAACTCTATGTAGCAGGCGGTATTGGCAAAGACGCACCGCTCAATCACTTTCTGGCGGTAGCGCTCGGTATTGTCTGTGAGCCCCGACAGAGATGAGATGTAGAAGCTCAGCGCCTCGCTCCGGGGGATGTCGTAGAGCTTGTTGTCTTGCTCCCAGATGCCTCCGGAGAGCACTATGTCGGCCTTGCGCAGAGCGGGCGAGGTGCGGATGGTCTGCACGTAATTATAAACAAAATCGCCGTTGCCCGCCACGAGCACAGTGTCTAGCCTGATGCCCTCGGTTACTATTGGCGACTTGACGTAACGGCGGAACATGGCCGGGGCCATCTTGGCGCGGCGCTTGTTCCAGCGTTTGAGGAGCTTGGCAGTGTAATGCTCCACCGCCTCCTGCTCCGTGACTCCGTAGGCAGAAGAAAAGTCTTCGTCCGACACGAAGCTGCTGTCGCAGCGGAAGTCGTACACCATGGGTAGATTGCGCTGCAGGAATATCTCCAGGGCCCCTTTGTTGATGAATTTGGTGCTGTCTGTGATGATGGAATTGAGGAAGCGGCGGTACTGCTCGTAGCCTCGCAGCTGAGCCTTGCGGTAATCGCGGCCGGTTATTATTACTGGTTCCAGGCGCACGGAATCAGACAGCATATACAGGTCTGGGTCGAGCCGCAGCTGCCAGCGCCCGTCCTGCATGCCGGCGGGCACGCGAACCTGGAACTCCAGGTCTACCCTTCCGTGCCGTTCAGCCACATTGCGAAAGCGGGCCGTAACCATCGCGGCAGTGAGGCGGTCGGTTGCCGTCATCTCTCCGTCCTCGTCGCGTATGGCGTTCATTATCAGGGTTTCGCGCCCTTCGAAGTCAACTACGCGCAGGGTGTCGCGCCGGGTATCCTCCGGTAGCAGGTCTATGCTCCGGGGCGCGCTGGCGGCGGGCAAGCTCAGGTCTGTGCGAAGCTCTCCGGACTTAATCTGGTTTAATTTGCGTTGGGTGCTGCAAGAAAGTGCAAGCGTGGCTGCAAGGGCAGCGGAAAGAATACAAGCTCTCATAATTTAAGTTTTTAAATGCCGACGGGCCTCCCGCCGGCTTACCCTGCAAATATGAACAATAAAAATGATTCCTGCAATAGCGCAGCAATCAATAGATGTAAATCTTTTGGCCTATTCGCAGCCGGTCGCTCTTAAGGTGGTTCCACCTCATAAGCGACTTTACCTTTACGCCGTATCGTGAAGCGATATGGCTCAAAGTCTCCCCTTCCTTAACCACATGGCAGTGGCGGGCTCCGCTGCTGGATGCTCCGGAGGCAAGATCCCGTATTACTTTCTGGGAGAAGAAGATATCGGCTTTGTAGTGGTACAGCGAATCGGCTGGCACAGCCATGTAGGCCTCTGTCCTATGCTCGGGCAGGATGAGCGTGCAGACGCCGCTGTCGCCTGGGATTATCTTGTTGTAATACTGGGGGTTATAGTACTCAATCTCATCCAGTGGTACTCCTGTTGTCTCGCTTATTTGCTTGAAGTGCAGGTTGTGGCGTATCTGAAAAGTATCTACTTGCTCGGGCATGGCCACAAGAGAGTAAAGCTCCTTAAGCGAATCGCCGGCATACTCAAAGGCATACATCATGCCCACGAAGGCCGGCATGTATCCCCTGGTCTCCCGGGGAAGGTATTTATAGACCGACCAGAAGTCGCTCTTGCCGCCGGCCAGGCTGATAGCCTTTCTCACATTGCCGGAGCCGCAGTTGTAGGCGCTGATGGCCAGAGGCCAGTCTCCGAACATTTCGTACAGCTTTGTAAGATGCCGTGCGGCAGCCTCAGTGCTCTTTACAACGTCCATGCGCTCATCTACGTAGGAATTGATTACCAGGCCATTAAGCAGGGCGGTGCGGTACATGAATTGCCACATGCCGGTGGCTCCTGCCCGGGAGCGTGCGGTAGGATTAAGCTTAGACTCCACCACAGCCAGGTACTTAAGCTCCAGCGGCAAAGAGTGGTTGCGCAGAATCTCTTCTATTATAGGGAAGTAATAAGCGCTGCGGTCCATTGCCAGCTTCATGCCCTTTCCTTTCCTCTCTGAGTAAGAAACAATGTAGTTGCGGACTACCGGATTGAAGGGCAGGGAGAAATACGGATTAAGCGCCTCAAGCCGGGCGATAATCGCCTCGTCGCTCATCTTTGAGGTGAGCACCAGGCTGTCTGGCAGCGTAACCTGGTCGTCGTCAAGCTTGAGGCTGTCCGGAGGCGTGACGAGCGGGGTTTCTGTTTTGAGGCTGTCCGGCAATTCTGTAGGCAGCTCCTGGCCCATGGCCCGCAGAGAGCATGCCACAATGCAAGCAAGAATAATGCAGAATCTCCCCTTCATCGCTCTTAGAATCTGAATCCGACGTTTACTCCGAAGGCCGGGCCGGGGTTGTAGGCCAGCTGTGTTTCGGGCATAATCACAGAAGGCCTTACAGACATTGCCATGTCGTCTGCAATCTCAAAGTCGTGCATATAAGAAAACACGTTGGCATCTATCACCTGCAGAGCATAAATCAAGACCATCGCAAGCGTTGAATAATCCCTGTACTGGCGATAGATATCACGGTAGTACACCGCTGTCTCGGCAGTGATGGGGCCGCTATACGAGGTTTCGGTGCTGGTGGCCTCTTTGTAGATACGGCGGTAGCGCTCGTAATTGATGTTGTTGGTGTCGTAGAAATAGTAAGCAGTAGCCAGCGCCCCTATGTAAATGGGGATTTTCCAGTATTCTCCGTTGTACGCCTGGCCCAGTCCGGGACAGAGCAGAGAGAACAGGGTGGCGCGGCCCGGCAAGGGGTAACGTTCAGATTTGAAGCTGATTACACCGTCCAGCATGGTGCCCCAATAGGCAACACCTGCACCAATAAAGCAGTGTTTTGCCGCATCGTGCTTGCCCTGGGTGTTCAGGTAGATACCGGCACCGAGCGGAGCAAAAATGCCCGTATAAACTATTGGCAGCTTCCAGTATTGCTGATTGTAAATCTGGTTGCCGCCGATAATGAGGGCGGAACCGGCGCACATGGTGCCGATTTTGATTTCCTTCTCGTGCTTAAGCCCCTGAAAGTACTCTTTGAACGAGAACAGCACATCTACTGAGTCCTTGGGGTTTGACTTGTCGTCGTTGTACGATTGCTGGAACGCATCTCTCTTGAATTGGGCAGAGGCGTTCATACAGCAAAGCGCAAACAGCAACAGCAGAAGGACTTTCTTCATCAGAGCTTAACCGAATCAAGAGCGGCGAGGAACTTCTCTACTTCCTTGTCTGAAGAGAAACGAATGGTTATAGAGCCCTTCCCTGCTTGCGTGCGGCGGTAGTTGATATCTTTACTGAAGTATTTGCGCATCTGCCCAGCCAGCAGGTCGTAAGTCTTGGGGATGCTCCTGGCGGGGCTTTCTGACTTGACGCCAGGTACCGCCATACCGTTCACGATGCTGCGCACCATAGACTCAACCTCCCTCACAGAGAGGCCACGAGTAATGATGAGGTCGCAGAGCTGCTCCTGCACGGCCTCGCTGTCTGTGCCCAGAAGAGCCTTGGCGTGACCGGTAGAAATGAGTCCCTCTTTGAGGTCGTGCTGCACCTTGACGGGGAGCTTGAGCAGGCGGAGGGTATTGGCAACCGTAGCCCTGTTCTTACCGAGCCGGAGCGAGAGCTGTTCCTGGGTAAAGGAGCACTCTTCCATGAGCCTGCGGTAGCCCAGAGCCGTCTCTACAGGATCAAGGTCCATGCGCTGTATATTCTCTACCAGCGCCATCTCAAGCATGCCCTGGTCGTCGGCCTCGCGTACGTACGCCGGAATCATGTTCATACCGGCCCTCCTGCATGCGCGGTAACGGCGCTCGCCGCTGATAATCTGGTAGCCGCCGGAAGACTTCTTGCGCACAGTGATAGGCTGGATGAGACCGAGACTGCGAATAGACTCGGTAAGCTCTGCCATGCCCTCCTCGCTGAACCCGATTCGGGGCTGGAAGGGATTCGCCTCTATCTGGTCTACCGGAATACGCATAATGTCGGCATCTCCGGCAGGGCGTGCGCCAACCACACTTTTGTTGATATAGCCAACCGGCTTGCGGAGTTCGTTTGCGGCAGGAGCGCCACCCATAAGGGCGCCTAGTCCCCGGCCCAGACCTCTTACTTTATTGCTCATTGTTGTTTGGTTTGTTGCGTTCTATCAGCTCTGCTGCAAGATTCAGATAATTAGAAGAGCCCGTGCAGGAAACCTCGTACAGGAGCACCGGCTTACCGTGCGAGGGCGCCTCGCTGAGTCGTATGTTGCGCTGGATAACGGTCTTGAAAACGAGGTCCTGGAAGTGCTCGCGAAGCTCGGAGAGCACTTGCTGGTGCACCTTTGTGCGACCGTCGAACATGGTTACCACGAAGCCCTCGATAGTAAGCTCGGGGTTAAGACCGTTCTGCACTATCCTGACTGTCTGCAGCAGCTTGCCCAGACCCTCGAGCGCGAAGAACTCGGGCTGGACCGGGATAATCACAGAGTCGGCCGCCGTAAGTGTATTGACGGTAATAAGGCCGAGCGAGGGAGAGCAGTCGATTATTATATAGTCGTACTTATCACGTATGGGCTCTAACGCCCTTTTGAGCACGGATTCACGCTCCGGCTCGTTAATCATTTCTATTTCTACGCCCACCAGATTGATGTTGGAAGGGATGAGGTGCAGGCCGGGCATTTCTGTCTGAACGAGTACGTCATCTACAGAGAGAGTGCCTTCCATGAGCTCGTAAAGGCTGCGGTGAGAATCGTCGTCTGGCGAGAAATCAAGCCCCGAGGTGGTGTTGGCTTGGGGGTCTGCATCTATTACTAGAACCTGCTTCTCGAGTGCGGCCAGCGAGGCGGCCAGGTTGATGGCTGTAGTGGTTTTGCCGACTCCTCCTTTCTGGTTTGCGATTGCAATTACTTTTCCCATAGTTTACAAAAATACGAATAATTTATTACTTTTGCACTATGAGTGAGCCTAAAACTGACTGGTACTTCATAGTCAACCCGCGCGCAGGCTCCGGCAAAACCATGTCGGAATGGGTTCCTGCAGAGAGGAAGCTGCAAAATCTAGGTATTCCTTTTGTAACGGCAATGACCGACCACAAACGCCATGCCACGCAATTGGCAATGGAGGCTGCGGCCGAGGGCTACCGCCACATAGTAGCTGTTGGCGGAGACGGCTCCCTGCATGAGGTACTTAGCGGCATTGCTGATTTCTGTGAATACTCCGGAGTTGACCCGGCGGAATTCTATCTTGGAGTTATTCCCATCGGCTCCGGCAACGACTGGATTAAATCCCTTCACGTTCCACACGACCCCGAGAAGGTAATCAAGCTCATTCATAAGCGCTCTTTTGCGCAGATGGACCTGGTAAAGGTGAAGACGGCGGAGGGCCGCTGCGCCTGGATGGCAAATTGCGGCGGTACCGGGTTCGACTCTCATGTATGCAGCCGGGTGAATGCCCAGAAAGAGCAGGGCATGAGAGGTAAGTCTATCTATCTCAACGCTTTGCTCCATACTATAAAGAACCTCTCCACTATCAAGCTTAAGCTGGTTGCAGACGGCAAGACAATCTACGAAGGACCTTGCTACTCGGTTGCTCTGGGTAACGGCCCCTACAGCGGCTCCGGCATGCGTCAGGTGCCTCTTGCCGACCCTCACGACGGAATCCTGGACTATATGGTGGTGCCAAAGATTTCGCTGGGCAAGATGCTCCCCAATGTGCCGCGCCTCTTCAACGGAACCATCTATGAGTCCGGCGCAGTTATCTCCGGGCGGTGCAGGAGCCTTCAGATTATGCCCCTCGATGCCGCTTCTGCAGACATCATAGAACTGGACGGTGAAATAGATGGCAAGCTCCCCCTTTCCATAGAAATGGACGGGCGCAAAATCAACGTCATCAAAGGCTGAGAGAGTACTGAAGTTTTGCTTCAGCTTTAGATGGTTTAGGCGCTGTCATCCAAGGATATTCAAGATACGATAATCGAAGGTACAGGGAGTGCCTGCGGGAGATTTTCCAGCCCCCGTACACAGATACGTTCCATCCCCTTCCGTAGTAAGCCGGAACGTTAAAATTGCCGGGTGCGTCGCGCTCGTAAACATAGATACGGTCGTCCCAATTATCTACGCAGAAAAGAGTGCCCCGAAGCCAGATCTTCAGCGCCCCGGAATTGTATCCGGCCTCGGTGTTCAGCAGCCAGGAGAGAGCCTTGCAATGCACTACATCCAGCCTGGAATTCCATTCCCACGCGCCCCATGCGGCACGTAGCTCTCCCCTTCCCTCCAGCCGCCAGGAACTCTTGCTGCGCGCGGCAACTCGGAGCGCCGGCTTAAGAGAAACCGGCCCCATAGAGAACTGCGGGGCATATTTCGCCATGGCCCTGAATTCCCCGGGAGAGAGGGCCGCAACCGCATCAAGGCACTTGGTGCCGGCACCTGCAGAGACTTCCGGTACGCCGCCGGTGTAGCTCAGGCGCACAGCATATTTTTGCTGATAGCGCGGCACCCATATCGCCCCCAGCACCGCCGCCGGTTGCCCCGTCCAGGCAAATTCGCCAAAAACGCCTAAATTCTTGAGTCCCAGCCGGACTTCTGCAGATGCTCCAAAGTTGCCTCCAGCCACCGCCAGCGACATCCTGCGTCCGCACCACGACACAATACCCATTGCTTGCCGCTCGCTCACAGAATAGGCCGCTGCTACGTTCCAGCGCCCAAAATCGGCATCTGCAGCAATGCCGCAGTGGCCCGGAGAAAAAGAGCCCGTAGGAGTAAAGCCGCTGCCGTTGCGCCGGAACGCCGCCACGCTGCTGTAGTGCGACATGCTAAAGCCGCTCCACAGCGCAGCTCCCTGCCCGAAGCGAGCGTTGAAGTGCCCCAGCACCACCTTCCCCAGCCATCGGCGTCCGTAATACGCTGCGCTGAGCGTTCCGGGGTGTAGCGAAGCGTCGCCGTAGCTGGTGCGGGCAGACCAGTTGAACTCGGCCCTCTCGCCCAGAGTGGCCTTGTACTTAAGGCCTCCAGCTGCCGCTGGGCCGTCGTGTTCCTTAGCGGCCGCCCGAAGCGTCAAATCATGGTGCAGCTGCTTGCTCTGCCGCGCCCCGGGAGGAGCATCGCTGCGCAAGACGGTAAACGACTTGAGCGCTTCTGCCACATCCGGCGAGAAGCCGTCTATCAGTGCCAGCTCCGCGTAAGACAAAATGTCTCCGGAACGCTCGCGATAGTCTAAAAGAGAGGCTATCTGGAACGGAGAGAACAGGCCGGTGGCAGTAAGTCTGCTGCGCCCTGCAAGGTTAAGGTCTACTGGGCGGAGCGCAAGGGCGCGGTAGTGCTCAAGGGCGCTTTCGCTAAGTTCTTCCAGGGTGGAGGCGCCGCTCAGAACGAGTACGGCAGAATCGAAATCTGTGAGTGCGGGCAGAGCCGCGAGGGCCAGGGCCAAGATGAAGCTTTTCATAATAATAATAGTTTACGCGTGCAAGATAAGCAGAATTTGGTTATCTTTGCAAACTATGCACAACAAAACGGTACAAACCTATACCCTGTCGAGCAAGCTGTTTCTTAAGATGCTTGCTCAAGGTTACGCGAGACTGTTTGCTAACAGGCAGCGCGTCAACGACTTGAATGTTTTTCCCATCCCCGACGGGGACACGGGCGACAATATGTGTCTTACTATCGAATCCGGTTACTCACAGGCCTCACAGATCGGCGGCGCCTCTCTTGGCGAGATCGCCGGGGCTGCATCTTCCGGGATGCTAATGGGCGCCCGGGGTAATTCCGGAGTCATTCTCTCCCGCATTTTCGCCGGAATGGCCAAGGGCCTGGCCGGACTCCCTAAGACCGACACCAAAGGATTTGCCGCAGCAATGGATGCTGCAGTAAAAGAGGCCTACGGCTCCGTTGCCCACCCGGTAGAAGGTACTATTCTCACCGTAGTGCGTGAGGCCACAGAGCACGCTGCAGCGCAAAGCAACAAGTCGCTGGAAGAGTATCTTGCAGCCATCGTGCTGGGCATGGAGAACTCCCTGGAGCATACTCCCGAGAAGCTGCAGGTGCTCGCAGACGCTGGAGTCGTAGATAGCGGCGGAGCAGGCCTCCTGCACATCTTCTATGGCTTCCAGGATGCTGTTCTGGGTATCAGCAGCGCGGCAGAAGCTCCCGCTAAGAGCCAGACTGCGGTACACGTAGATTTCTCTCTTTTCGACGAGAATACCGAGCTTAAATTCGGCTACTGCACGGAGTTCCTTCTGCGCCTGCAGAGTGCCAAGGTAGATCTTGCCACTTTCGACGAGAAAGAGATTGAGGACTACATCCTCGGAGCCGGCGACTCGGTGGTATTCTTCCGCGAGGGCAGCATCATCAAGGTGCACGTGCACACCAAGACACCAGGCGACATTATCAGCCATTGCCAGCGCTGGGGCGAGTTCCTCACCATCAAGATTGAGAATATGACGCTCCAGCATCACAATTCCAATCTGGCGGAGGGCCACAAACCCGCTAAGCGCAAAGAGTACGCAACGGTGACCGTTGCCAGCGGCGATGGCCTGCACGAGATATTCACTTCCCAGCTGGGAGTAGACCAGGTGGTAGAAGGCGGCCAGACCATGAATCCTTCTGTTGCCGACTTCATCGCCGCGTTCGACAAAATTGCCGCCAAGCACATCTTCGTTTTTCCCAACAACTCAAATATCGTAATGACGGCGCGCCAGGCTGCAGAAGTGTATGCCGACGCCAAGATTCATGTAATCCCCACCAAGAACCTCGGCGCCGGTTATGTGGCGCTGGCCTCCTTCGACACTACGGCCCCCGATGCAGCAGAGCTTGAAGCGATGCTCACAGAGATTGCCGCCGGAGTTATCTGCGGGGCCGTCTCCCCTGCCAGCCGCGATACCGTAAAAGACGGCGTACAGGTGCACAAGGGCGGATTCATCGGCTACCGGGGCGACGAAGTGCTGAGCAGCGACGAGCAGCGCCTGGCCGCAGCCCTGAGTCTTTGCGAGGCCATGGATGCCGGCAACCACGACGTGGTGCTGATTATCGGAGGGGCCGACGCTTCCGAGGCAGAAAGCGCAGAACTTTGCGCCGAGCTTGGCAAGAAATATCCTACAACAGAATTTATTTACAATTATGGCGGCCAGCCCGTCTTTGATTACACATTTATATTATGCTGACACTAATTTCCGACACCGATTGCGACATGACTCCCGCCCTTGCGAAGGAGTTCGGCTACAAAGTTATCATCCCCATGCCGTATGCAATTGACGGTAAACTCTATCACCCATACGTTGAGAGCGAGGACTACGACCACAAGTCATTCTACGCCAAGCTGCGTGCCGGCACGCTCCCTACAACCAGCGCGGTGAGCGAGGCCGTTTATATCAAATACTTCGAGCCCGAGCTTGCAGCCGGCAACGACATACTCTACGTGCACTTCTCTTCCGGCATGTCCGCCACCTTCGAGAACATGGACAAGGCCATCAAGACTCTTGGCGAGAAATATCCCGAGCGCAAGATATGGACCATCGATACCCTCGGCATCTCCGCCGAATCGCTCAACATAGCAATGGAGGTGGGCGACCTTTACAAGGCCGGCAAGACCGCCGAGGAGATTGTGGAATGGGCTAAGGTAGAGGTCCCCAAGTTCCCTCTTTACTTTATAGCAGACGACCTTAAGTTCTTCCGCCGCAGCGGCCGCGTCTCCGGACTTGCCGCCACCATGGGCAACCTCATTGGCATTCGCCCCGTCATCCATGTGAACGAGGAAGGCAAGATGGTCTCTATAGGCAAGGAGGTTGGCCGGGCAAAGGCAATAGACCGCATGCTCCAGTACGTAGAAGACTTGGGCGAAAACGTTAAAGACCACAGGGTCACGATCGGCCACGCAGACTGCCAGGAGATTGTGGACATTCTCATTCAGAAGCTCCGCGAGAAGTACGGCGAAGACCTGCGCATCGTCGTTACCATGGTTAACCCCACTATCGGCAGCCATTGCGGCCCCAACGGAGTCGGCGTGTGCTTCCACGGCATCCACAGGTAGATTATGATTGAGGTAAGGGAGGTCAAGACCCGCAGGGAGAGAAGAGAGTTCGTAGAATTCCCTCTCAGGCTCTACAAGGGCAATCCTTATTTCTGCCCGCCGCTGTACAGCGACGAGATGGCGCTTTTCGGCAGCAAGAATATCTACAACGACACTTGCGACACCGTGTATTACCTTGCCCTCCGCGACGGCAAGGTGGTCGGTCGCATCTGCGGCATCATTCAGAAGGCCGCTAACCAGAAGAACAACCAGAAGAGGGTGCGCTTCGGCCGCTTCGACGCTGTTGACGACCAGGAGGTTGCGAATGCTCTCTTTGGCGCCGTGGAGGCATGGGCCGTGGCTCGTGGCATGGACACTGCGCACGGCCCCCTGGGATTCTCCGACCTTGAGCGCGAGGGCCTGCTGATAGATGGATTCGACCAGAAATCCACCTTCGAGGAGCAGTACAACTATCCTTATTATCAGAAGCTTATAGAGGCTTGCGGATACACCAAGGAGGTAGATTGGAATGAGAGTATGCTGCGCGTACCTGCCGATTACGACGGCAGCCTGGAGAAGCTGGGCGATTTTATCATGAAGCGCTACAAGCTCCGCCTCGGCCCCGCCAAGAACGTAAACGACTTCATCAATAAGTACGCCGACGGTCTCTTCGAGCTGATAGACAAGTCTTACGAGCATATCTACGGCACCGTGCCCTTCACGGACGCCATGAAGAAGCAGATGATAGATGGATTCCGCTTCATCGTGGATTTGCGCTTCGTGGCGGTGATTCTGGACGAGAACGACAAGGTGGTGGCCCTTGGAGTATGCTTCCCCGGCATCATCGACGCCGTTCGGGCCTCCGGCGGCCGCATCACTCTGGGCATGCTGCTGCGCTTCCTTCGCATCAAGCGCAAGCCCAAGGTGCTCGACCTTGGACTCGTGGGCGTAGATCCTGAGTACGTAAACAGGGGCATCAGCGCCGTGTTTGCCGCAGCTCTCATGCGCATGCTCCGCGAGGACGGCATAGATTACGCCGAGACCAATCTCAACCTCGTAGATAACTACGATATTCAGAACCTTTGGAAACATTTCGACCGCACGGTGCATAAACTCCGCCGCGCTTACGTAAAGAAATTAGTATGATAAAGATAGTACTCGATTGCTACGGCGGCGATCACAGCCCCGAGGCCAATATCGACGGCGCTCTTGCCGCGCTCGAGCAGCTGCAGGATCTTCAGCTGGTGCTCTCCGGCGACGAAGCGGCTCTGCGCAAACTTCTTGAGGGCAGGCAGTACGACGCCTCCCGCGTGGAGTTCCTGCATGCTCCTCAGGTTATCGGTTGCGACGAGAAGCCTACAGATGTAATACGCTTGAAGAGAGAGAGTTCCATGATTAAGGCCGTGCGCCTTCTGCGCGACGACGATTCTGCCGCCGCCATGGTGAGCACCGGCTCCACAGGGGCTCTTGTAGCTGCTGCGCTCACCCGCATAGGGCGCCTGCGCGGAGTCATCCGCCCTGCCTTCTGCCCCATCCTTCCTACCGTAAACGGCGGGCTTGTGGGTGTGTGCGACAGCGGTGCCAACGTAGAAGTTACCCCTGAGCATCTTCGCCAGTTTGCAATCATGGCCAGCCTGTACATGGAGAACGTGTACGGAGTCAAGAATCCCCGCGTGGCCCTGCTCAACGTGGGCAAAGAGGCCGAGAAGGGCGACGAGCTGCGCCAGACTGCGTACAAGCTGCTGTCAGAGACCGCCGAGCTCAATTTCGTGGGCAACATGGAAAGCCGCGACCTGCTGAGCGGCAACTACGATGTGGTGGTGTGCGACGGATTCTCCGGCAACGTGCTGATCAAGGCCACCGAGGGCACAGCCGTGGAACTGCTCAAGAAGCTCAAGAAAGACATCTACTCCAGCTGGGTTTACAAGCTGGGCGCCGCTATAATGGCCAAGATGTTCAAAGAAGAGAAGGATTTCTTCAACTACCAGAACTACGGCGGGAGCGTGCTCCTGGGCACCTCCAAGGTAGTGGTGAAGGGCCACGGCAGCAGCAAGGCCCGCGCCGTCCAGAAATGTATAGAGCAGGCCTACCGCATGCAGGCAAGCGAACTCAACTCCAAGATGGAGGAAATTATTTGCAAATACGAACATTACGAAGCATAACACACACTATGTTTGAAGAAGTAAAAGCTATTCTGGCCAAGCAATTGCGCCGCTCCCCCGACACCATTACCCTCGAGTCTGAAATCAAGAAAGACCTTGGGGCCGATTCTCTGGATATCCTGCAGCTTCTGATGCGGGTAGAGGACGACTACGGCATTGTGATTCCCGATCAGGAGCTGGCCGGATTCAAGACCGTGGCCGACGTCGTGAATTTTCTTGACAAACAAAAGCAATAGAGCAATGAGTTCAATTACCCTCCACGACAAATCGTTCCGCCCGTTCATCCCCTACGAGCGCCTCGAAGCGGCAATAGACGCCGTTGCAGAAAAAATCAACAGCGATTACGAAGGTTGCGAAGATGTTCCTGTGCTGATGTGCACGCTCAACGGCGCAATCATGTTCTGCGCCGAGCTCATGAAACGCCTCCGCTTCAAGTGCCAGCTTAGCTGCATCAAGCTGAGCTCTTATCAAGGTACCCAATCTACAGGAACCGTGCTTACCACGCTCGGTCCTACCTGCGATGTAAAGGGACGCCGCGTGATAATCTGCGAGGATATAGTGGATACAGGCAACACCATTATCGCCCTGCAGGAAATGCTTCAGCATCAGGGAGCTGCGCAGGTGCGCATCTGCACCATGCTCCTCAAGCCCGAGGTGTACGACAAAGATGTGCCTCTGGATTACGTTGCCATGGAGGTTCCCAATGCTTTCATAGTTGGCTTCGGACTCGACTACAATGAGCTCGGCCGCAATCTTAAAGATATTTACGTACTGGAATAATGAGATACTATATTTTATTCGGGCCTCCGGGAGCCGGCAAGGGCACCCACGCCGGGGCAATCGCCGCTAAATACAACCTCAAGCACATCTCTACGGGAGAGCTGCTGCGCGCAGAAATTGCGGCAGGCACTCCCCTGGGCAAGCAGGCCGAGGCGCTGATAGACGCCGGCAACCTTGTGCCGGACGAGGTGGTGGAGCGCATGATAGAGAACGCTTTCGATACCATCAAGGGAGTTGACGGCTTCTTGCTGGACGGCTTCCCCCGCACTCTCCCCCAGGCCGAGGTGCTGGACGCCATCCTGGCTCGTCGTGGCGAGAAGGTAAACGGAGTTATTTCCATTATGATTCCCGACTCTCTCGTGTACGAGAGAATCGCCGGCCGTGCACAGAAAGAAGGCCGCGCCGATGATGCTTCTCCGGAGATTATCGCGCACCGAATCCAGACTTATCACGCTCAGACCGAGCCGCTTAAGGCTTACTACCGCGCGGCCGGCAATTACTACGAGGTGGATGGCTATCCCGGCACAATTGAGCAGAACCGCGATCGCGTGCTGGCCCTCGTAGAGAAGATTTATTAGCCTTATGGCCCGGCCCAAAGAAGACATAGCCGCTGCGGCCCGAAAGCTGGTAGAAGACGCCCGTAACGGCATTTTCCGCCCCGTGTATTTACTCATGGGCGACGAGCCCTATTACCCCGACCTTGTCTGTCAGGCCATTATAGACAACTGCATAGACGAGTTCGGGAAAGACTTCAACGAGACTATCTGCTATGGGGCCGATGTTACTGCAGAGCAAGTAGTTACGGCAGCGCGCCGCTTCCCTGTGATGGCCGACCGCCAGCTGGTGGTGGTGAAGGAGGCCCAGATGATGAAGAATCTGGAAGAGATTGCGGTGTACTGCAACGAGCCTCTGGATTCTACAGTTCTTGTACTTTTGTTGCACAAGGCCTCGGCCGACAAGCGCAAGTCGCTGTACAAAAGCGTACAGAAGATTGGTGCCGTGCTCGACAGCCCTGCCCTGCGCGATTACGAGATGCCCGGATGGGTTAGCTCTTACTTCCGCGAGAAGGGCCTGCAGATTGAGCCCGAAGCCGCCGCGCTTATGGCCGAGTCTGTGGGCACCGAGCTTTCTACCATTGTGGTAGAGACAGATAAATTGCTTAAGAACCTGCCCGAGGGTGCGTCTTCTGTAACTGTAGCAGATGTAGAGAAGAACGTGGGTATCTCCCGGCAGTTCAGCGTGTTTGAGCTCACTAAGGAGCTTTCTTTCAGGAATGCTCCCCGGGCCCTTAAGATTGCCGCCCATCTGGGCACCGCCGCCCGCTTTGCAATGCCGCAGGCAGTAAGCGCCCTGTATATGCATTTTAACAGGATTTTGCGTTACGGTGCTTTGCTTGCCCGGGGCGGCTACCCTTCTGCCGAAGACAAAGCCGCCGCCCTCGCCGGGGTAAATCCCTATTTTTATAGGGAATACGACACCGCCGTGCGCAACTATCCCCTACCCAAAGCCCAGGCAGTCATCTCCCTCCTCTGCGAGTACGACTACCTTGGCAAAGGCGGCGACGGCGCCGCCACCACCCCCGACCAGCTCCTGGTAGAACTCACCGCCAAGATACTGAACTGCTAAAGCGATACTCCTGCTACGGCCACCTGCGCTCGCTTGCGGAGCTGCGTGGGATTGAGTACGCTTTGGCAAAGCAGGAGTAATGGAAGTCGCTCGTTTCACAGCACTGCCCAGCAGAATCTCACGGGCTTGCGCTGTGACTTCTGGTGATATTTTCCAAACGAATCTAGTTCAGTATTAGCAAAGTACAGAATCTCCATTAGAAAGCCAAAAGTGTTTTTCACCCCTCCATGCAAAGTGATGGTGGAGGACGTTTTATGCCCTAGAAAGCCAAAAGTGTTCTTCACCGATACTGAACTACAACTTTTTTTATGTGTGCTGGGCGCGAGATAGATCTTCCATAATCGCCTCTTGCGACGTAACTGATTAGTCTTTATCTTTGCAAAGCGAAATCGCCCAGCTATGAATCCAGTATCCCAACGCCTGCTCAACCAGCAGCTCATTTGCCCGCAGTTCGACTCGCCGCACGACGTGGTGGCGTGGATGGGGGCTATGCAGGGGCAGGAGTACAAGATGATGCGCTGGGCCGTGGGGATGCGCACCAAGCGCCCGAGTGCTGAGGCGTTTGGGAAGGACTACAACAGCGGCAGAATAGTCCGGGCGCACCTTTTCCGTACCACCTGGCAACTGGTGGCGGGCGAAGACTTCCGATGGATGCTTGAGCTCTGCCGGAACAGTGCCCTGCGGGGCCTGGCCGGATGGATGCATCAGAACAATATAAGCATCCCGCAGGCCGAGCAGGAATCCATCCAGCAAATCTTCCATGACCTCCTTTCCGAGCACCACAGCGCGCTGAAGACCGATTTTGCCACAGCGCTGCTTGACAGAGGAATCACCATTGACGACCATCGGCTCTCTTACCACATACGGCTGGCTGAGTACAGCGGCCTCCTTTGCAGCGGGGACTTGCACCCGCAAAAGCCCAGCTACGCACTCGCCTCCTTCAAACTGCCGAAGGTGCCGCCCATCTCAACAGAAGAAGCACTGGTCAAGTTGGCCCGCACCTACTTCCGCAGCCATGGCCCCGCAACCCTGGAAGACTTCGTCTGGTGGTGCGGCCTAAATATCGGCGACTGCAGGAAGGGAATGGACGCAATCCGCCATGAACTGATCCAGGAGCGCTGGAAGGGACTCCCCTTCTACCGCCATCAAGACAGCCGCACCCGGGGATTCCGCAGCGGCACCGTCACGCTCCTTCCTCCTTACGATGAATATCTTATCGGCTATAAAAGCCGCCACTTAGCCGTCCATCCGGACCACATGCACCGCACCCACAGCGGCAACGGCATCTTCTGGCCCGTCATCCTCCAGGATGGAGAGGCGGTTGGCAACTGGTCTGCCTCCGGCGGCAAGGTACAGACAGCACTCTTCCCTACTGAGTCAATCGTAAACGAGGCATCCCTGCTGAGTCAAATCGAGGCATATAAGCGATTTCTTCAGAGGTAGCAGCTGATTGTTTTGACCATTCTTGCCACGAGATACACAGCAGTTGGATCAGGTGAATCTCGTGGCTTAGGTTCCTTGATGGGAACTTCTGCAGTTGACACTGTCCGGGAAAGGACTCTCAGACCACTCCCAGTCCTTCCCCGACCACTTTTCAGCTCGGAAACGCCAAAACCCGCCTCCGAAAGGACTGCCAGACCTCTCACAGTCCTTTCACAACCGCAGTCATGGGGCAGGTCTCCTTTTCCTTTGACGACCTGCCCCGCATTTCTGCATTATACGCATTCTAGCGCTGCAGGTCCTCCCGCTGAAAAAGGAGACCTGCCCCATTAAGAACCGTGTAACTGTTACAGTCGCCCGGCAACTGTTTTTCCGGGCACACAACATAACTTTTTTGTCTAGTCCTGGAATAGGTTTACCGAAGTTGAACAATAAGTAGTTAGGACATTTGCCCTGCGCGCAACATACTGATTATTAGCCAATTAGCGCTTTTCCCTGCACGTTTTTTCTTGCAGGCAAAAGCCACAACTACATAATTGCCTGCGGTTTAGCCGCCAGCGGCACTCCCGGCGTCCCATTCTGTTGCGGGGGTAGGAACGGAAACCGGCTTTTTTGCTCCCACCGTCCCATGTTGCTGCGGGGGATAGGAACGGAAACAGGCCTTTTTGCTCCCACCGTCCCATGTTGCTGAGGGGGTAG
>CAMKAJ010000034.1 GCA_946410455.1 uncultured Bacteroidales bacterium
GGTCTTGATTTTTATACAACTGGCCTAAAATCGCAAGATTTTATGTACATTTGTGTGATATTTGCTCGGAGCGATGTACAGTTTGCTGATAAGACCAATTACCCGGCGCATCAAAGACAACGACAAAGCAAGCGCCATAGCTAAGGCTTATTTCAAGTTCCAGGGTAAGATACCCGGTGGGCGCTTTGTTAGCCGTATTTTGCATGGCAACCGCCCTGAGGGGCTGGAGCGAGAGGTCTTTGGCATCCAGTTCTACAATCCTCTGGGGCTTGGTGCCGGACTGGATGTAGATGGCGACCTCTACAACGACCTCAACGACCTTGGCTTCAGCTTTGTAGAAATTGGCCCTTTCAAGCAGCCGGCAGCCGTACGCAAGGCACTTCGCAAGTTGCAGGCAGACCCGCCCGATGATATTATTGCCGCTTGTATATCAGAGAATCATCTGGAGTCTTTTTACCTCGCATACGACTTCTGCGACTTCTTTGTAATAGACATTACCGGACAGCCGGATATGGAGCTGTTCGATTCCCTGCTGGAGACCAGGCTTACATACGACAATTACAAACCCCTGGTAGTCAAGCTGCCCGAGCAAATATCGTTCGAAGAAATAGATGATATTCTGGACTACTGCCAGATGAACAGCGTAGATGGCGTGGAGGCCAGGTCGCTTGCGCAGATCAGCTATATACACGAGCGCACCAAAGGGCGCCTTCCTATTATCGCCAATTGCCATATCAAGACCCCTCAGCAGGCCGAGAGCGCCCTTGCTGCCGGCGCATCGCTGATAGAGGTCCGCATGGGCCTGGTCCGCGAAGGCCCCAGGCTCGTGGGTAAGATACTGCGTCACCTCTCTGCAAAAATAAAATGAGAACAGAAGAAAAGATAGGAATTATCCTTAAGCGTGAGGCCCTGACTCTCAGCGCAGCCGAATCGTGTACTGGCGGTATGATTTCCCATCTGATAACCACCGTATCAGGCTCATCAGCTTATTACCTTGGATCGGTTACATCCTATGCCATCAGTGTAAAAGAAAAGGTTCTGGGTGTCCCCTCTCGAGTTATTAAAGAAAAAGGAGTGGTGAGTGCCGAGGTTGCCGCCGCTATGGCAGAGGGCGTAAGGCGTTTGACGGGCAGTACCTTTGCTGTTGCCACTACCGGCCTTGCAGAAGGCGGCGACGAGCACTATCCGGAGGGTTCAGTATGGATTGGAGTGAGTGGTCCACATGGCACGAATACCCTTCTGTACCAGTGCCATGGTGGCCGAAAAGCCAATATCAGGCGCTTTGCTACAGCCGCTTTGCACTTCCTGTTGGATTGCATAGATGGTTATATAATCCGCTATAAATCAACAGAAGAAACAAAATAGTTTTAAGGGATAACAAAAATGTTATCCCTGTTTTTGTATTTTTTATCTCGCAAAGAATTGCTATCTTTGAAAGATTATTAAGAACCAAATGAGCATTCTAGAAGAAAAAGTAAAAGCTCTTGTTGAGCGACGCTCCGTGGCCAGGCTAGGAGGCGGGCAGAAGCGCATAGATGCGCAGCATGCCAAGGGTAAGAAGACTGCTCGCGAGCGGCTTGCCCTGCTTTTGGACGAAGGTAGTTTTGAGGAATTCGATATGTTCGTGCAGCACCGTTGCACCAACTTTGGTATGGAGTCCTCTCATCCCGACGGAGACGGAGTCGTATGTGGCCAGGGTACTATAGACGGACGGCTGGTATTTGTTTTTGCCCAAGACTTTACGGTAAACGGCGGTTCCCTTAGCAAGACCATGTCTGAGAAGATATGTAAAGTGATGGATATGGCGGTAAAAGTGGGCGCTCCCGTAATCGGCCTGAATGATTCCGGCGGGGCCCGGATACAGGAGGGAATCGACTCCCTCGCTGGCTACGGAGAGATCTTCGAGCGCAACATCCTTGCGAGCGGCGTGGTGCCGCAGATCAGCCTCATTATGGGGCCCTGCGCAGGCGGAGCCGTTTACTCCCCCGCCCTTACCGACTTCACCCTCATGGTCAAAGACACCAGTTATATGTTCCTCACGGGCCCCGCGGTAGTAAAATCGGTTACCGGCGAGACTGTTACCCAGGAGGAGCTGGGCGGTGCCGGAGTGCATTCGTCAAAGTCTGGAGTTGCACACTTTGCCGCTGATACAGAGGAGGATGCAATAGCCCAGATAAAGAAACTCCTGAGCTACCTTCCGCAGAACAATATGGAGCTGGCCCCTCAGCGCCCTACCAACGATCCGGCCGGCCGCTTGGACGATGCCCTCAATACCATCGTGCCAGACAATCCCAACAAGGCCTACGACATGTATGGAGTCATTGCCAGCATTGTAGATGACGGCGATTTCTTTGAGGTTCACAAGAACTTTGCAAAGAACATAATCGTGGGATTTGCGCACATGGGCGGAAGGAGCGTGGGTATTGTGGCCAACCAGCCCGGCGTGCTGGCGGGCGTGCTGGATATCAACGCCAGCCGCAAGGCTGCTCGCTTCGTGCGTTTCTGCGACGCTTTCAACATTCCCCTCGTCACATTAGTCGACGTCCCCGGTTTCCTCTGCGGTACGCAGCAGGAGTACGGCGCCATCATAACCAATGGAGCAAAGCTCCTCTACGCATACGGAGAAGCCACGGTGCCCAAGGTTACCGTTACCCTGCGCAAGAGCTACGGCGGCGCGCATATAGTAATGAGCTGCAAGCAGTTGCACGGCGACATCAACTACGCATGGCCCTCTGCAGAGATTGCTGTAATGGGAGCAAAGGGAGCCGTCGGGGTAATCAAGGACGTTACGGAAGAAGAGTATAACGAATTGTTCTGCAACCCCTATCAGGCGGCGCAGAAGGGTTACATAGAAGACGTGATTGAGCCCCGCAATACCAGATTCCGCGTCATCAGAGCCCTGGAAGTGCTTGCCGGCAAGCGCGAGGAGCGTCCCGCAAAGAAACACGACAACCTTCCGTTATGACAGTGACTCCGCTCATCATTTCTGTTGACCCATGGTCGCTGACGCTTATTTCTGTAGGCGTCGTGTTCTCCGCACTTATTATACTGTTTGCGCTCTACAGCCTCTCCGGAGCCATTTTTACCGGAAAGTTCAAGCGCAAGCCCAGAAGCCCCAAAGATTCCGGGACGGCTGCCGCCATTGCTATGGCCCTTGACCTGTATTGCTCAGATGGGGACGAGGTGCCCGTGGCCATTGCCGCAGCCCTCTCGCTGTACCTCTCAGATAACGTCCACGATGTGGAGCCCGGCTTTATCACCATACAGCAGTCAGAAGTCTCCGCCTGGCTCAACAAAGCTCTAACCTTTAGAAAATCAGCAAAATAAATATGAAGACTTACAAGTTTAAGATCAATGGAAAAGACTACACCGTACAGGTTAACGGTATAGAAGGCAAGATTGCAGATCTTAATGTGAACGGTACAGATTACAAAGTGGAATTGGAAAACGAGCCGGCCGCTCCTGCCGCCCCCGTTGCTGCTGCTGCCGCACCTGCCGCAGCGCCTTCAGCTCCCGCAGCTCCCGCAGCCCCTGCCGCAGTTCCTGTAGCTTCCGGAGCAGGCACAGTAGTTCACTCTCCCCTTCCCGGAGTCATCATCAGCATCGACGTCAAGGAAGGCCAGGCTGTAAAGAAGGGCCAGAAGGTGGCTGTCCTGGAGGCCATGAAAATGGAGAACGAAATCCAGGCCGACGTAGATGGCACTGTTGCGGCAATCCTGGTGAGCAAAGGTGATTCCGTTCTGGAAGGAGCAGATATTCTCAAGATAGCGTAATGGAGCAGATTATAGACAGTCTTGCCCAATTCTGGCAGTTCACCGGCTTTGCGAACTGTACCTGGCAGCATCTTGCGATGATTGCCATTGGTATAATTTTCATCACGCTGGGAATAGTCAAAGAATGGGAGCCGCTGCTTCTCGTACCTATTGGCTTCGGTATCATAATAGGCAACATCCCCTTCTTCCCCGGCCTCAATATTGGCATTTACGAGGAAGGCTCGGTGCTGAACATTCTCTATCAGGGAGTGCGACAGGGCTGGTATCCGCCTTTGATATTCCTTGGGATAGGGGCCATGACGGATTTCTCGGCGCTCATTTCGCAGCCACGCCTGATGCTCATCGGAGCGGCTGCGCAGATGGGTATTTTTGGTGCCTACCTGCTTGCAATCGCCAGCGGATTTGCCCCTAACGAGGCCGGTGCCATTGGTATTATCGGCGGCGCCGACGGCCCTACGGCCATCTTCCTCAGTTCCAAGCTTGCTCCCGAACTCATGGGGGCAATTGCAGTGAGCGCATACTCTTACATGGCCCTGGTCCCCGTTATACAGAAGCCCATAATGCTGCTGCTTACCACTAAGAAGGAGCGCCTTATCCGCATGGGCAAACCGCGCAGCGTAAGTCAGAAAGAGAAGATCATCTTCCCTATCGTAGGCTTTATCTGCACGGCGTTCATCGTTCCCTCAGGCCTCCCCTTGCTGGGTATGCTGTTCTTCGGCAACCTGCTTAAGGAGTCCGGCGTCACCAGGCGTCTCGCAACCACCGCTGGCGGGCCTATGATTGACGTGGTAACTACACTCATCGGCCTCACAGTGGGCGCTTCAACTCAGGCGAACGTGTTCCTCAGCGCCAGGTCTATCAAGATTTTCGGCCTCGGACTGCTGTCCTTCATAATCGCCACCACCTGCGGCGTACTCTTCGTGAAGGTCTGGAACCTTTTCCTCAGGCCGGAGCGCAAGATCAACCCTCTTATCGGCAACGCCGGAGTCTCTGCAGTGCCCGACAGCGCGCGCGTCTCGGAGTCGGTCGGTCGTGAGGCCGATCCAGAAAACCACCTGCTCATGCATGCAATGGCTCCCAATGTGGCCGGCGTTATCGGCTCCGCTGTGGCCGCCGGTATTTTACTTGGATTCTTAGGACAATGAAACAATTGATTATTAGCCTGATTGGCCTGTTGAGCATAGTCTGCGCATCGGCACAGGCAACGCACAATGTAATGTCTTGCAACATCCGCATCACCGGACTGGAGGCAGACGAGATAGACGGACGCCGCTGGGACGACCGCAAGGACGTGTGCCTTAAGGTTATTAAGTCCCGCAAGCCCGATATTATTTGTATGCAGGAGGTGATATACGAGTCTTACGACTACATGAAGAAAAAGCTCTCCAGCTATATTGCATTCGGTTTCGAGGGGCCGGAGATGGATCCCTGGACCGAGGGCTACCACCTTATAGGCAAGAATGTAATCTTCTTCAGCAAGTCCCGTTATGAACTTATTTCCGAGGGATGCTACTGGCTGTCGGAGACTCCTACTATAGGCGGCAGCTCATCCTGGGGCTCAGCCCGCGCCCGCCATTGCAACTGGGTGCGCTTGCGCGACCGTAGGACCGGCCACGTATTCCGCGTTCTGGATACTCACCTGGACCATATAACCACCGCAGCAAAGGGAAAGCAGGCCGAGGTGATAGTAGCCGAGACAGCGCAGTATGCGCCCGAGTTCCCCCAGATTCTCTTTGGTGACTTCAATTCCGGAATCAAGGATGCTCCCTACGCACTTTTTACCGCAGCCGGCTGGCACGACGCTTATGAAGACATACATGGGCACGAGGAGTTTGGGTTTACCGGCCACGGCTGGAAGTTCGACCGTCCCAAGAAGGGGCGCCGCATAGATTTCATCTATTGCAGGGGGGCTGTGAAGACTCTCGCTTCTGAGATTGTAAAGGATTGTCCTGGAGGTATTTGGCCCAGCGACCATTACTTTGTATTTGCTAAACTCGAATTTTAAGATAAGCTATATGCAGAATAAACTACAAGAACTTACCGAGCAACTCTACAACGAGGGACTCTCCAAGGGCCGCGAAGAAGGCGAACGCCTGCTCTCCGAAGCCCGCGCCCAGGCTGCCAAGATTGTAGAAGACGCAAAACTCGAGGCCGCCGACATAGTGGCCAAGGCAGAGAAGAATGCCCAGGACCTTAAGTCAAAAGCAGAGGCCGACGTAAGGATGGCCTCATCTCAGGCTCTTCAGGCCACGCGCAAAAGCATAGAAGACCTGGTAGTAGCCAAGGCCTCGGCCCAGACAGCTACTTCCGATCCGGCTTTCCTCAAAGAAATTATTACTGCCGTTGCAGCCGGATTCAGGGCCACTGAAGGCTGCGACATTGCCCTGGTGCTGCCCGAGTCACTTCAGGCCCAGCTAGAGCCCTGGGTCAAGGCAGAGCTTGCCAAAACCCTGGCCTCTCCTGTGGAGCTGAGTTTTTCCAAGAAGATGGCGGGTGGCTTCACTATCGGTCCCAAAGACGGAAGCTACTACATCAGCTTCACAGACAAGACCTTCAACGAGCTGATAGCCGAGTACCTCCGTCCGGTAACACGCAAATTGCTTTTCGGTGAATAATTACGAATATATTATTGCCTCGCTCCCCCTCCCCGGAGAGACTGTCCCCGACGCCGATGGCCTGCTGGAGTTTATACGCAGCCAGTGCTCGGAGGCCGATTGCAGATATATAGACTGCATAACGGACGGGTTCAGGCGGGACGCTCTGGACGAGGCCTTCTACGCAAAGGCCCTTGTCAGCAAGAACGCCTTTGTGCGTGGATTCCTGCTGTTCGACCTGCAGCTCCGGAATACCAAGGTTGAGTATCTCAACAAGGCGCTGGGACGCCCAGAAGGAATGGATATTATGCCTGTGCCGGGAATTGAGGACGGTGAAGAAGTTGTATTTGAGGCACACGATGCAGTGATGGAGGTGCTGGAGCAAGACGACATCCTCTCCCGCGAAAGGGGTCTGGACGCTCTCTTGTGGGACAAGGCCGACGAGCTTACTCACCTTCACCTTTTCGACATGGACGTAATCCTCTCTTTTATTGCAAAGTTGATGATTACAGAACGTTGGAACAAACTGGACGAACAGACCGGACGGGAGATGTTCCGCCGGCTTGTAGATGAAATAAGAAAAACACGATAATATGGCAACAAAAGGTAAAGTAACAGGCATAGTCTCCAACCTCGTGACCGTCCAGGCAGACGGCCCCGTGGGCGAGAATGAACTCTGTTACATCAATCTCGGCGGCGTGCAGTTGCTTGCCGAGGTGATAAAGGTAACGGGAGATAAAGCTTCCGTACAGGTTTTCGAGAGCACCCGCGGCCTCAAAAACGGCGACGAGGTTACATTCCTCGACAGGATGCTCGAGGCCAGCCTCGGCCCCGGACTTCTTGCAGGAGTGTACGACGGCTTACAGAACGACCTCACCACCATGGAGGACGTATTCCTCAAGCGAGGAGAGTACACCGACCCTCTCGACCACGAGAAGACCTGGAGCTTCAAGCCCCTTGCCGCCGCCGGCGACAAAGTGCGCGCCGCCGACTGGCTCGGAGAAGTGCAGGAAGGGTGGCTCCCCCACAAAATCATGGTACCGTTCTCTTTTGCAGGCAATTACACCGTAAAATCCATAGCCGCTCCCGGAGAATATAATATAGACAAGGTTATAGCTACCCTCTTAGACGAAGACGGCGCCGAGCATGACGTTACCATGGTACAGAAATGGCCGGTGAAGCTTGCAGTGAAGGCTTATGCAGAGAAACCCCGTCCCAGCAAGATAATGGAGACCGGAGTGCGCATCATAGACAGCTTCAACCCTATCGCAGAAGGCGGTACAGGCTTCATTCCGGGCCCCTTCGGATGCGGCAAGACTGTGCTCCAGCACGCAATTGCAAAGCAGGGCGAGGCCGACATAGTGGTGATGGCTGCCTGCGGCGAGCGTGCCAACGAGGTGGTAGAAATCTTTACCGAGTATCCCGAGCTGGTAGACCCCCATACAGGCCGCAAGCTGATGGAACGTACGGTAATTATCTGCAACACCTCCAACATGCCTGTTGCCGCTCGTGAGGCGTCTGTATATACCGCAATGACCATCTGCGAGTACTACCGTGCCATGGGCTACCGCTGCCTGCTGCTGGCCGACTCCACTTCCCGCTGGGCCCAGGCGCTCAGGGAGATGTCTAATCGAATGGAAGAGCTGCCCGGACAGGACGCGTTCCCTGTCGATCTTTCGTCCATCATCTCCAATTTCTACTCCCGTGCCGGGCAGGTGGTGCTGCACAACGGCCACACCGGAGCTGTAACGTTTATAGGTACGGTCTCCCCTGCCGGCGGTAACCTCAAGGAGCCCGTGACGGAGAGCACCAAGAAGGCTGCCCGCTGCTTCTATGCACTCGAGCAGGCCCGCGCAGACCAGAAGCGCTACCCTGCAGTAAACCCCGTGGAGTCCTATTCCAAGTACCTTGAGTATCCCGAGATACAGGAGGCACTGGAAAATACGGTGGAGCGCGGATGGATTGCCAATGTGCTCAAGGCCAAGAACTACGTGCGCAGGGGTAAGGAAATGGCCGACCAGATAAACATTCTGGGCGACGACGGTGTGCCCATGTCTTACCACGAGGCCTACTGGAAGAGCGAGCTCATCGACTTCGCTTTCCTCCAGCAAGACGCCTTCGACCCAATCGATTCTGTCTGCCCCATGGAGCGGCAAAAATACATGCTCGACCTCATCCTCGGCATTTGCGACAAGACCTACAACTTCGAGGATTACGAGCAGTGCCGCGCCTGGTTCAAGGAACTCATAAATATTCTGCGTCAGATGAACTATTCCGAGTTCGGCTCTGCAGACTTCGAGAAATACTCTAATTCGCTCACCCAAAAGCTCTCTGAAAATGGCGACTAAAGCATACCAGCGTACATATACCAAGCTCCAGGCTATCACTAAAGCCACGGTGTCTCTGGACGCCAGAGGAGTGTCCAACGAAGAGCTTGCCAGCGTGAACGGCAAGCTGGCGCAGGTCGTGAAGACCAATGGCGACCGCGTAACCTTGCAGGTGTTCTCCGGCACCGAGGGAGTCCCTACCAATGCGGAGGTGTCGTTCTTCGGCGCGCCTCCCACGCTCAAAGTGAGCGACCAGCTCTCCGGGCGCTTCTTCAACGCCTACGGACACCCCATCGACGGCGGTCCCGAGGTAGAGGGCGAGCTGCGCGAGGCCGGCGGACCTTCCGTGAATCCGTACAAGCGTCGTCAGCCCAGTGAGCTCATTCCTACCGGTATTGCAGGAATCGATCTCAACAACACCCTGGTCTCCGGCCAGAAGATTCCTTTCTTTGCCGATCCCGACCAGCCCTACAACCAGGTGATGGCCGACGTAGCCCTGCGTGCCGACGTAGATAAGATTATCCTTGGCGGAATGGGCCTGAGTAACGACGACTACCTGTTCTTCCGCCATGCATTCGAGAATGCCGGCGCGCTCAACCGTATAGTCTCCTTTGTGAATACCACCGAGGAACCCCCGGTAGAGCGTCTGCTGATTCCCGACATGGCACTTACGGCAGCCGAGTATTTTGCTGTGGACAAGAACGAGAAAGTGCTTGTGCTGCTTACAGATATGACTCTGTACGCCGACGCCCTCTCTATAGTCAGCAACCGTATGGACCAGATTCCTTCTAAGGATTCCATGCCCGGCTCGCTCTATTCCGACCTTGCCAAGATTTACGAGAAGGCTGTGCAGTTGCCGGCTGGCGGTTCCATTACCATCATTGCCGTTACTACGTTGAACGACGGAGACATCACTCACGCCATCCCCGATAATACCGGCTACATTACCGAGGGGCAGATTTTCCTTCGCGCCGACTCAGACTCGGGCAAGGTAATCGTAGATCCTTTCCGCAGCCTTAGCCGACTCAAGCAGCTGGTGCAGGGCAAGAAGACCCGCGAAGACCACAGCCAGGTGATGAACGCCGGCGTGCGTCTGTACGCCGACGCCCAGAACGCCAAGACCAAGTTGCAGAACGGCTTCGACTTGAGCGACTACGACCTCCGCTGCCTTGATTATGCAAAAGACTATGCTACCGAGCTGCTCAGCATAGACGTGAATATCAGCGTTACCGAGATGCTCGATACTGCATGGAAACTCTTTGCAAAGTACTTCTCTCCTGCTGAGACCGGCATCAAGCAGAACCTTGTAGATAAGTATTGGCCCAGGTAGAATGGCAATTACATTTCAATATAATAAAACGTCGCTCACAAATCTTGGCAAGCAGCTCAAGATACGCCAGAACGCGCTCCCTACTCTCAAGAACAAAGAGTCGGCCCTGCGTTCCAGCGTGCTGGTAGCCAAAAACGAGGCAAAAGCCCTTGCAGACGCCCTTGAGGCAAGGCTGAAGGAGTACGACTACCTGGCCTCGCTCTGGAATGAGTTCGAGCCCGGGCTTGTGAGCATAAGCGACGTACACCTGCGGACGGTGAAGATTGCCGGCGTAAAGGCTCCCCAGCTGGAGAAGATAGACTTCGCTCTGGCTCCCTTCAATGCCTTCGCTAGCCCCGCGTGGTATGCAGACGGTGTGCGTATCTTGCAGGAACTGAGCACCTTGGGCATTGAGTCCGAGATTGCCGAGGAGCGCCGCAAGATTCTGGAATTCAACCGCAAAAAGACTACCCAGAAGGTTAATCTCTACGAGAAAGTGCAGATCCCGGGCTATCAAGAAGCGATCCGTAAAATCAAGCGCTACATGGAAGACGAGGAAAACCTCTCCAAGGCTTCTTCTAAAATAGTGAAGAACCGTCACGCGCAGCAAGAGGAGGAAGGCCTATGATAGAGAAAATGACTCGCTACGACTTCATTTTGCTCTCCGGCAACAAGGATTCTTTCCTGGATAAGCTGAGCGAGCTGGGAGTCATGGATATTACCCGTTCTTCCAAGCCTGTAGATGCCGAGTCGGAGCAGATGCTGGCGCGTATGGACGCCCTGAAGGCCGAAATACGCCGCATTGAGAAAGGCAGCGATTCTCACCTCACGGGCTTGCAGGATGAGCGCCGCTATCTGGATAAGGAACTTTCTGCCGCAGCCGTTTGGGGCGATTATGACAGGCAGAAACTCCACTCTTTGGGCCTTCCGCTGCACTTTTATTGCGTGCCGGAGAAGAAATTCGATATCGCGTGGGCAGAGGCCTGCCTGCTTCAAGAGACGGCCCGAGAGAAGGGCAAAGTGTGGTTCGTGGTGATAGGCGAGACTGCCGTGAGTGCAACTCCCCTTCCGGAGCCGGTCCGCCCGGTGTCTGAGATAGAGCGTGCTATTCTTCTGAAAGATAAAGAGATAGAGCATTACCGCAAGGAGCTGGAAAAGCTCAAGGAGCAACTTCCGGCCTTGCAGGATGAGCTTGCAACTACAGCTTCCCGACTCAACATGTACCTCGCAGCCGCTGGCGGAGAATCTGCCGCCGACAACTGCCTGCTAGTGTATGAGGGATTTGCCCCGGAGACGGAAAAGGAGCGCCTTGCGCAGGCGTTCAATCAACTTGACTGCTACTGGACGGAATCTGCAGCAACAGTAGAAGACAATCCTCCTATCAAGCTCAAAAACAATAAGTTCGTGAAGCAGTTCGAGCTTCTTACAGATATGTATGGCCGGCCAGATTACAACGAATTCGACCCCACTCCTTACATCTCTGTATTCTTCTTGCTCTTCTTTGCCATGTGCATGGGCGATGCAGGTTACGGACTGCTCCTGATTATCGGAGGATTCCTTCTCAAGAAGGTAGAAAGCCTCAAGAACCTGGCCCCGCTTGTGACCATCTTGGGCTGCGGCACCTTGGTCGTTGGAATTGTGATGCATACCTTCTTTGGTGTAGATATTGCCGCGCTGCCCTGGATTCCTGCATGGCTCAAGTCTGTGATGATTACCGGAACGATTGCCGGATTCGAGGCGCAGATGGTACTGGCCCTCGCTATTGGCGTAGTGCACCTTTGCCTTGCGATGGTAGTCAAAACCGTCTATGCCACCAAGAACAAGGGGTTCCTGGGCTCCCTGAGCGTATGGGGATGGACCTTGCTCATTGTAGGCGGGGTTGTGCTGGGTGTCGTAGCTATGGTGGGCCTGATACCTGCACCTGTGCTCAGATGGGTGCTCATAGGTCTTGGAGTCGTGTCTGCCCTGGGTATTTTCCTCTTCAACGACATCAAACGCAATCCGCTCAAAAACATTGGCGCAGGCCTCTGGGAGACCTACAACACTGTAACCGGCCTGCTCGGCGACGTGCTCAGCTACCTTCGCCTTTATGCCCTCGGCCTGGCCGGCGGCATGCTGGGCAAGGCTTTCAACGACATTGCAGCCATGACTCTGGGCGACGGCTCGTTTGGCATAGGCTGGCTGGTGTTCGTGGTGATTCTGGTGATAGGACATGCACTGAACCTGGCAATGTGCTGCCTTGGTGCATTTGTGCATCCTCTGCGACTCAACTTCCTGGAGTTCTTCAAGAATTCCGGATACGACGGCAAAGGCCGTACTTATTCTCCACTTAGCAAATAAACAATTAAAAATTATAAAGTTATGAACGAAATTCTTGGTTATCTCGGACTCGGACTGATGCTCAGCCTGGCCGGAATCGGCAGCGCTTACGGAACTACTATCGCCGGCAATGCTGCAGAAGGCGCTTTGAAGAAAGCTCCCGAAAAATCGAGCAGCTACCTGATTCTTTCTGCCCTCCCCGCTACTCAGGGTATTTACGGATTCGTAGGTTTCTTCATGTGGCTGCTTGTGTATAAGTTCGACTTTGCGGCCAATGGCCCCATCCTCTTCGGTGTAGGACTTGGCGTAGGGCTTGTGTGCATGCTTTCTGCTATTCGCCAGGGCCAGGTTTGCGCCAACGGTATCATAGGCATAAGCCAGGGGCACGACGTGCAGACCAACACCCTCATCTATGCTGCTCTCCCCGAGTTCTACGCAATCCTCGGACTCGTGGGTGCCCTTATGCTTACCCTCGCTATCTAAGCAACTATGCTTACCAACGCCGAGATCAAACGCATCAAGTCCCTTAAGGACAAGAAGTTCCGCGACGCATACGGGCAGTTTGTCGTGGAAGGGGAAAAGCTTGTACAGGAAGCCCTGAGCTCTTCGTTCAAGGTGCTCGCAGTTTACCGTACAGGCGAAATTGGAGAAGACGCGATGTCGCGAATGACTCAATTGAACTCCCCCTCCCCCGTGCTTGCCGTTGTGCAGAAGCCTGCCGCAAGGGGGCTTGTGCTCGAGCGCGGACTCTATCTGGGACTGGATTCGGTAAGAGATCCCGGCAACATGGGCACCATACTCCGGCTTGCCGACTGGTTTGGGATAAGCACCGTTTTCGCTTCGCAGGACTGCGTGGAGGTGTTCAATCCCAAAGTGGTGCAGGCCTCTATGGGCTCGGTATTCAGGGTAGAAACGGTGTTCTGCGACCTGGAACAGATATGCCACCGCTTCCGCACTATGGATATGGCGGTGTACGGTACTTTTCTGGACGGTAAAAACATTTACTCGCAGACACTTGCAGACGAAGGCATCATAATCATGGGCAACGAAGCTTCGGGAGTCAGCGACGCAGTGGCCTCGCAGGTGAGCACCAGACTGCTTATCCCCTCTTTTGCGGGGCAGCGACGCACTGCAGAATCCCTAAACGTGGCCACGGCAACCGCAATAGTACTTTCTGAGTTCAGGAGAAGATGAGGCAAAAGCTCACATATCTGGCAATCGCGACGGCAGCCTTCTGCTCGCTATATTCTTGCAGCAACACCAGGGTGCTGTCTGAGGGCCAGTACAGGCTAGCCTCCAACAAAGTGAGCTTCAACGGCGATCCTGCCGGCTTGAAGAGTTCCGACGTATCGTCTTACATCAAGCAGCAGACCAGCAACGCCTTCCTCTTTGGATGGATATACAACTGGTCCGACCCTGCCAAGGACGACTGGCTCAACCGTTCGCTGCGCAAGATAGGCACAGCTCCGGTGGTGTTCAATGGTCACCTGCTGGGCAGTTCTTGCGAGAATATCAGCCGTCACCTGGACTACCTCGGATACTACAATTCGCAGGTAACTGCCAAGGTAGATACCGTCAAGAAGAACGTAAAAGTTACCTACATAGTTACTCCCGGGGCCCGCTGCCGTATAGACAGCATAGCATACAAACTCCCCAAGGGCGAATTCTCAGATGAATTCAAGGCCGACCTTGGCAATACTCTCATCAAGGAGGGCTCCTGGCTTTCCGAGAAGGAGCTTGAGCAAGAAAGCGCGCGCAGCAGCTCTTATTTCAGGAATATCGGCTACTACGATGTGAGCAAATTCAACTACTTCTTTGAGGCAGACACACTTGGTCCCAGGAACATACTTACCTACGAAATACGCAATTACACTCGTAACGAGCCGGAAATAAACGCAGACCGCCTGCGTAAATACCATGTAGGCAAGGTGCTGATTTCGCACGCCGCCAATGTCCCCTTCCGAGAGAAGCTGCTCAAGAACATCAACACTATCCACCCGGGCGACCTTTACAGCGAGAAGCAGACCAATGTCAACTACTCCCGCTATGCTTCGCTGCAGGTCTTCAACAACGTGGGAATAGAGATGACTCCTGTCGACAGCAGCACCGTAGATTGCCACATCACCCTGGGCCAGGGGCGGCTTAAGGGTATCAAGGCAAACCTGGAGGCTTCCAGCAGTGCCAACGGCCTGTTGAGCATTTCTCCTGCCATAAGCTTTTACAACAAGAACATCTTCCATGGCGGAGAATGGCTGTCTGTAGGATTTACCGGCAATTTCCAGCACCAGTTCTCCAATAAGATGCAGGCCAACGAATTCGGTGTGAATGCAAGTCTGAGCCTGCCTCGTTTCCTCGGTCTTCCGTATAGCGTCATCAAGGGCCCCAATATCCCCCGCACCGTATTCCAGAGTTCCTTCAACTATCAGAACCGCCCGGAGTTCAAAAGGTATATTGCCAATGCGTCGTTCGGTTATACGGGAATAAGAGGAAAGCTATCTTACCAGGTATATCCTTTACGGGCCTCGGTGGTGAAGGTAGATAATATGTCGGACGAGTTTCTTCTCGCCATGATTGCAAAGAGCCTTACTCTGTACGACTCGTTCTACGACCATATCGACGCAGGTCTTAGCAGTCAGTTGTACTGGAGAACAGACCCAAGCGTGGTCCCCAAGGGTAGTTATAATTATTGCAGGATTAATTTCGATATTGCCGGCAATGCCCTGGCGCTGGCCAGGAAGATTTTCCCGGGAGAGGAAGGAAGCGATCCTAATAGTATCTTCGGACTCGCTTACGCTAAATATGTGCGCCTGGAGGCCAGCGTGGGACAGACAGTTCGCTTCTCCCCCGGCTCTGCCCTGGCTTTCCGCATTACAGGAGGCGCCGGCTATTCGTATGAAGATTCCATAGGTCTGCCTTTCGATAAATATTTCTCTGTAGGCGGCGCCAGCAGTATGCGAGGCTGGCAGGTACGCACCTTGGGACCCGGCAACAGCCCAATGATGGATCTTTTTTCTATTCCCAGCCAGCTCGGCGATAGCAAGCTGGAGATAGACCTCGAATACAGGCAGAAGCTGTTCTGGAAATTCGAGGGTGCCGTATTTGCCGAGGCGGGCAATATCTGGGACTTCGTGGACTTATTTGAACCCTGGATCAACACAGTTGCACTCGACTGGGGCATAGGCTTGCGGCTCAATCTGGACTTTATCTTGCTGCGTCTCGACTGGGGCCTCAGGCTTCACGACCCGGCAAGGTCTGCCGGCAGCCGCTGGGTGTCGCCTGCCGAATGGGTGGGCAAGAACGGCTCCGCCCTTCATTTTGGTGTTGGATATCCTTTCTGATGGGCGGCAAAGTCATTATATATCAAATGCTTCCCCGCTTGTGGGGAGACGGTCGCCTGAGTTCATGCGACGAGTCTCTGGCAGCGTACCTCAAGTCGCTTGGAGTAGATTATCTGTGGCTCACGGGGATTCCGCGCCACGCCAGCGGAGAAGATTTTGTGAAGGGCAATCCGGGCTCTCCGTATGCTATATCAGACTGGTACGACATCAACCCGTACCTTGCTGCCGATCCCGACAAGCGCATGCAGGAATTCGACTCGGTGCTTGAGCGCATGCATGCCGCCGGCCTCAAGGTGCTGATAGATTTCATTCCCAACCATACCGCCCGCAACTACAAAGGCAAGCTTTGCCTGTATGACTGGTGCGACGGCGACTGGACCGACACTCTCAAAGTAGACTGGAGCAAGCCCGAGACGCCAGAGGAAATGCTCAAGATACTCCGTTTCTGGGCGGCCAAGGGGGTTGACGGCTTCCGCTGCGATATGGTGGAGCTGGTGCCTTCCGACGCCCTGGGGCGCGTAGTAAAGGCGCTTAAGCGTGAATTCCCCGGGCTGCTGTTCGTGGCCGAGGTGTACGGGAAAGATAATTATGCCAGATACATTCAAGAGGCCGGATTTGACTTGCTATACGACAAGTCTGGCACCTATGATATACTGCGCGGCATAAACGGCGGCAGCCGCCAGGCGTGGGAACTAAGCTGCAACTGGCAGTCGCTCGGGCCCTTGCAGGGCAATATGCTCAACTTCCTGGAGAATCACGACGAGCAGCGTATTGCTTCTGCTCAGTTTGCCGGCAGCGCAGACAAGACCTGGGCCGCCACTGCATTCCAGCTGCTCTTTAACGATGCCTCCTACATGCTCTACTTCGGGCAGGAAGTAGGAGAAGATGCCGCCGAGGGCGCAGAGGGGCGCACCTCCATCTTTAATTGGAGCAAACCACGGATGATCAGCGACTTATATGCAGAGATTCACGGCACTGCCCCGCTTCCGGCGGCCGAGAAGGCACTGCTGTCCCGCTACCGCGAGCTGCTTGTGCTCTCCCGCAAGGAAGTATTTCGCAGCGGCGCCAACTGGGACCTGTGCTATTGCAACGGACTCACTCGAGGCTTCGACTCCGGCCGGCATTTCGTTTTTGCCCGCTACAACGTAGATGAAGCCTGGCTGGTCTTCTGCAACTTCAGCAGCACCCGCGCCTGCGTGGGCGTTGCACTGCCCGAGGAATTCCGCAACGCTGCAAAAATAACAGCGGAGGAAGGCCTTGTGGACGTTCCCCCGCTGGGTTATTCTATCTGCAAGTGTAAGTAGTCAGCTTACCAATTGAGAATCTTCT
The DNA here is from genome assembly GCA_946410455.1 of uncultured Bacteroidales bacterium. GTDB lineage: Bacteria > Bacteroidota > Bacteroidia > Bacteroidales > UBA932 > Cryptobacteroides. The sequence goes on from CAMKAJ010000034.1 coordinate 16,990, forward strand.
TGAAATCGTAAGCCTCGGGATCCGGCACGTAGGCCTTTGCTGCCTCGTAGTCGGCGGGAGTGATGTAGTGGCAGATGTGTGAGTAGTACTCACTTGCGATGCCGCCGCCAATCTCTACCCTGCGGGGAGGAATCTTGCCCTCGGCGTTCTGAAGGTCGTGCAGGTACAGAGGAGATGCATTGCCGAATGCATCTACATACACCATGCAGCCGGTCTCGCCCTTGCTGAAGAGCTCGTAAACGCCCATTGCCAGCTCGGAGCAATAGCTCAGGTCGTATGCGATAGGGTCCTGGCAGCGCACGTCGTAGCCAATCTCTACGGGACGGGTCTTGACCTTGAGGCCAACCTTCTTGAACTCCTTCTCCAGCAGCTCGTTGAACAGAACCGCCTTGCTAATCTTGCCAAGCTCGGGATGGCCGTGCTCATCGTAAGTCATGTGCACGCCGGCAGCCTTGATGTCTTCTGCGGAAAGATCGTGGAAAACGCCCTCTGCAACCACCACGGTACCGTAGTCGATTCCGAGAATCTTACGCTTGAGAATGGCGGAAAGGGTGAGCTTGATGATCTTGTCGATTGTGATGTCGGTATTGTTGAACATCTCGGGAATGATGGTCATGGGGCAGTGTGTGGCCTCTCCGATTCCCAGTGCAAGGTGTCCTGCAGAACGGCCCATTGCGCTGATAAGCAGCCAGTTGCCAGATGTGCGGGCATCCTCGTAAATGGTTCGTGCCAGATGTGCACCCTCCTGCTTTGCGGAATTGAATCCGAAGGTCGGGGTGTTGTTGGGCAACGGAAGGTCGTTGTCGATGGTCTTGGGCACGTGGATGTTTGCGATGGGGTACTTCTTCGCCTCCAGGAACTTGGCGATGCGGTTTGCGGTAGATGCGGTATCGTCGCCGCCAACGGTAACCAGAAGCTTGATGTTGTTGACCTGGAAGAGCTCCAGGTTGAAGCGCTGCTCAAAGTCTTCGTCGGTGGGTTTGAAACGGCTCATCTGAAGGTAGGAACCGCCCCTGTTGAAGTAAGCGTCGGCCTTGAAGAAGTCTATGTCCTCGGTCTTTGGAGACTTGCTGAAAAGCCCGCTGTAACCGCCGTGAAGGCCGATTACGCGATAACCGTTGTTAAGGAAAGTCTTGGCCACGGAGCACACAACTGTGTTCATGCCGGGAGCGGGGCCACCGCCGCAAAGGATAATAATGGAATCTTTCATACTATTCTGAGAATAAATAATTCTTATAAAATCTTGCGAATTTAATAAAAAGCCGGCGAAAAACGATGGAAAAAATCTATCTTTGCACTGTAAGATTGCAGATATGATAGAGATTGTTCCTGTAAGGGGAAAGCGGATGCTTAAATCTTTCGTCCGTTTCCCGGTCAAGCTTTATAAGAATTGCGACAAATGGGTACCCGCCTTCGAGAGCGATGAGTTTGCCTCGCTGGGCGACAAAAACCCCTCCCTGGCCTTCTGTGACCGCGAGCTTTTCCTGGCCTACAAAGATGGTCAGATAGCAGGGCGTATAGCCGCTATAATCAATCACAAGGCTAACGAGCGCTGGAACGAGAAAACAGTGCGCTTCGGCTGGTTCGACGTTGTTGATGATTACGCCGTGGCAGAGGCTCTTGTGAACAAGGTGGTAGAATGGGGCGCACAGTGGCAAGCCACAAAGATAAAGGGCCCCCTGGGATTCAGCGACATGGACCGCGAAGGTTTGCTGGTAGAGGGCTTCGAGAACGAGAGCCCGAGCACCGTTATCTACAATTACCCTTACTACGGCGAGTTCCTGGAGCGCATGGGCTTCTCTAAAGATGCAGACTGGACCCAGCGTTACATAGATTTCAACGAAACTCTGCCCCCCATGATGCAGTACGCAGACCTGGTGGAGAAGCGTTACGGCCTCAAGATTTACACTGCTTCTACTCTTGCCAAAATGGCCAAGCGCGGCCGCGAGATGTTCCATGTGCTCAACAGCGCATTCTCCCAGCTGTACGAGTACAGCAAGCTGAGCGAGGAGCAGATAGACGGATACGTAAAGCAGTACGTCCCCGTGCTCAACAAAGACCTGGTGGCTTTTGTAGTGAACGAGAAAGACGAGCTGGTGGCATTTACCGTTACCATGCCCCATATATCAAAGGGTGTGCGCAAAGCCAAGGGACGCATTTTCCCCTTCGGCTGGATTCACATACTCCCCTTGCTCAACCCCAGGCGCAACCATATTACCGAGGGGCTTATTATCGGCGTACTGCCTGAGTATCAGGCCAAGGGCGCTGCACTGCTCATGCTCAAGCACCTGCATCAAAATTACATCCGCCTGGGAATCAAGCGGATGTTAATGAACCCGCAGCTCGAAGACAACCATAAGGTGCAGACCCTCTTCGGAGACTACAACCCGCAGCCGTACCAGCGTCGCCGCAGTTATGTGAAGGAGCTCTAGGCTCCCTGTGCTTCCAGAACGCTGTCACACACGTCCTCTACGGTAACAGGCGCAGCCTTGCCGTCGGGAAAACGCATCTGAAATTTTTCCTCTGCCGCGAGTGCGAGCAGCATCATGGTGAGAGAATCAATACCAAGGTCGCGGATAAGCTCGCTTTCGTAGCTTATGCTCTCCAGGTCGGTCTTGGGACGGATCACGGAGATTATCTCCTTGAGTCCGGCAAATACTTCTTCTCTTGTCATACGCGTGCTACCTTCATGCTGCCGGTGCGCTTAAAATCCTCGGTGCGAACCGTGACTTTTCTTATCTGGTGCGTACTAGGCAGGCCGGCGTTGATTTTGGCCACCAGGGCGTTCATGTATGCCTGTACTTCCTCCCATGCTTTGCCGTCGAATGCGGGCATGAAGGGAAGGATTTCTACCGCAATGACATTCTGGTCGTTAAGCTCATCTTCCTTAACCATTGCATCACGTACGCAAGGGTCTGCGTAGAAGGGCTCCTCGAGGCTCTCGGGGCTCACGTTCTCACCGTTGGAGAGAATGATGAGGTTCTTGATGCGGCCGGTAATATACAGGTAGCCCTCGTCGTCGAACTTAACCAGGTCGCCGGTGCGGAACCAACCGTCCTCAGAGAAGGCCTCGGCCGTCTTCTCTGGATCTTTGTAGTAGCCGGAGAACACATTGTCTCCTTTGACCCAGAGCTCGCCGTCCACAACCTTGGTCTGCTGGCCGGGATAAATCTTGCCTACAGATGTGGGATGGGTTACGGCGTCGGCGTTGGCAGAAGTGAGGTTTGCGGTCTCGGTGAGGCCATAACCGAAGCAGAATTCAACTCCCAGCTTGGAGAAGATATCCACAAGGCGCGGAGGCACGTTGGCTGCTCCGGAGATAATCATGCGCAGGTGGCCGCCCAGGAACTGCGGGCCGTACATCTTTACGAGGCCAGCCAGAATATCGCAGATGCCGGGAACTATTATGAGAATGGTAGGCTTGAGCATGGGAAGTTTGCCCACGGTAGCCTTCATATCTTCGCAGGTGAAGATGAGGTTTCCGGTGTAGAAGCATCCCATGGTGCCGGCGATGAGGCCGAACACATGGCTCAGGGGCAGGATAGCGATGTATCTGTGAACGCCGATGACCTTGCCGGGCTTGAAAATGGCGTTGTAGTTACCCCTCATGAGGGCCCTGTGGCTGAGTACTGCGCCCTTGGGCGTGCCTGTGGTGCCGCCGGTAAAGAAAATGGCTGCCGGAGAATCGGGATCTACAGCTACACTTGGAGCGCCTTCTTCTGCAATACTGGCTGCAGGAAGTACTTTGACTCCTGCAAGACCCTCGGTCAGAGGCTTGAATTCCTCTCTTACAAATAGGGCTGCAATATCGAATTTGGCGCAAGAACCTGCCAGAGCGGGTGCCGGAAGGGATGCGGGAAGATTCATCGCCACGTAACCGGCAGAGGTGATAGCAAGGAACAGTTCTATAGCGTCCTGACTGTTGCGGTCGAAAATTGCAATATGTGCGCCCTTAGGGAGCCCGAGCCCCAGAATAAAGGCGCGACGCCTTGCTACGCGTTCTCCTAATTCTTTGTAAGTAATAGTGTTAACCTGGTCAGAGAGAGCCGGATTGTCGGCGTACTCCTTGGTGAACCAGTCTGTGAATTCTCCCATTGTAGGAAGGTAGGGAATCCTTTCGAATTCCTCCTTGGGGAGCATGTTGTAGAAATAGTTAGACATTAATATTGGTTTAAGTTAAACGCGCAAAGGTAGCTATAATTACGGAAAATTCCTATCTTTCCTCTATAAATCAGGTTTTCCATATTATCTGAAGTGAGCAGGAGCGGA
>CAMKAJ010000035.1 GCA_946410455.1 uncultured Bacteroidales bacterium
TGGCCTTGAATTGTCCCCGGCCCAACAAAATCAAAGTGTCAAACACGGGAAGGTAGTAATTATTTTTTGACCTGCAAGTATTTTTTAAACTTTTTTTCAAAATTTGTTATATTTGCCTCGATGAACCTTAAGGCACTGGTAAAAGATACGGCCATTTATGGGCTGAGCAGTATAGTCGGGAGATTCCTGAACTATCTGCTTGTACCTTTATATACATATAAGATAGCGGCAGCGAGCGGGGGCTACGGTATTGTGACCAACCTCTACGCTTATACCGCCCTGCTGCTGGCGTTGCTGACCTTCGGCATGGAGACCACCATGTTCCGTTTCTCCAACAAGGAGGGTGAAGACCGCCGCAGCGTGTACGGCACAGCTCTAAAGATGGTGGGAGCCGTGGCGCTGCTGTTCGTAGCGGCAGTGCTGATTCTTATCAAACCGATATCGGGCGCCATGGGCTACGCAGAGCACCCTGAATACGTGGGCTGCATGGCGATAATCGTGGGCCTGGACGCTTTCCAAGCCATCATGTTCTCCAAACTGAGGCTCGACGGTAAACCCGTTAAGTTCATGCTGCTCAAGTTTGCCTTCATCATCCCCAATATACTGCTCAACCTACTGATTTTCTTGGTGTTGCCGAATCTCTTCGGCACCATTCCGGGGTTGGAAGAGACCTATGCCCGGTTCAACGACGGAGTGGGCTTCATCTTCCTTGCTAACCTCGCCTGCACAGCGCTGGTAACTCTGGGCTTCATCCCGGAGCTCCGGGGCCTTGGAGTAAAGTTCGACGGCACGCTGGCCCGCAGGATGCTGGCATACACCTGGCCGTTGCTGATTCTCAGCCTGGTGGGTATTCTCAACCAGGTGGCCGACAAGATTCTCTTCCCCAAGCTCATGCCGGGAGAAGAAGGACTCGTGCAGTTGGGAATATACGGCGCCTGCGTAAAGATTGCCATGATAGTAGCGCTGCTCACGCAAGCCTTCCGCTACGCCTACGAGCCTATTGTATTCAACGGCAGCCGCGACAAGAACAGCCCCGAGACGCTCGCCTCCGGCATGAAGTATTTCATTGTCTTCTCGCTGCTGGCGTTCCTTGCAGTAATGGTTTATATGCCCATACTGCGTCACTTCATCCAGCCAGCCTACTGGGAGGGCCTGGGCGTAGTGCCGGTAGTGATGATGGCAGAAATCTTCATGGGTATCTACTTCAACCTCTCTTTCTGGTACAAACTCACAGACCGCACCTGGTGGGGCGCCATAATGAGCGCCATAGGAGCGGCCGTGATGATTGCAATTAACGTATTGCTGGTGCCGCACATAGGCTACTGGGCCTGTGCCTGGGGAGGTTTTGCCGGCTACGGCGTGGCAATGCTGCTCAGCTGGATAATCGGGCGCAAGTATTACCCCGTGCCCTACGAGGGCAAAACGATTCTTGGCTTCACAGCCCTGGCTCTTGGCAGCTTCGCGCTCATCACAGCTCTCTCCAACCCACGCCTCGCCCTCAGCCCAATCGTCACCATGGTCATCGGCACAGCGCTGCTGATCGTCTACGCCCTCTTCGCCTGGAAAGACATCAAAAAGTCCGCTTAATCTACAGCGGCCGGTAATTCACCCCAAGCTTCTCAAGAATCGGCAGCTGGCGGCCGGCGAGGCTCGCCTGGAAGCGCTCGTAGTCTTTGCGCTCGGGCTGGCACCACTGCACCTCGGCGATTGCCAGGGCGCGGGGGAAGTACATGTACTCCAGATAGTCGGGCTCGGCAATGTACTCCGTCCACATATTGCACTGTACACCAAGAATATGGTCCTGAGCCTCTGCAGGAATGCCATCAAGCGGCTCGAAGCCGTAAACCTTCTCCAGCGTGAGGGGGTTCTCCGTCCACTGCTTGTCGGGCGACCACTGATGGGTGATGCTGAAGGGTTCCTTAACAAGGTCGTTATCCTGAACGTAATCCAGATAGCAGTAAGTGGTAGGCGTCATTATGGCATCGTAGCCCATGCCTGCCGCCTTGATGCCCCCCTCTGTGCCGCGCCAGCTCATCACGGTAGCACCCTCGGCAAGCTCTCCCTCCAGAATCTCGTCCCAGCCGATGATCTTCTTGCCCTTGGTGGCGAGATACTTCTGCATACGCGCGGTTACGTAGTTCTGCAGGCGAGACTCAGAGGAAACGCCGTCTTTATCCTTCAGTCTGAGCTGCCGGATCTTGGCCTGGCAGTCGGGGTCTGTCTTCCACTCGTCGCGCGGGCACTCATCGCCACCTATGTGGATATACTCGCTGGGGAACAAGTCGGCCACCTCGCCGAGCACATCTTCCAGGAAGCGCATTGTCTGCTCCTTGCCCACGCAAAGCACCTGGGAAGACACACCCCAGCGGGTCCAGACCTCGTACGGCTGGGGCTGGCTGCCGGCGCATCCGAGCTCGGGATAAGAGGCCAGTGCCGCCTGCATGTGGCCAGGAAGGTCGACCTCTGGAATGATGATGATGCCGCGAGCATCGGCGTAAGCTATGATATCGCGAATCTCGTCTTTGGTATAGAAACCGCCGTAGCGAATGCCGTCGTTGCTCTCCCAGTCGCCGCCCACCATGGTGCCGTTACGCCAGGCGCCCACCTCGGTGAGGCGGGGATACTTGTCTATCTGGATGCGCCATCCCTGATCTTCCGTGAGGTGCCAGTGGAAGCGGTTGTACTTGAATGCAGCCATGACGTCGATGATCTTGCGCACCTCGTCCAGGCTGAAGAAATGGCGGCAGCAGTCGAGATGGAAGCCACGGTAGGCAAAGCGCGGAGCATCTTCTATCTCGCAGCAGGGTACACGCCAGTCGGCGCACCGGTCGCGCTCGACGCCAAAAACAGACGGCGGCAGCATCTGCTTGAGCGTCTGAATGGCATACAGCACGCCGTTGAAATCGCTCGCACGCACTTCTGCGGCGGCGGGAGTGATACTGATGCGGTAGCCCTCGGGGGTCACGGAAGCGTCCCGCACAAAACTGAGTCCTGCGGGGCACGAGGCGCCTGCAGCCAGCTTGCTATGCTTGCCGCTCACGAGAGTAAGCCGCCCGACGAATTCCTGCACGGCGGCCTGGCTCCTGGAGTCCAGCTCCGTATCGCAGCAAACGCTAATCCCTTTGAAGTTAAGTGTACCCTGCGCAAGCTCAAGCCGTGCGGGCTGGGGAACTATCTGAGGTTCAGCCACTTTGGTAGCGCATGCGGCGCATGCCAGCAGCACCGCAAGAATCGAGAATCGTCTCATGTGCAAAAGTTAATCAGAAGTAACGATATCCCATCCCCAAGGATCCAGCGTACGGCCGTCAGAGAGCTCAATGGTGTTCTCTGAAAGGTTAGCCCATACGCTCACGCTGTTGCCCTCTACGGCACGGCGGAAGGCAAGCACGCACTCGGGCACGTCCTCTATGTATTCGAGCGGGCCACCCTTCTCGCCTGCAGCGAGAGCGGGATTCTCGTGCTTAAGGAGGCACATATTGTACCAGAAGCCGGTGTTCTCGTTGGGGCTCCAATCCTCGATGGGGTCTTTCTCGAAGAACTTCAGGCGGCGCTTGAGGCCGATTTCCTGGCCGGTGTAGATGAGCGGCTGGCTCTTGGGCAGGGTGAAGCACAGTAGGGCCATAAGGTCGGCAGCTGCACCCATGCGCTCGTACTCGGTGCCGGACCATGAGTTCTCGTCGTGGTTGGATGTAAAAGTCATGCGGAAGGCGGTGGGAGGCGTGTTGGTGGCGTCTTTCTCAAGATATGCCTTGATGTCGGCGACTCCCTTTTTGCCCTGAGCTACATCGTTCAGGATATGGTGCAGCTCCCACGCATAGGTGGCATCGAAAGAAGTTGCAGGGTCTGCAAGCTCGGGCTTCTCGGCCTCTGCGAGCATGTAGATGTTGGGGTAATCCCGCTTGAGGGCAGGAACGACGCTGAGCCAGAACTTGGCGGGCATCTCACCGGCGGCGTCGCAGCGGAAGCCGTCAACACCCTTATCCAGCCAGAAGCGCATGCAGCTGTCTTGTGCAGCCCACACAGCCTCGTTCTCGTAGTTCAGGCTGCGGGTGTCGGTCCAGTCGTACTCCCAGGTAGCGTTGCCAAGCGAGTCGCGCTCATAGAAGTCTGCAGGGCGTCCCTCCATCCACACGTGGTCTGGTGCGGTCTGGTTTGCCACCCAGTCGAGAATGAGCTTGAAACCCTCTTTGTGCGCGGCGGCGAGCAGGTCTTCGAAATCCTTCATGGTACCGAATTCCGGATTCACCTTGCAGTAGTCGGAAATGGCGTAATAGGAGCCAAGGCTACCCTTGCGCTCCACCTCGCCAATCTGGTACATGGGCATGAGCCAGAGCACATCAACTCCGAGCTCCTTGAGGCGGGGAAGCTGGGCTTCGACGCCCTTGAACGTGCCCTCAGGGGAATACTGGCGGATGTTAACTTCGTAAATTACGCTGTCGTAGGCCCATTCGGGGTGCAGGGGGACGGCAGGCTTGCAGCATACAAGGGCGCAAAGGGCCGCTGCGGCAAAGAGCAATTTCTTCATGTGGTTATTTTTTTAGTTCGTCTGGCATGCGGTAGTTGTAGCCAAGCAGGTCGAGTATTGAGAGCTCGTGCTGCTCCAGGCTCTTAAGGAAACGGGCATAGTCTTTGTTTGCGGGGGCGCACCATTGCACCTCCGACATGGCCATCAAGCGGGGCAAGAGCATGTATTCCAGGTACTCGTTGGTGCCGATAAACTCGGTCCAGAGATTTGCCTGTACGCCCAGGATATGGTGACGGTCGGACTCGGGGAAACCATCGTAAGGCTCGTAATGATATAGTTTGGTGAGGGTTACGGCGCGCGACGGCTTGGTGCTGATGCAATACGGCTCGCTCTCCAGATCCTCAGACTGGCAGTGGTCTATATAGCAATAGGTGTTGGGAGACATAATCACGTCGAATCCCTTGCTTGCCGCCTCAATGCCTCCCTTGGTGCCGCGCCAGCTCATTACGGTGGCACCCTCTGCCAGCTCTCCCTCCAGAATCTCGTCCCAGCCAATAATCTTCTTGCCCTTGGTAGCGAGGAACTTCTGCATGCGGGCGGTCACGTAATTCTGCAGGCGCGCCTCGGCACTCGCTTTCTCGTCGCTCACGAGCCCCAGCTCCTTGATCTTGGCCTGGCAGTCGGGGTCGGTCTTCCACTCGTCGCGGGGGCACTCGTCGCCACCGATGTTAAAGTATTCCCCGGGGAAGAGGTCGGCAACCTCGTCGCAAACGTCCTCCAGGAACTTCATGGTGCTCTCTTTGCCCACGTTGAGCACCTGCTTGGACACGCCCCAGCAGCAGAGCACCTTGTAGGGCTGAGGCTGGCTGCCGGCGCATCCCAGCTCGGGATACGATGCGAGCGCAGCCACCATGTGGCCGGGCATGTCAACCTCGGGAATAATAGTAATGCCACGGTCTTGAGCATAAGCTACTATGTCTCGAATCTGCTCTTTGGTGTAGTAACCGCCGTGGCGTATGCCGTCGTTGCTGTTGAGGTCGCGTTTTATGATGGTGTAGTCGCGGAAAGCTCCTATCTCGGTGAGTTTAGGGTACTTATCTATCTCTATTCGCCAGCCCTGATCCTCTGTGAGGTGCCAGTGGAGGCGGTTGAGCTTGAACATTGCCATTACGTCGATTACCTTCTTGACCTCGTCTATGCTGAAGAAATGGCGGCAGCAGTCAAGCAACAGGCCACGGTAGCCGAAACGCGGCGCGTCTTCTATCTCGCAGCATGGGATGCGCCATCTCTCTGCGTGAGAGGGCTTATTCGCATAAACCGCCACCGGGAGCATCTGGCGAATGGTCTGCAGGGCATAAAAGAAGCCGCTGAAGTCTGATGCGCGCACCACAGCGGCCTGAGGAGTAACGCTGAGCCTGTAGCCCTCTGCCACTATGTCTTTGTCCTGGATAAAATACAGGCCCTTGAGCTTGCCCTTCTCCATGGTGCGGTGAAGCCCCACAGGGCTTGCCACCTCCGAGAGCTTGCCGCTGGCCAGCGTGAGCCGGTCTGCCAGCAGCCTTATGGCCCTGAGAGCACGATGGTCGATGGCTGGGTCGCAGTTGATGCTGACTCCCTTCATGTTGAAGCTCCCCTTCCCCATCTCCATCTTCCGGGGGGCGGGAACAATCTGGGGAATACCGTCCTGAGCCGCCTGAGCAAGCAGTGGAAGGAGCAGAGCGATTATAAAGGCTATACGTTTTTTCATCGGTCAATAGTTTTATCGAGTAACTACAAATATATAAATAAATCCGGATATACAGAACAGCCGGACTAAGCATGCGCTCCGTCCGGCTGTTTCTGAATTCAATATGTTTTGGTTAGAATCAGCAGCAAAGCAGGCTGTTTGCCTGAAGGAAAGCATTCACTGCAGTTGCGGCGAACATGAAGCAAATGAGGGCGGCGACGATGACGCCAATCACTTTTACCCTCTTGAACCAGGTCTTTCCGTTCCAACCTACGGTCTGGAACATGCTCCAGAAGCCATGCGTAATGTGCAGGAACAGAACTACGAACCAGCACAGATACAGGGCCAGCTGCCACCAGGGACCGAAGGTGAAGTTGAGAAGCAGGTAAGGGTTGTTCTCAAACTCGCCGATTCCGAACATCTCGGGGAGCTGCATCCTGGCCCAGAAATGCGTCAGGTGATAGCAGAGGAAGCCCAGAATCAAGAGACCCAGCACCAACATGTTCTTGGCAGACCAGGAATCGGCAGCAGCCTTGCTCTCTACAGCATAGCGCTTGTAACCTCCGCGTGCGCGGATATTCTGGAAGGTGAGCCAGGAGCCGTAAAGGATATGCACAAAGAAACCGAGGGCCAGAATGGGCACCATTATAGAAATAACAGGGGTAGACATGAAGTCGCAGCCCAGCTTGAAGAGGCCGTCACCCTTGGAGAAGAGACTCTCATCTGCCAGAGCTATACCGTACTTGCCTGTAAATGAATCGATTACGGAGAAGAAATTGATTGTAGCATGGAGCAGGAGGAAGATAATAAGAAATGCTCCGCTCACTGCCTGGATGAACTTCTTGCCGATTGACGAGTTGAATATAAACATAGATTTGAACTGTTATCGTTAAAACCGTCTGCAAATATGCTAAATTATATTGGAATTTTGATATTTTTCCGATATTTTTGTTCGATTCACTGTTTTGAATATGTATAAAAGAGTCTTACTGAAATTGAGCGGCGAAAGCCTTGGCGGCCCAGAAGGCAAGGGCCTGGACCCCGAAAGCCTCAACAGGTACGCATCCGAAATAGTAGCGGCAGTAAAGGAAGGCCGCCAGGTTGCCATAGTTAACGGCGGCGGCAACATATTCCGTGGCCTGCAAGGAGTGGGCAAAGGATTCGACCGCGTGACTGGCGACCGTATGGGCATGCTGGCAACCGTAATTAACTCACTGGCCCTTGCATGCGCGATACGCAGCCTGGGAGTAGAGGCCGAAGTCTTTACCGCCACGCCCATGGAGCCTCACGCCCGCTATTACACCCGCGACAATGCAGTGGCCCTGCTTGAGCGCGGAGGCGTAGCACTCATATCCGGCGGCACCGGCAATCCTTACTTTACAACCGACTCCGGAGCAGCCCTCCGTGCCCTGGAACTGGGCGCCGACGCCCTTCTCAAAGGCACCAGGGTTGACGGAGTATATACTGCCGACCCCGAGAAAGACCCTACCGCCGTGCGCTATGAGGAACTCACTTTTACAAAGGCACTTACAGACCATCTCAAGGTGATGGACCAGACCGCCTACGCACTGTGCGAGCAGGGGCCCGTGCCCATCGTGGTATTTGACATAACCCGCCCTGGCAACCTGGCACGCCTGCTGCGCGGAGAAAACATTGGAACAATAGTAAAAGCAGAATAATATGTTGACAGAAAGAGCAAAAGAAATCGTAAACAGCGCCGACACCAAGATGAAGGACGCCCTTAGCTTCCTTGAGGAAGAGCTCAAGAACTACAGGGTGGGCAAGGCTAACCCGTCTGTATTCAACGGATTGATGGTAGATTATTATGGTTCACCCACACCCGTGCATCAGGTAGCTTCTATCTCGGCCCCGGATGCCAAGACACTTACCCTTCAGCCCTGGGAGAAGAACATGATTGCAAAGATAGAAAAGGCCATCATGGACGCCAACCTGGGATTTACCCCTCAGAACAACGGCGAGATTATCCGCTGCACCGTGCCCGCCCTCACCGAGGAACGCCGCCGCGAGCTCATCAAGAAGGCAAAGGCCACAGGAGAGCAGACCAAGGTAACCGTGCGTAACGCTCGCCGCGACGCATTCGACCTCCTCAAAAAGGCCCAGAAGAATGAGGGCCTTTCCGAGGACGTAGAAAAAGAAGCCGAAGACGAAGTCCAGAAGCTGACCGACAAGAAGGTGAAAGCCGTGGACGAGATCGTCGCCGCTAAAGAGAAGGAGATATTGACAGTGTAAAGCTGTACTCCGCCGGGTGAATCATGTACTCGTCGCGAGGCCATGCACCCCAGGAGTCTTCGCAGCCAAGCCCCATCTGAATCAGGTCGCAATTGACGGCAGTCAATCCCAGCGACCTGTTTTCTTTGTGCAGCAACGGCAGCAGCTCGCGGCTGTGACGCCACTCCCCTATGCTGAGGTCGAGCGTGCGGCGCGTAAACGGCAGGGCAGAGGCAGAGAAGAGCTCGGGAGAAGTGAGCTCGATGCCAGCTCCATCGCTCGCAAGAATCTTGTAACTGCGCACACCAACATTGGTTCCGTGCTCCTGAGGGCGGGCGGCGCTAAAGTCGTAGCGCTCCGTCACATCCTGCACCCAACGGCCCAGACGGGCTGCGGTACGACGGTCGATATAGGTATCGAAGGGGCCTTCGCCATAGAAATCTACGGTAGAGAACTCGCCCGGCATGGCAAATTCCACTCCCACGCGGAAGAGGTTCGCGGCCTGGGAGAGGCTTCCGTTATCTTTGAGCTTCATGTCTAAGGTAAGCAGGCCTCCCGCCGTTGCCTTCCATATCATCTGCACTTTCGCATGCTCCAGAGGATAAGTGAGCATAATTGTGACGCCGTCGGAGTTTTTGATTGCAGCGATGTCTGAAGGTTTGAACTCGGGATACAGCCACTCAGCCATCTTTTTGTCGAACTTGGCTCCAAGGTCATTCTCTGTAACGGCACGGCCAAAGCAGGGCATCACAGGAAGGCTGAGCATCTGGCGGCCACGCACTACATAGGAGTACAGGGCGCCGGTGGACTTGTCCCAGGCAGCCTCCCAGGCCTCTCCGCGCACGATATAGCGGGACTCATCTTCTTCCAGCACGGGCACGCCCGACTCCGGAAGGAGCTTGGGAGAGCACTTGAGCTCGCGGGAAACGGCAATCTGGTCTGTTGCCACCACGGTGCCTGCTGGCAGTATGCCGTCGTCTTGCTTAAGTACGAAATCGAGCCAGAGCGAGACGTCGTGGCCGGTAAGCTTGGGAAGAGTAAGTCCGGGCACCGCCACTGCACGCCCGTGCTGGGGAGCTATTGCGGGGAGGTCGAACGAGCCGTTGCTGCAGGGCTTGCCGTCTTTGACGAGAGTCCAGTTGCAGCGGTAACGGTCGAGCGTGATGAAGAAGTTCTCATTATATATATTGACGGCGTTCATCTTGAGGTTCTCTACCGATGCGCGGCAGTGAATGTTGCGATACTGGTAGCGCACCTCCTCGGTTCCGGGATGAGGAACGCGGTCGGCCGACACTATGCCGTTGCAGTTGAACGACTCGTCGGTGGCGTCGTAGGTGTTGAAGTCGCCGCCGAAGACATATATCCACGAGGGCTTGCCGGGGGCCAGCTTGGAGCCGGCGCCGTTCTCTGCGCACACCTTACCCTGCGCGGGGTCGTAGGGCCAGCGAAGCGCCTGGTCGGCAAAGTCCCAGATGCATCCGCCCTGATAGCTGGGGTACTTGCGCACCAGGTCCCAGTACTCCGCGAATCCGCCCATGGAGTTGCCCATGGAATGTGCGTACTCGCACTGAATCAGCGGCTTATCGGGATTCTGCTGGCAGTACTGCTCGCACTCGTCGTAACCATAGTACATGGGGCAGAAGATATCGGTGTGGGCTTTATGCTCGGCACGCTCGTACTGCGCGGGGCGGCTGGGGTCGAACTCCTTCACCCAGGCATAACTCTTCTCGAAGTTGGGGCCGTCGCCGGCCTCGTTGCCGAGGCTCCAGATGATGATACTGGGATGGTTGAGGTCGCGATGCACCATGCGCTGCATGCGGATCAAGTGAGAGCTCTCGTACAAAGGGTTCTTGCCGAGCGTCTTGGCTCCGTAACCCATTCCGTGAGACTCGATGTTGGCCTCGTCTATTACATAGAGGCCGTAGCGGTCGCAGAGCTCGTACCAATAGGGGTCGTTGGGATAATGGCAGGTGCGCACGGTGTTGATATTGAGCTCCTTCATCACGCGTATGTCGCGCAGCATCTCCTCGCGTGAAACCACGTAAGCGCCGTCGGGGCTGATCTCGTGACGGTTCACGCCCTTGATGAGCACGGGCTGGCCGTTCACCAGCAGCTGGCAGTCCTTGATTTCTACGCTGCGGAAGCCCACATTGAGGGTAGCGGTCTCTATCTTCTTACGGCCTGCTAAGCTGCTGATTTGCAGGGTGTAGAGATTGGGCGTCTCGGCGGTCCAGAGAGCGGGGGCCTCGATTTTTCCGTTCCAGCAGGCGCCGCTGCCATAGACTTTCTCGGTCTGCGTTAACACGCTTCCGTCTGGTGCGGTGAGCTGATAGAGCACGCCAGTTGCGCCCGGTTCCACCTCAACGTCAAAGTCGAAGGCTCCGGTCATATCGGCCGACACACGCACGTCTTTGAGTCCGCCCTTGCGCGGCCGCAGGTCGAGCTGCACGCCCCTTGCTATGCCGCAGAGTCGCCAGAAGTCCTGGCACTCGAGGTAAGTGCCGTCGCACCAGCGCATTATCTCAAGTGCAATGAGGTTGGTGCCCTTGCGCACGAATGGGGTAATATCGAATGCCGCCTCCAGCTTGCTGTCCTCGCTGTAGCCAACCTGCTTGCCGTTCACGAATACCCTCACATTGGAGGTGGCGCTTCCGATGCGGAGCACTATGCGAGACTTAAGTTGCTGGGCGTCAAGCGAGAAATACCTTCTGTACTGGCCCACGTGGTTGTGCTCCAGTGGCACGAAGGGGGGATTATTCTCGAAGTGGCCTTTCCAAGGATATTGGTGGTTTACATAAATTGGGTCGCCGTAGCCGTACAGCTCCCAGATGCCGGGCACAGGCATTGTGGCCCAGCTGGAGTCGTCCAGGTCTTCAGACTCGAAGCCCGCCATTGCCTGCTCGTTGTAGCTGTCCATCCAACGGAACTTCCAGATGCCGTCCAGGCTTATCACCGGCACATCAGACTGCACGCTGGCCCGCATAGGGAGCCTGTTGACTTCAGAGATGTCCGGGGATTGCCAGTCGGGAAGTGCGGGTTCCTGTGCATTTGCCAGGTTCCAGGCAGCTGCAAGGATTATGCATAAAAGGGTGGTCTTGAGATTCATAAGGTTATCAGTTTGTTAATGAATTCTGTTCGTTCTTGCCCGCTCAGGAATTCTGCCTGGATGGGCTGGCAGAAGATGCGCCGCTTGAGCTCTGCGGGGAGGGTTTTAAGGTCTTTTAGCCTTTGGGCGTCTTTTTCTGTAGTTATGATGAGCGCCGTGGGGCTGCGCTTGACTTTTTTGATTATTGCTTTGATGTCGGTTGTGCCGAATCGGTGATGGTCGGGGAAGCTAAGGTGCCCTACTATCTTATAGCTCTCGCTTACGTGCTTGCAGAGCGGCTCATCGTTGGCTATACCGCTGAGAATTATTGCCTTATGAGAATAGCTATAGCGCACGTCCGACTCCGGAAACAGGGGGTGCAGCTCGCCGTAGCTCATGTGGGTGAAGCAGAGCAGCTGCCGGCGGCCCTTGTGCTCAGCTTCGCAAGTCGCGGGGTCGTAAGAGTCGTATCCAAGAGTCTTGGCATGAGCGGCTTTCTCTTCGGGGAGCAGGTCTGCAGGGCAATAGCTAACTATCACTATGTCACTGTCGTAGAGCCGTTCTTTGAGGT
Organism: uncultured Bacteroidales bacterium; assembly: GCA_946410455.1. Lineage (GTDB taxonomy): Bacteria > Bacteroidota > Bacteroidia > Bacteroidales > UBA932 > Cryptobacteroides. The sequence continues at coordinate 12,077 of CAMKAJ010000035.1, forward strand.
CTCTCAGGCGCCCCAGAGGAAGGAGCCGGTCGGTGGTCACGGGGCGGATGAAGCGCGTAAGTACTATGCTCAGGGCGGGCTTGAGCTTGCGGTACTGATAGGCGTCGTCGAGGACTATTATGTCGGCGGCGGTGCCAGGGGCTTTGCTGACGTCACCGGTTCCTGTTGAGCCGGGGGCTGCTTCGGGATGAGCAAGGAGGTCGCATCCCTCCACCCGGTCTTTATCCACCGCTACCGTTATCGCCGGGAACTTCCGCTTGATCTGCGAAGGCTCGTCACCGTAGAGCCTCGCGCTGGCGTCCGCCGGCAGCAGCTGGAAGCCCTTGCTCTTTCTTTTGTATCCTCTGGAGAGAACGGCGATTGTTTTTGCGCCCCAGCGTTCGCTGGCCAGCAACTCCCTCAGTATCATCTCTGTATGGGGAGTTTTGCCAGTGCCTCCAACGCTTATGTTACCCACGCACACAGTGGGAACAGCGGCCGTCTTGCTTCTGGTGCCGCTGCTGTAGCGCTTGTTCCGCAATGTGAGAATGAGCTTATATATCATATACGTTGGTAGTCTGGAGCGGACTGTCTGCCCAGTGCTGGGCTATGTAGTCAAGAGTGTCTCTAATCTCTTCCGGGTCATTGGAGGTTACGAGCCGCATCCTGGTTTGCTTGAACTCCGGGAGCCCTTTGAAGTAGCAGCTAAGGTGCCTGCGCATCTCGTAGATTCCACGTGGAACGCCTTTGTGCTGAAGGGAAAGGTCGAAATGCCTCTTAGCCAGGGCCACGCGCTCTGCCACAGCCAGCGGCGGCAGCTCCTCCCCGGTATCGAGGTAGTGGCGAATCTCTTTGAATATCCACGGGTGGCCGAAGGAAGCACGGCCTATCATTATGGCGTCAACGCCGTATTTTGCAAATGCCTCCGCCGCCTTGGGGCCGTCGGTGATATCGCCGTTTCCTATTATGGGTATGTGGATGCGCGGATTGTTCTTCACCTCGCCTATGAGCGTCCAGTCTGCTGCTCCCTTGTACATCTGCTGGCGGGTGCGGCCGTGAATGGTAAGAGCCTGTATGCCAACGTCTTGCAGGCGCTCGGCCAGCTCCGGAATAATTTTGCTGTTTTCGTCCCAGCCCAGGCGGGTTTTTACGGTGACGGGCTTCTTTACCGCCTCTACCACTGCCTTGGTGATGGCAACCATTTTGTCCGGTTCCCGCATCATGCCGCTGCCGGCACCGCGTCCTGCGATCTTGCTCACCGGGCATCCGAAGTTGATGTCTATGATATCCGCACCGTGCCCGCCGGCAATCTCTGCCGCATTATCGGCCATCTTTGCCGCCTCTACCATAGATTCCAGGAGGTGTCCGTAAATCTGTATGCCCACCGGAGCCTCCTCGGGGAGGGTGCGCATCTTGGCAATAGCCTTGTCGGCATCGCGGATCAGACCGTCAGACGGCACGAACTCGGTATAAACCATTGCCGCCCCCTGCTCTTTACATAGAATGCGGAAAGAGACGTCGGTAACGTCCTCCATAGGTGCAAGAAACAGCGGTTTGCTTCCAAAATCCAAATCTCCAATCCGCATAGTGTACAAAATTAAAAAATATTTACGAACTTTGCACTCTCCACACCAAGGTGAGTTGTCCGAGTGGTTGAAGGAGCCTGCCTCGAAAACAGGTGTACGGCAACGTACCGGGGGTTCGAATCCCTCACTCACCGCAGTATAGCTTGATAATCAAGCAATTACAGAAATCAGACACAAATTCAGACACAAAATGCTGGGTTTGTGTCTTTTTTATACCCTCTTCTATCGCGGGGAACTCTATTATACCAAATGTGGGCTGTAGGTGTCTGGGAGGCCGATTACTTGGTTGCTCGCTCTCGGTTGTTCGCTTGATTCTTCGTATCTTTGTGTCTGGAAACTTACCTATGCTTGACTATGCCGCGCTTTGAACCGTCTATATTGATTTCTGATTGTTGGGGCTCCGTTGGGGACCTGACTTTCTATCATCAGAATGGGCAGTGTTTCTACAAGAAGAAAAATCAGTGTGTGTTCAAGGGGACAGAAGGACAGCTGGCGCAGGTGGATGTCCATAAGCGGGCGTTGGAGGCCTGGCGGGGGCTGGAGCATTCCGTTCAGCTGACCTGGAATTCGTATGCCGAGCCGGTGATCAGTCACAAGCCGCCGTTCGATGGTTCCGCGCATATTTCCGGCCACAATCTCTTTGTCTCGGCTTACCACGGCTTCGCCACGCTCGGGGATGAACACGTCCCTACTCCTCAACCTTGGCAGGAGTTTCCGGTGTATGCGGTGACGTTCCTTTCGTCTGAAACGGCCGGTTCCGGCGATTTGCGGCTGCGCTTTGCCGTTAACTTTGAGAACTGCCCTACTCCGGAGCGGTACCGGCTTCTCCTCAAGCTTCAGCTCACAAGGCCGGGCGGCGGGAAGAATTCTGGCAAGATGCGGAACTTTCTCTCGCTCGCGCCGAGCTCGGCCGGGGATTCGACGGCGGAATTTCTGATTCGGGATTTCCGGGACATCTGGGGCTTCGACCTGCAGGAGTACCAGGCACACTGCCACTATCTTCTGCTGGACTCCCGGACGGGCTACCGGAACATTCACACGCCGCTGTCGTTCTTTTTCTCCATCTGAGTTTTGACCTTTGATTGTGCGAGCTGGCGCCGAACGTATGCGCTGGCTCGAAATTTTTTCGCCCCCGGGCTACACCCGGATATACCCCGCTATACGCTAATATATCTAAAGCGCAACTTGAATTAAATTTGCGTAAATAATTGTTTTGCTGATAGATATATTTTTCTTATATTTGTCACAGCACGAGGGGTTGTGCTGCCTAACTTAACCTAAACTTATCAAAATGCAAGCTCTTCCTTCCATCGCTTTCGGGGGCTTCTCCGGTTCGGCAAAGGGTGTTACGGCTCGTCAGGTCGGCGGCCGTACCATCCTTTCCGTCCGGTCTTGGCCTACGGGGATGACCACCTCTGCTCAGGTTGTCCGCCGCGCCTCGATGAGCAAGATTACCAAATCTTACAAGACCCTGACGGACGCTCAAATGCAGGCATGGGAACGGCTCGCGCAGCATACCTCCGGCCAGTCTGTATTCGGGCAGGCTGCCCAGCTCTCTGGAATCAACCTGTATGTTCGCCTCAACGTGAACAGAACAATGGCTGGGGAAAGCATCCTTACTGATGCTCCGGAGCAGATCATTGCTCTCCCCAATGTGGTGTATGACAAACTCTGGATTACCCCGAAGACGGCCGTCATAAAAGGCATCACCCACGAAGCCGGTCTCAAACTGGTTGTGAAGATGTCTGCAGGCCAGAGTGCAGGCGTCTCCAGCGGATGGGACAAGACTGTCATCATTACACCCGGTATGGAGGACGACTGGGGCGATGCCGACATGACCTACCTCTACTTCAAGACCATCGGGGTAAAACCGGTCGTTGGCGAGAAGGTCTTCCTCGAAATGTACTGGCTCGACCCCGTGACCGGGTTTACCGGCCAGACCACCTATAACAGCAAGGTTTGCGAGAGCGAGGAAGATGCTGCCGAGGAAGGTTACGTGAAGCGCAACAAGATTACGATGGCCGATATCAAGGAAGACAGCCACGTAACCGAGTGTGAAGTAGATTTCTCGACAGGTGCTCCTGTAGTATCGTTTGATGCCGTCTGCCTTGGCCACAGCAATGTTGCTTCCTCTTACGCATATCTGGAGGATGACATTCCCGAGGACTGCGTGGGAACAAGTATGGCCCTCGGCCGCGGTATGGGTGACGGCCACTGTGCTCTTGCGGCTCAGAGCTATATTATCTGGCTGCGCAACGACCGATGGGACGGCGCCAATATCTGTTTCGCCCACCGTGGCGGCTACTATGTAAAACCCACTGAAGTCTTCGGGCCTGGCATTCTCTACTAACGATTTATACGGCTATGTTTACGAGTACAGGCAATAATTTCGGAGCAGGCTCCATCCAGTTCAAGGACTACCAGGCGGAAAACTACGTGGTCCTGAACGCGAAGATTACCTATGACCCGAGCAACGCTGATTACCGGGCGGCCGACGTCCTGGAAATCTATGTGCCGGATCTGACCATCAACCGCAGCGCAGTGGCCGGTGTCATCCTGACGTTCCGCGACAGATATGAGTATTCTACCTACACTTGGAACAATGACGGCGGGACTGCTGTAAAGTCCTGGATAAAGGATAAGAACACCATCTGCATCGAGAAACTGACCAATTTCGACGAAAAGACGGAGCATACCCTCTTCATCCAGGCGCTGTACCCCTCTCTTAATCAGAGAGGAAGTTCCATCAAGGGGACGCGTACGCGCATTGATATGACTCAGGAAACTCGTTACCTGTACTGGAGTTCCGAGACCTTCTGCGTCATCTTTGAGCACTGGGTATTCTTGCACATGCAGTTCTCCAGCTGCTCCTACTCCTACCGCAACCAGCCTTGGGAGGCAACGATGGGTAACTTTCCTACAGATGTAAATGCCGACGTGCCCTTCATAGGGGGCTCCAACCAGTACAATCCTTCCGTAAACGGCTTCACACTGGCCCACGTCGAGAATGGCGTATTTACCTGCGAGGAGCGGATGTCCGGTTTCGAGAGTACCGGTTATGATCCGTTCATTTTCGCCTTTCTGGTAAGGGATGGTGTTCAGGAAGATGAGCCGGAGTCTGGCGGAACCGGCGGCCAAGAAGGATTTGACGGTTAATACTGATACGCTATGTCCGAGAAGAAACGCATAGAACTCACCAGGCTGCAGGGCATCATTGCTATTGCAAGCTTCAGCAGCGGGGTCATCATCGCCTCCGTCTGCCTGTTCCTGGTGCCGCCGCTGGGCGAGATTGCGAGCAGCGCCATCTCCATCGTCAGCGAGCTGCTGGTTCTGTGCGGAGCCATCCTCGGGGTGAAAGCCAGCTACGATGTCAAGTTCCGGAAGTTCGAGGCCGAACTGAAGGATGTCATAGATTACGAACATAAACACAACGACCAAGCCTAAACCATGAGAACCCGTCTGCCACTGCTTCTGCTTCTCGCCGCTTCTGCCTGCGGTACTGTCCGGCCCATTGCGAGCACGGACAGTACTCGGGTGGAGGTACGGACGGAGGTGAAGACGGTTCACGACACGGCCTATGTCGAGCTGCCGATAATAATTGAAAAAAGGGCCACTTTGGATACTGCCTCCACCTTGGAGAACAAATACGCCAAGAGCGAAGCCGTTGTGGCCGCAGGAATCCTCCACCACAGTCTGGAGACAAAGCCCGTGAGCGTGCCGGTCCGGGTTGAGACCAAGGAAGTTGTGAGGGATTCCACCATCTACCGCGACAGGGTGCAGACCGTGACTGTTGAGGTGGAGAAAAAGCTGACCGCTTGGCAGAAGACCAAGATGAAAACGGGCGAAGTGACGATGGTCATCAGCCTGATTGCTTTGATAATCCTTATTACCTATTTATTCCTTAACCTTCTAAAACTTAAACGCTTATGAAGTACATCCCTAGCATCGCCTTTGAGGAGATGAGCGGCAGCGCCAAGGGCGTTACGGCCGCTAAGATGAAGAGTCGTAAGTACATCCGCAATCGCGGTTACGGCGGCTCCGTTCGTACTGCTGACCAGGCTAAGGTCAAGGGCATTTTCAAGCAACTGACCACTCAGTGGAAGTCGCTGACCAGCGCCCAGATCCTCGCCTGGAATAAGCTGGCCCTTTCCCAGGAAGGCCGCAGTGTCCTCGGCACCAAGGCCAAGATTTCCGGCAGCAACCTGTTCACCAGGCTGAACTACTGGATCGTCGCCTGCGGCGGCACCGCCGTCGTGAATCCTCCGGCACTCGTCGGAGTCGAGAACCCCGGTGCAGCCACCATCGTCTGCCAGGGCGAGACCTTCACGCTCGCGCTGGCCAGTGTCCCTTCGGACGTGACCAACCTGAAGCTCATCATTGAGGCTTCCGAAGGTCAGTCCAACGGCGTGACCCGTGCGCACAGCAAGGCTGTGGCCATCAAGACTGTCGCCACCCCTTCCACCACCGCAGTGGACATCCGTGCCGACTACGTCGCCAAGCACGGTGCACCCAGTGCCGCAGCGCCGAAGATTTTCTTCCGCTACTACCTGGTCAACGCCGCCACCGGAGAAAAGTCCGGCACCATGCTGGCCGAGACCAAGTGGGCCGCCGGCGAGTAGTCTTCCGGAGCCATCTCTTCATGCTCTATGCGTCAGGCCCTCTGGGAACAGCCCAGGGGGCCTTTCGTATAGGCATACACGACTCTGCCAGGGCCGGGGCACCCCGTGCAAGTCTTGGGCTCATAGTAGGCTCATAGGGAGCTCCTAAGGAGATGGACCCATGGTCATTACGTCAGCCGATGCATCAGGACCTCATTCTCCACCCATTTCTTGATGGCCTTCTTGTCCGGCACATAGCGGAGATTCTTGTCGATGCCGCACAGGGCGAAGACAGTGGTGCGTTTGAAGTTGGGTTTCTCCGGGCAGTCATCAAAGACAACCTTGCCATTGAGTTGGTGCACCCAGATGTCAGTGAATTGGTACATGGTGTCCTGATGCTCGGTGAATTCAGTGACGTAATAGAGAACCCGGTTCTCAACTCTCTCGATGAAGCGTATCAATGTTTCCATAACCTAAACCTTAATTATTATACTACAAGATACGCAAATAAACCGACAATAACAAATTTATTTTCAGTCAGTTAGCAACTTTTTTCGGGGCATAACCACCCACCGGAATAGCACTACCCGCAGCGGCGGTAGCCGCTGCTTCCTTGATATATATTTATATTCCTTGCACTGCCCTTCGGGCGGGAGATGGCGGTCGAGGGAGCACTGCTGCTCGGGCGTGGGTTCCCCAGTCAGCCTATGGTGCTGTCCAGTCTCTTAGCCGCCGGGATTGAGTGCGTTGGGGTTGTGGGTGGCGGCTAAGAGTCTGGCAGTGCCATAGGACACGGAGCGCAGCGTAGTGTGGCCGGGGAGGCGGTCTGGAGCGAGGGGGTTGTCGGGCTTTGGCGGTGCAAGGGCTGGGAGACCTTAGGCTCCCAGACCCCGACAAAGACCGGCAACGAGGGTGGGCAGACGGCCTCACCGGCCTGGGCCGGGACGGCCCAAGGGAGTGAGCGCGGCAGGGACGTTCGAGCGGGGTACGACGGTGAACGCGAACAGGCACCGGCCTTCGCAGAGAAGTACACGACCTCAACCTTGATGCGGGCGTAACCGCGCAGTCTTTGACTGGCAGCACGGCTTTGTGGAAGGGGCTTGTCCCCTGGAACAAAGACGGGATGACGGACAATGTCTGCGCCAACAGCCCGGCAGGGCTGTGTCCCGGCTGCCCGGAAGGCTCTGCGAGCTGGAGACAAGGAAGTGACGAGGCCGCCGAGCAGCTGTGCTGCTCTAAAGCGGACTGTCACTTTCGAAGGCGGAGGCTTGCAGTGCCTGGAGGGATAGCGGCCGGGTATAAACAAGGCGAAGCCTTACCGAGGAGTGAAGGGACGGGACTCTTCTGACGGAGCTTGCGGAGGAAGAGGAGTCACGGCACGGAACGACCCAGCAGCGGATGCTGCGTGAGGCGGCAGGATGCTCGCACTGCACTGAGGCTGAAAGCGAGAGATGCCCATCGAATCTTGATGCCGGTGAACGTGACTGCACTTGGCCTTGGCCAAGTGCGCAGCCTCCGGACGGGCCGGGTCCCGGGTGGCCCCTGACGGGGGCTGCTTTCCTGCCGCCGACTCGCCCGGGAGGTCGAAGGTAGAACGCTCGTAACTCACTGAACGTAGCGAACTTAACATAATCCAAATCAGAACGTTCTGATTTGGATTAAAACAGGAACCTAAA
>CAMKAJ010000036.1 GCA_946410455.1 uncultured Bacteroidales bacterium
GCCGTCCCAAGTTGTTGCGGGGGTAAGAACGGTATCCGGCTTTTCTGCACCAGCCGTCCCAAGTTGTTGTGGGGGTAGGAACGTTAAGTTGAAACTGACGCTTAGGGCAAAAAACTTGCTGACCGAGGAGTTCCCTATTACCAGCATTGAGGTCACGCAGGTCAAGCGCATCTGGTTCTGGGAGGGCGATGTCAATGCCCTGGAGGGTATCGGCCGCTTTGTCCTTGGCCTCCCGCACGAAGTTTCCGTGGAAGAAGGTCCGAAACTGAAGGCCTGGCTTACTGAGAATGGGGCTTTTACCCAGAAAAAGTTCAAATAATTCACTTTCAGACGAAAAGATTTTTTCGAGTGTCAAAACCTGTCACTTGTATATTGTAGATTTGCGGCGTAACTCCAAAAATCTGCAATTATGTACATTTTAATCTACCTGCTTTGCGGGCTGGCGTTTATTCCTGAATTGTTTAACGAAAAGCGCTGACCTATGTTTTTCCTGATAATGTGCCTTGCATATCTGGATGATATGCTTGCAAGAGGATGAGGATTGAAGAAGCCATCGTCTGGTTGCTGTCCACCGAGGGATGCGGGATGACCGCTGAGACCTTGGCGGAGCAGATAAACTTGCGCCGGCTGCATCGCAGAAGGGATGGTCAGCCGGTAGGGACATCACAAATCTGGGCTGTTGTATTCCGGAATCCGGATATGTTCGTGAGGGATGGGAAATTGATTCGATTGATAGTGTAAAAGAGGCATGCTTAATCTCGAGAGATTACGGTTATATGACTTTTGGCGGATTAGTTGGTAAAAAATGTTAACTTTGTAAGTTACAGAAGAAAACACACCAACTACATAATGGAAGCACCCAATAAAGAGAATACTCTTTATCTTCCCATCAAACAGGTCTATTTTGACCAAATCATAGATGGTACAAAGAAGATCGAGTATCGAGAGGTTAAGGAAGGCACAACTGCCAACCGCTACCTGATAAAAGATCCGGCAAACTTCTCTTCCAGAGAAGGCAAGGAACTGACTGCAGCCATATTGAGTCACTGGGCAAAGAAGGATTAATAGAATACTATAACATATGAGCGTTTGTGTCACAATAAGAAGCAAGAAATCGGTATCACCAATGGATATCCGGTCGAGAATGAGCACTCTCCATCCGGGTATAGAGATACCGGACTGTGGAGAACCAACATCGCATTTCTACATACCTGGCAAATCTATCCGGGCGGTTGAACTCACCCAAAAAGACAATGGCTATGAGGTCCGGATACTGGTCAACTCTTCACGTTATGACTGGTTTATATTTAGGGACTTAATCAGCCAACTGCTTTCCCTGACTGATGGAAAAGCATATATGGAAGATGACGATGACGAACCTATCGAAGATGTGAATCGCGCATTTAGTGATGAGACAATTGAGAACATTTTTAAGAATGACTATTCCTCCACCAAGACCCTATCAAGGGAAAATGATGTCACTATTTTCTGCGTTAATCGGCAAATATGCTTGGGAGAGCCACTCTACAAAATGGCCGGCATAAATGATTCTACCCCGGATGATAAAGCAGCATGTCTATTAGAGAACTATCTTCTGTCCATTCAATGGGATCGCCCTGGGCATTTGTCGACAGAGTCTCCCATGTGTTTTGCGAAAGTAAGGGATAAAGGGGGCCATCTGCAGAAGATATCCTCTTATGTGTATTCCGATGACAATCCTGATGGATACGACTACATACATTATGACCCTTTCTTTGCCATCTACGATGCTGATAACAAAGAAGCCGTTATTATAGAATACGTGAACCTGCACAAAATTGTCCCTTCATCTTGGACTTTATTTGACAAGGAGCAGTATGATTGCAAACCTCTTACGAGAACCGAATTCGATGAATTTAAGGCAAGGGCAAAAGAGTATAGCTATTACAGAAATCCCGAAAAGGATGGAGGCGTTTCCGAGGAGATGGAGGAAAAGAAAGATATCCGCCATGTTCATGTTGATACCGAGAATGTTCGGGTTGCAATTGATGTTTCCAGCGAGGCCTGGATATTGGAACAAGGCAACACGAGATTCCAGATTCCAAAGTACATTGAACTCCAACTTATTTATCTATTGTATAGACGCAAAGACAGAGTTTCCGCCGCAAAACTATTGCAAAGCGTTTATAGGGGAACAATGGTAGTTGAAGATGCTTTGGACAAGTTTGAAAAGGCCCATGTGCCAGAGATGATGCCTCGCTCTTTAGCGTTGTCCGACCTTGAGCCTCTGGCAAATCAAGCGAATGGGCTCGTACTGCTTTCTGAAAACCAGAAAGTTACAGTTCCTGCAAGGCGCGAAGATGAATTGCTTAAGCTGCTTAAGGCGAAAAATGTGGATGGTCTTATTCCTTGGTTCGAGAGTTATCTGACCACAAACGGATATGATTTCCCTCCGGCTGTGACTCATAAGCACGCAATCAATCTGGCTTCATGCTATCTCCATTTCCAGTGTTTGGACATGGATGAAACCGATCCTTTTTTTGGCTACGATAAAAAGAAGGTGAACAGACGTTTCTGGTTAGTCATGATTGCCATTATTGGTATTGATGCACTTATCTTTATCCTTAAGTCAAAGATTTGAAACGCTCTTTATCGGCACATAAAGCCCGTTCGCCCGGACAAGTCTGACAGGACTGTGGAAATCTTCAAATGAGATGCGGTCCGGCTTCGGCGTTTCCCAAGGTTTTGTCTCTGATGACGAGGACAACTCTATCTGATACCCATGAACTGTCAGGATAGATTTAAGTTCAGAAGCTGAAAGTTTTCTTACCGATGATAACTGAGACCATTGGTCCTTGAAAGCATCAAAACTCTCGTCCACAAAAACACTGTTTCCGCTTTTTCGGGCCAAGCCCTGCAATGGGAGCGCAATCAAATTTCCGAAGCCGCCCTTCGGCAAGAAATCCTGATTCGGCAGGAATCTGTCGTAGGATTTCATATCCAGTCGGACATTGCTTTCCATGGCGGCGCCGATAATAGCGAAGCCTAACCTTCTGGCGTCAGCAGCCAAGATTGGCTCTTCGAAGAATATCCAAGCATGGGCACCCCTTCCAGAACGGGAGCGTTCAATGTACGCGGGAACTCCCCATTCTTTGCAAATGTGGACGTACGAAAGGACATCTTCCTGGTAGCCATGCTCGCAGTTTTTGTCATCGAAATCGGCGCAAAGGAAGTAAACAGTGTTGTCTTCAAGGATGGGATAAATGCCAATGACATCTTTCTCCTTCGCATCTTTATCCAGATGCCGACGGATGGCCGTATCATCCAGCGGGATAAATTCCCTGAAGGGGCAACCCTCACACTTGCGCTTGTGCTCTGTGCATTCTGGCGACCATCGGTTTTTGCATACTGGTTGATAGCCTGCCTTTCCAGCCTTGGAAACAAATCGCTGAGCAAAAACATCGTCCCGACCTCTGAACAAAGCACGGAAGATGTTCAAGCGGCGTTGGATTTCAGCGTCACGGTTCCGTTCTGGCTGCATCCGCCCGCTGCCATATTGGGGCGGCTCCGGCTCACACAACAAAGAAGAACCATAACCTTTCAAGCGGGCATTCTCCTGTTCCAATTCAAGGATACGCTCCCTTAAGCGGAGATTCTCAGCCAGCAGTTCTTCGTATGTCATCGCTTAATCTACTATTTGAACAAGTCCTCCATAGTCACCTCTGACTGCACAATACCACTGTGTAGATTCTTTGAAACGCCGTATGTGGTAATGAACGTATGATGAAGTGCCTTCTTTGTTTTGGTAACCTGTCGGAAGAGTGTAGCACGCGAAGTAAGCCGGTTCTCATAATCAGCATCAATGACATACTTATCTGAGACGTATTTAATCTCACATATGCTGATAACTTCATCTGCGCGATCAATCAAAAGATCTATCTGACCGCCTTTCCACGATGTCCCGTTTTTATCGGTAAATGGACGACAACTCCACGAATGGATATTGCTTATAATCCCACCAATACTAAGTGACTGCTTAATCTGGCCGGTATGATGTAGGCAAACTTGTTCAAAAGCATATCCACTCCAAGCGGTCATAGGCCCCTTCCCGGCAAGTTTACTCCAAAGATGCTCGTCTTGCCCATTGTTGTCTTCTACAAACTTCATGTGAAAGAGAGAGAATAAATCTGTCAACTGATACAGGGCGTCCCGTTCCGTTTTACCTATAGCAGTGTATTTGCGAATAAAGTCACATTTAACCAGATTATCAAGCACTTCTGATAAATCTCCTCCGTCAGGAAGATGCATCGCTTCCATCAGTTCAAGCCTTGTCATCCCTTTTAGCTTGGATGACAGCACTTCCACAACGCTCTTATATAGCCGGGAGTTCTTGAACAGCGAACGGAACAAGAAATCAAATTCTGCCCTAAGGGGCGCGCCCTGTTTGAAAAACAAATCATCAATGTTTACATTAAGGGGCATGTCCTTGACCAGCATATCAAGATAATAAGGAATACCGCCGAAAACCATATATGCTTGCAATATCTGGTGTCGTGTCATTTCTATACCCTTAATCTCCTTCAAGAACCTTTCTGTTTCATATAGAGTGAAAGGTGCGAGCCAAACAGGTCGACAAACCCTGCCGTAGATACCGCCCTTATCACCGATGAATTTCGAAAGCATCCACGTAGTTGAAGATCCACACACAAAAAGCTTTAAGTTTTGTTTGGTAGATGCCCAATCGTTCCAGAATTGCCCAAATGCTGCCAAAAAGTTACTTTTGGGCGTGTCCATCCAAGGGATTTCATCCAGAAATACTACTATCCTTTCTTTGGAGAGAGCATCCAAATAATCACGTAGGGCATCGAATGCTTCGAACCAGTCTTTGAATCTCTTCATCTTCTGCCCGGAATAACGTTCAAGCGTTTTTTTGAATTGACTCAATTGAACAGCACGTTGCACTTCATAGAGGCCAGTATAGAAGAAATCAAACTCATTGTCAAAAATACTTTTGACTAAATATGTCTTCCCTACACGACGGCGTCCGTAAACGGCTATTAATTCCGCCTTATCGCTCTCAAGAAAGTTGCGTATAATGGCTTGTTCGTATTCTCGGCCAATGATTTTCAGTTTTGTCATTGCATATAAGAATTGACCTGCCGCAAATATAGCATTATGTATTTTAAAATTCAAAGATATTTTCTCCGTAACGCACAACATTCATATGGTTAAGGATGCAATATCTCGCATTTTCTCTCCGCAACTCATCGAATAAAGGAGTTATGGATTATCAATCATAACTGAAAAGTGCGAGCTTTTTGTACCTTATCTCTGCTTAAAACGGAGAAATAGCGCATAAAGCTCACATTATTCACAACTTTCCATCCACCAGTATTGCTCCTATTACCTTTACATAATTGAAGTAACTTTTGCGTCCGTTTTTGCGTTCACTTTTGTTTCCGTACCTGGCCCTCAGTGTCCTTAAAAGGCCATCGGGCGTGACTCAAAGAATCACACCCGATGCGCTTAAATTACTGTATTTCAGAGAGTTAACTACCTAATACTCCTCTTCATTCCAAAAATCGAGTAGTATGGCTCTCTGTGCACACAGGGCATGTTTTCCTAAATGCGTCCGGTTTTGCGTCCGTTTATTCGGCCATACATGTCCATAAATGTCCTCAAAAATCATTTCTGAAGGGCCTCCAGGGCCTTTTTTGACCGCATACCCGTTCGCCAAAAGTGAACTGGAACGCTCTCCCTTGCAGGATTAACGCAAATATACACTTTTTGTGGGGCATGTCAAAGTATAAATAGTTATCTTTGTACTTGTAACCCCAAGATAATGAATAAAACACAACTGAAGAAGGCACTTGCCTCCTTGCCCCAAAAGGAGTTGATTCAATTAGTCGTAGACCTTTACGGCTCTTATCCTGATGTAAAAGAGAATCTTGATTCTCTATTTGCGGAAGACAAGGAGGCTGCCCTAAAAGACACACTGGCGAAGTATAAGGCCATTATTCGAGATGAATACTTCCCCGCTAAAGGTAGGGAAATGTGCCGAGTATCCGTTTGTAAAAAGGCAATTGCAGATTACAAGAAGCTAAAGCCCAGACCCGAGGATGTGGCAGATTTGATGGTTTTCTTTGTCGAGCAGGGTTGCTTGTTCACCAACCAATATGGCGACATGTGGGAATCGTTTTACACCGCTTTCGAGAATAATTACCGAGCCGCCCTCGATTATGTGTTTCAGAATGACTTAGAAGACAAGTTCAAAGGTAGATTCGAAGAATGCGTTAGGCTAACCGAAAACTGTGGCTGGGGCTTTAACGATGTATTAGGTGATTATTTTTACGAATATTACCAGGACGACTTTAACAATTAAGCATTTCTGTCTTATCCATCGTGTCCTTTTTCAACCGCATATTCTCAGATAAGCGCAAAAAGCCGCAGGAGACTCCGCAAAAGCAGGAGCCGACCATTGTTGTACCAGATGCGCCCACGCCGGAATATGCGTCCCTCCTGCAGTTCACCCAGCGCCTCAACAGCCTTCTGCTTGAAGATAAGTATCTGGCCAGGAGCGACTATCGCCAATTTATTGATGATTATGCCGAGGTGAACACCTTCTTCACCAATATGAAGACGGCAAAGACCACCGGATACTACTGCGAAGCTAATGGGATAGATGCCAACACCATTGAGTCTTTCCTTCGCGATTACGCTGACCTTGCCGACCTGAAGGATGGCTCCACCAGTATCCAGAAGCACAATCAGACCTACCTGCAGCGCCACCTTGTCTCGGAGAAGCATTATCTGGACACCGTACTCTCCAAAGTCGATCCAGCCATCTCCCTGGACGATGAGCAGCGGAAGGTGGTTCTCACAGACGAAGACTACATGCTTGTCGTGGCCGGCGCAGGTGCAGGAAAGACCACCACTGTTGCCGCCAAGGTGAAATACCTTGTAGAATGCAGGCACGTCGCACCGGAACAGATACTCGTTATCTCGTTCACCAACAAGGCCGTGGGTGAACTCCGCGACAAGATTAACAAGGCCCTGAATATAAACTGCCCGGTCACCACCTTCCACAAGACCGGCTACGCCATTCTCCGGAAACAGGATGCCGACAAGAAGAATGTAGTGGACAGCGGTTTCATGTTCGATGTCATCAACAACTACCTGAAGAACGACGTCCTACGGGAGCCGGAGATGGTGAATAAACTCATCCTCTTCTTCGGCAGTTATTTCGATGCACCATACGAGGGTGACGACCTCAACGCCTTCTTCAACTACATCTCGAAGGCTGACTTCTCTACGATGCGTTCCAATATGAACGAGTACGTGGAGACCATCACGAACAAGCGTACTGGCAAGTCCATCACCATCAACTACGAGTCGCTGCGCTCTGCTCAGGAAGTCCAGATTGCAAACTTCCTGTATCTCAACAAGGTCGATTACGAGTACGAGAAGATCTATCCTTATAGTTTCCGGAAGTCTCACAAGCCCTACACCCCTGACTTCACCATCAAGCAGGGCGACAGGACCATCTACATTGAGCATTTTGGTATCACGGAAGACGGCACCCATAACCGGTACACCAAAGCCGAACTGGAACGCTATAAGAAGGAGGTCAATGACAAGGTCCAGTTCCACCGCGACCACGGCACGGAACTCATCTATACCTTCTCTCAGTACAAGGATGGACGCCCGCTGCTCGAGCATCTGAAGGAACAGCTCATTGCGACAGGCATCACCCTGGAGCCCCGCTCTGAGCAGGAAGTCTATCAGAAGATTGTCTCCACCGAGGAAAATAAATACATCCTCAAACTGGTCCGCCTCCTCTGCACCTTCATCCAGAACTTCAAGACAAACGGATACGACACAGACAAGTTCCGTGAAATGCACCGGATGACCGATAACGTTCGCACCAAACTCTTCCTGGACGTTTGCCACCAGTGCTACCTGGAATACTCCAAGAAGTTGAAGGAGCGTGGCGCTGTGGACTTCGAGGATATGATAAACGATTCCGCCAAGATTCTGCAGGAGCAGCAGGACATGGGCGAGAAGTTGAACTTTAAGTACATAATCATTGACGAATACCAGGACATCTCCCGCCAGCGCTTTGACCTTGCCCGGGCCTTGTCATTGGTTTGCGATGCTAAGATTATCGCCGTGGGCGATGACTGGCAGTCTATTTATGCCTACGCCGGGTCAGACATCACCCTTTTTACCCACTTCGCTGAGATTATGGGCTACGGTGAAGAATTGAAGATAACCAAGACCTACCGCAACTCGCAAGAGGTCATCGACATCGCCGGCAGTTTCATCCAGAAGAACTCTTCGCAGATAAAGAAATCGCTCATCAGCCCCAAGCATATCGATTTCCCCATCATCATTGAGTCTTATTCCGAGGATGGCGACAAGAAAGACCTCGAAGGGAAGGGCGGCAAGTTCTTCCTGCAGGCACAGGCTGTCGAGCGCTGCATCGGACAGATAATGGAAGCAAACGCCAAAGAAAGGAAACCGGCAAATTCTTCCATTCTTCTCATCGGCCGATATGGATTCGATGCCTTTAACCTCAGCCGCAGCGGCCTGTTCACCTACTTTGATAATACCGGTGATGTCAAGTCGAAAGCGTACCCGAAAGCCAAACTGACCTTCCTCACTGCCCACCGTTCAAAGGGTTTGGGATATGATAACGTAGTCATCATCAACGCCGTGAATGCCACTTATGGCTTCCCGTCCAAGATTGAAGACGATCCGGTGATGAAACTGGTCATCCGCGAGGACCGCACCATTGAGTATGCCGAGGAGCGCCGTCTGTTCTATGTGGCGATGACCCGCACCAAGAATAGAGTCTACATAGCAGTGCCTCAGCAGCGACCGTCACGCTTCGTAGCAGAACTGGTTCAGGAATACGATAAGGTTTGCGTGAACGGAGAATTGGACATCTCCAAGACCGATTCTCCCGACATCTCTATGATTAAGCGCTGCCCGATTTGTGGCTACCCGCTCCAGTACAAGCACAAGAAAGACCTCGGCCTACGGCTCTGGATATGTACCAATGAGCCGGAAATCTGTGACTTCATGACCAACGACCTCTCCGGCGGCATCCTTCCTATCCTCAAGTGCGACTGCTGCAAGGACGGCTATCTGATTGTCAGGACAAAGGACCGCACCCCCTTCCTCGGCTGCACGAACTATAAGGCTGATAAGAGCGGCTGCAACCGCAAAATCAACCTGACGTACTATGAGAATATGCTAAAGCGAGGAGAAATCGAGCTATAGCTTGAAAAGGTTCTCAAGGATAAAGTGCTGCGCGTTGGCATCATAGGATATAGCAAGATACTGCCCCTGTGAGCCATCTCTCCATGCGGATGTCATTCCAATGGATGTTCCGAGTTCTGTCGGAGCCTTGTATTTGCGGCCGTCGCTGCTTTGCTGCTCCACCAGGTATCCTACCGATACCAGCCACTGAGTAACCTTCGATGCTGCCAGAGGCTGCATATTATCCGGAATCACCTTATTGATTTCCTTGACGAACATAGCAATCCCTGTTCTTTCAGCAATATAGACCTTTGACGCAATCTCCGGAGTGAGCTGGAATTCCAATTCATACTGCTTCTGCTGGGAGCCCTTCTTCTTCCCCACACCTTCAAGCAGGCTGGACACATAGAATAGGCAGCGGGAAATGTGAACATTATTCACGATGTCGCTATCAGGAAGAACCCTACCATCAATTGGATTCATTCCGTTAGCAAGTTTGTTGATCCAGTCAATTGCGACTTTCAGTTTATTCTGGTCAATCTCGGAAGCCATATTTATACAGAAAAAGTTTCAGCTATTTATTCCTTCTGGCCTTCAGTATCCGTTGCCTCATCCGTTCCCAACTCCAATTCCGGCTGCTGTGACGCAATGTAGCGTTTCATACTAAGCGGACTGACGACTTTCTTGCCGGTCTGCTTTTCAAATGCCTCCTTGGCTACTTTAGCGACGGATCCGCCACGCTCGGCTACTCGGGCGTGCTCTGACATGGTCTCTGGGTGCTCTTCTTTGGTGATGTTGCTGGTGGTAAGCTCGGCCAGCATATTCATCACCAACTCCTCATTGGTCATATTGTCTCTGAGATTCTCTTGCTTGAGGCCTTTGAGGTGCTTGTATTCACGGGCGGTTAATCCAGCCCAGGTATAGTAAATGATATCAGTAAGGGTGGCGTAGCCAGTGCCTTCTTCAACGCCGTGGGCTTTCCACTGGTCAGTCAAGTCTTTGCGAATCTCGATACTCTTGAGGCGCTGGTTGATCCAGTTGTCAGAGTAGCCCAGCCGCTTATAATCTTGTAGGGACTGCTGAATGCCAAGCTCCGGGTCCTGCATCTGATGAATCCTTTCGGCTCCCACCTGCGCGAGCCATCGCTTAAAGGGCTCTGCTTTCTTGGAAGGAATGGACTGAATGATGCGGAACATTCCCTCGAGATTGGCGAAATTCTCCTTCTGAGGACCTCCAGGTGTGCGTACAACAAGGGGGTGGACAATTTGTCCCCACCCTTTGGCAAGTTCCGGTTCGCGGCGTCGCATCTTGGAAAGGTAATCTTTGGGATCCTTTGCATCGGCGAGTATCAAGACTACATCTTTGATAGAGAAATACCATTTCTCCTCGCTCTCTATCCAAATCGTCCGGACTTTCTGGTCCTCAAACAATTGTATTTTCTCTATATCAGACATAACAACATATTTAAGCATTACAAAAATAACGATTTGCTACGAGCCGTGCAAATCGTTATGCAACTGATTACCTACATCTCCAGTAGCTTTCTGGCCTCATCCTCGATTGTGCTCTTCAGGAATCGGGCATAGGATTTCTGCGTGGAGATGATAGTTGTGTGTCCAAGAAGAGAGCTGACGACCTCCAGTCGCATGCCTTTGTTGAGCGCATTGACTGCGAAGGTGTGGCGTGCCATATGAAAGGTGACAGGCTTATCGAACCCTAATTGATAAGAGATATCGGCAAGAATCCTATTGAACGATTTGTCTTTACTGTTGCGTTCCATGAAGAATGCCTTGTCCTCGGTTACATCGTAATCGGCCGGGAGAAGATCGAATACAAAGCGAGGATTCCGGCCCTTCCAGGCATGCAGGATATCCATAGCGGGGCGTGAAAGCGGAACCGGGATCGGCATCAGGCGCTTTGTCTTGTATTGAACCTTCCGCAATTCCGACTTTTCCCAATTGATATGGCTCCATTCCAGCGTAAGGATATCTGACAGCCGCAGTCCTCCGACATAATAAGAGAAAAAGAACATCTGAAGAACTTCCCGACGACGGGAAAGCTTTGTGCTCTCCATATAGTTAAGCAACTGAGCCTGTTGAGCATCCGTCAGAAATCGCACAGGGCCCTCAAGCTCATCTCCCGGACGATATGAATGGGGATACGCATCCAGTCTGTTTTCCAGAATGGGCGCGGCCGCAATAGGTGATACCAAGCCGACCTTTATGGCATATTGCAGGGCGTTTTGAAGCGGCCTCAAGGTTTGGTTAATGGCCTCTGTGCTCTTGTTGTGTCGCCATTCCATCCGGTACTGAATAAATGCTTCAAAGGTTTCGGGGTTCAGTTTCATCAGCGTCATCGGCTTGCCTCCGGTATGATATTTCTCAAAGTCGGAAAAGACTCGCAAATAACTCCGGTGATTATACCAGGTCTGATAAGTGATTTGTTTCTTGAGGAACCTTGACTCCAGATATTCCAGCGCAAAATCGACAAGCGTTACCATCTTGGGCCGGTCTTCCTCTGCAACGTGCGTCCCTTTCAGAATTGAACCGATGAGCGTAATCGTCAGGTTTTCAGGTTTGCACTTCCCGAGCTGTTCCATAATACCGGCCTTGAAAGCCGCCAGCTCTGCATTTAAGGATAGCGCCTCCTCAGTATCCCCCTTTGCCATTTCCCTCCGGCTGTCCCATAGGTCCGGCTCGATGGAAACTCCTGTTGAAACATGCCGGCTTGCGCCTTTGTAATACACCCTGCAATGGATTTGCCGAAGGCCACTTCGCGTTAGCTTGCCATGAAGACAGAAATGTACTGTCAGTACCGTATTCTTTTGAGTTGTCATGATAAAAAGTGTTTTGGTCATCCGGTAATGATAGCCAAAACATCATCATGCAACCCCAACTACTCTTTCTCCTGAAGGAGGAGGAATACTGTCACAAATCAGCAGCTCCAAAAAGAGGGTAAAACAGTGGGCAAAAAAGAGGGCAAAACAAAAAGAAAAACGGCCCCAGAGTGCTCTCAAAGGCCGATTTCAATAAATAACCGCCCATAAAGAGGATAACTTTAGGGCGGTTATAAATCTCTGATATTCAATGGGTTACATCAATACTCCTCTTCGTTAAAGAAGAAATCTTCTTTTGTAGGGTAATCGGGCCAGATGTCCTCGATGGTTTCGTATATTTCGCCTTCTTCTTCGAGCTCCTGGAGGTTTTCAATGACTTCTTCGGGGGCGCCGGAGCGGTTGGCGTAATCTATGAGTTCGTCTTTTGTTGCCGGCCATGGAGCGTCGTCCAGGCTGCTGGCTAATTCTAGTGTCCAATACATGTCGTAAAGCGATTAGTCAATTAGGCCGCAAAGATATAAATTATTTCTTAAGTGCAAATATTTTTAGTTACTTTTGTGGCATGAGTTACAGCAAAGAAGAATTGTACGATCCCAAGACTACGGAGGAGCTTGCTGCACACGTGAAAGAGATACTCCGTCTGCTGGGAGAGGATACCGGCCGCGAGGGGCTTCTGAAGACCCCGGAGAGAGTGGCTAAGGCACTGCAATTCACCACAAAAGGATATTCAGAAGACGGCATAGACATTATCCGTCAGGCGATATTCGACGAGAAGTATCAGCAGATGGTGCTGGTGAAGGATATTGAGCTGTACAGCACCTGCGAACACCACATGATGCCTTTTATCGGCAAGTGCCACGTGGCATATATTCCCAACGGCAAGATAACCGGGCTGAGCAAGATTGCCCGTGTGGTTGAGACTTATGCGCGGCGCCTGCAGGTACAGGAGCGTCTTACGGTTCAGATACGAGACTGCATACAGGAGGCGCTGCACCCTCTGGGGGTTGCCGTGGTTATAGAGGCCAACCACACTTGTATGCAGGTGAGGGGTGTGCAAAAGTCTAATGCCGTTACTACCACCTCTGCTTTTAGCGGGGTGTTTCTTAGCAGTTCTCGTACGAGGAACGAGTTCTTGAATTTGATTAAATCTTAGCCAGCCGTTGCACTTCGTAATCTGCGCGGATTTTGTCGATTATGGCGCAGACCACCTGGAACGCACGGGAATCACGGGTATAAACCGCCGGAGTAGCAAACGCCACTCTCCCCTGCCGCTTTAGCTTCATTGCTGCAGCACGTTTCTTGTCGGAAGCCGGATTGTACACGGCGATTGAGTGCCCACCGAACATGCCGACTATCTTCATGCAGGGCACATCAGTCTCCCCGTCGCCAAAATAAATCATGTGGGCAAAAGGCACACGCTTCTTGTCGTCATCCACAGAAGCGTTCACCCTCTTGTTGTCGCGGGAACTAAAGATACCCTTGGAAATCTTGAAAAGAAACTGAGTCTTGGCTGTATAGTCCACTGCGTTGCCCGGCCACTCGGCCTCTCCAGAATCGTCGTAGAGGAAAGAGCCAGCAAAAATATGCTTGAATTCCGAGGCAATAGGACTCCCCTCCACAATTTCCCGCAGGCCGCTGGAGTTGATGTAATGCTCCACCCTCACGCCGTGGGCAGCCCCATACTTGTTCACCCTGTCAAACCACTCGCGCACGCCCGGGTACAATTCTATATCTTTACCGAAGCGCTGGAGGTCTTCGCGGCGAAGGTGCACTCCCTTGCGCTTAGCCT
Organism: uncultured Bacteroidales bacterium; assembly: GCA_946410455.1. Taxonomy (GTDB): domain Bacteria; phylum Bacteroidota; class Bacteroidia; order Bacteroidales; family UBA932; genus Cryptobacteroides. The sequence continues at coordinate 13,869 of CAMKAJ010000036.1, forward strand.
CGTCGAACATAAGTTTCATGTACGCAAGCACATTAGAGGCATCCTGCCCGATAGCGATATAGTCGCTCTGGCTCCAGAACTCCTCCGGAGTGGAACCGACTGCCTGGATAAAGCCGAACTCCTGCATATTGCCCGGAGAGAGGGTTCCGTCGAAGTCGTAGATGAGCGCAACTATAGGTTTCTTCTTCATATTTTCACCCCAAATAATTTTTTTTCGCCACAAATATCGTAATTATTCTCCACATACGTGCGTACCCTATTGCAAAATACTCCACCCGACTCTACTTTTGCAGCCGTTATACCGAAAACCAAACCACAAAAAAATGAACATATATCCTCACTATCTTGAGCGTTTGCAGAATGCAACCCGCAAATATTGGGAAAAGGCCGCCCTCAACAGCATAGGCGGTGAGTCCTTTACCTACGGCCAGATGGCCACCCAGATCGAGAAGTTCCACATCATTTTCCAGGAACTCGGAGTCAAAAAAGGCGACAAGATAGCCCTCCACGCCCGCAACGGCGCCCGCTGGGGCATGACCTACCTTGCCGTGAATACCTACGAGGCCGTAATCGTGCCCATACTGGCCGACTTCACCCCCGAAAGCGCATCTTTTCTTACCAACCACTCCGAGAGCGTCATCCTCTTTACCAACGAAGACAAGTGGAAGAAGATGGATTCCAAGCAGATGCCTCTCATCCGACTGGCTATCGACATCGATACATGGAAAGCCATCTATGCCGCAAAGCCCGAGGACAAAGAAACTTACGACAAGATGGACGAGCTCTACGATGCCAAGTGGCCCGAGGGGTTCAAGCCCGAGGACGTGGTGTTTCCCACCGACAACTGGGACAACCTGTCCACCATCAACTACACTTCCGGCTCTACCGGTGACCCTAAGGGCGTAATGCTCACCTACCGTAACTTCAGTGCCTGCGTTGACTATAGCCAGCGCAACGTGCCCGCCGGCGAGAGAATGGTCTCCATGCTCCCTATGGCCCACATGTACGGCCTCGTGATAGAGTTCATCTATCCTCTCTGCAACGGTACCGCAATATACTGGCTTGGCAAGGCTCCCACCCCTGCAACCCTCTTGAAGGCATTCGCAGACGTGAAACCTTACCTGCTCATTACGGTGCCTCTTGTGATGGAAAAGATTTACAAGAGCAAAGTAAAGCCCACACTCGACAAGCCCATCGTGAAGGTGCTTCTCAAGATTCCGGGCATCAACAACATCATCTACAATAAGGTGAAAGACGGTCTCGTGGCTGCTTTCGGCGGCGAGGTGCAGGAGTTTATCATGGGCGGCGCACCCCTCAACCCCGAGGTGGAGAAGCTCTTCAAGCGCATCAAATTCCCCTATCTCGTAGGTTACGGAATGACCGAGGCCTGTCCCCTGCTTGCTTATGAGCACTGGACCAAGTTTGTCCCCGGTTCTTGCGGCAAGGCTGTTGACTGCGCTACCGTTCGCATCGACTCCGAGGATCCCGAGCACATCGCAGGTGAAATCCAGGCAAAGGGCGAGAATATCACCATCGGTTACTTCAAGAACCCCGAGGCCTCTGCTAATGCGTTCACCGAGGACGGGTTCCTCCGCACCGGAGACCTGGGTATCATGGACAAGGAAGGCAACATCTTCATCAAGGGCCGCTCCAAGAGCATGATTCTCACCGCCAACGGCCAGAACGTCTATCCCGAGGAGCTCGAAGCCATCGTCAACAATCAGCCTTACGTCGGCGAGTCCGTCGTGGTTGACCGTGCCGGCAAGATTGTCGCCCTGGTTTATCTTGACAACGACGCCATCAAGCGCGACAAGCTGGACAGCGAAACCGTATCCGACATCCCCGAGAAGGTTCGCCTGGGCGCCAACCGAGTACTGCCCGCCTACAGCCAGATTTCCAAGGTAGAGACCGTCCTGGTGCCGTTCGAGAAGACTCCTAAGATGAGCATCAAGCGTTTCCTCTATAAATAATCTGACATTTTGTCACTGGAACGTGATTTGATTCAGTTAAGCCGGCCCGCAGATGGGTCGGCTTAATTATTATAGTATTATGGCAAAGACTACAAAAGGTACAATCGGCGTAACCACCGAGAACATATTTCCGGTTATCAAACAATTCCTGTACAGCGACCACGAGATTTTCCTTCGCGAGCTGGTAGCAAACGCAGTTGATGCCGAGCAGAAGCTCAAAGCTCTTGCTTCGGCAGGTACTTTCAAGGGCGAGACAGGAGACCTCAAGGTAGAAATCGAACTTGACGAGAAAAAGAAAACCCTCAAAATCAAGGATAACGGTATAGGCATGACCGCCGACGAGGTAGACCGCTACATAAACCAGATAGCATTTTCCAGCGCCGGAGAATTCCTGGAGAAGTACAAAGACCAGACTAATATTATAGGTCACTTCGGACTGGGATTCTATTCTGCATTCATGGTTGCCGAGAAGGTGAGCATCGAAACATTGAGCTGGCAAGAGGGCGCCAAGGCAGTAAAATGGACCTGCGACGGCTCGCCGGAGTTCAGCATGGGCGAATGCGATCGCGAGGAGCGCGGCACTACCGTCACCCTGCATCTCGACAGTGAGAGCGCAGAAGAATTCGGCACCAAAGGCAAGATTCGACAGCTGCTGGACAAGTACTGCAAATTCATGCCGGTACCGGTGGTCTTTGGAAAAAAGACAGAATGGAAAGACGGCAAGAGTGTAGAGACCGACGAAGACGAGGTAATCAACGGCATAGAGCCCCTGTGGACCAAAGCCCCCTCGGAGCTCAAGGACGAAGACTACCTGAGTTTCTACCGCGCACTCTACCCCATGGATGAGGAACCCATGTTCTGGATTCACCTCAACGTGGATTATCCCTTCACCCTCACCGGCGTGCTCTACTTCCCCAAGATCAAGGAGCGCATGGCGATAGACCGCAACAAGATACAGCTCTACTGCAACCAGATGTTTGTAACCGACCACGTAGACAATATAGTGCCCGACTTCCTCACTCTGCTGCATGGCGTAATCGACTCTCCCGACATTCCTCTGAACGTGAGCCGCAGCTATCTGCAGAGCGATGCTAACGTCAAGAAAATCAGCACCTACATTACCAAGAAAGTGGCCGACCGCCTGGAAGAAATCTTCAAGGAGCAGCGCAGCCAGCTGGAGGAGAAGTGGGACAATATCAAGTTATTTATCGAGTACGGAATGCTGTCAGACGAAAAGTTCCGCGAGAGGGCGATGGACTTTGCCCTGCTCAAGAACACCGACGGCAAGTACTTCAGTTTCAGCGACTACCGCACGGCCATCGAGGGCAGCCAGACCGATAAGGACAAGAAAGTAGTATATCTATACGCCACAGATACCGACGCCCAGTACGCCAATATAGAAGCCGCCAAAAACTTAGGTTACGATGTACTTCTGATGGACTGCGAGCTGGACAGCCACTTTGTAAATATGCTTGAGCAGCAACTCAAAGACTGCCGCTTTGCCCGCGTAGACAGCGACACCGCCGACAATCTGATTCCGAAAGAAGAAAAAGTAAAGCCCGAGATGAGCGAGGACGACAAAAAGGCCCTGGAAGAACTGTTCAAAGGCGCCCTGCCAGAGGGCAACGAGTACCACGTGGAGCCCGAGAACCTGGGAGCAGAGTCCGCGCCTGTAGTGCTGACACAGAGCGAGTTCATGCGCCGCTGGCGCGAAATGAGCGCACTTGGAGGCGGTATGAACTTCTATGGCAGCATGCCGGAAGCCTATGACGTAAAGGTAAATATGGAGAACCCCGTCATCGCCCGTATATGGGCCGACCGCGAGGGCTCAGGCGAGCTCCTCAAGCAGGTTGTTGACCTCGCCCTCCTCAGTAAAGGTATGTTGAAGGGTAAAGCTTTGGCAGATTTTATCAGCAGAAGCGAAAAACTGCTGGGCTAAGCCTTTGAGAATCAAAAATAATACTTATCTTTGCGGCCGCATTAATAAAACCAAACGGTTTTGGTGCAATGGGTACCCGGCCCGTCCGGGGATGAGTAACACATTTTTTTTAAACAAAACAATGCAACATTTCGAACTGAACGGCCAGACTCGTGAGGTAGCAGGAAAAGCTGCTCTCAAGGCCTTCCGCAAGCAGGGACTCGTCCCTTGCAACCTCTACGGCTGCGGCGTAGACAACGTACTTTTCACCGTTACCGCCAAGGATCTCAAGGCTGTCACCGACACCCCTAAGGCACATATCATCGACCTCGTACTGGACGGCAAGAAGAAGTTCACCGCCGTGCTTCACGAGCTCCAGTGGCATCCCGTCACCGACGCCTGCCTGCATGTAGATTTCCTCGCCGTAAACGACAAGAAGCCCATCAATATCGAGGTTCCTATCGTGATTACCGGCCATGCACTCGGTGCACAGAAGGGTGGTAAGTTCTATCAGAACGCCCGCAAGATCCGCGTTTGCGCTACTCTGAAGAACCTTCCCGACGATGTGACCATCGACATCACTTCCCTCGACCTGGACAAGAAGATCAAGGCCGGCGACGTGAAACTCGACAACATCACTGTCACCACCGACAAGGATGCTATCATCTGCGGTGTCAAGACTACCCGTAACACTGTAGTTGCAGCCACCGAGGAGGCATAAACGTGTCTGACAAGAGTTATTTGGTGGTCGGTCTCGGCAACATAGGTGCCGAATATGCCCTCACCAGACATAACATCGGATTTATGGTATTGGACGCCTGGGCGCAGGCGTCCAATCTTTCGTTTAATACCGTACGCTACGGCGACATAGCCACCGATTCCATAAAAGGGAGGAAATTCCACCTGCTTAAGCCTTCTACATATATGAACCTGAGCGGGAACGCAGTTCGCTACTGGCTTCAGGAGCTGGACATTCCCCTGGAGAACCTTATGATTATCTGCGACGACATAAACCTTCCGTTCGGCATAGTGCGTATGAGGATGAATGGAAGCAACGGAGGCCACAACGGCCTGGGCAACATAGAGGAGCTCCTCCAATCCAGGGAATATGCCCGCATCCGAATAGGCGTGGGGCACGAGTTTTCTGAGGGGAACCAGATATCATTTGTACTTGCTCCGTTCTCTGACGAGCAGTTCCTTCAGATTCCAGAACTAGAAAAACGCGTTGCAGCCGGAGTGAAGACCTGGGCCTTGGCCGGAGGCCAAAAAGCCATGACAGAACTGAATACTAAAGCAAAAATTACGGAAATAGCGCCTACTCAATAAGTTATTTTTGCAAAAAAATTGTTTTTTCGAAAATAATTAATAAATTGCACAGGAATTTTGAACTTTTACACCAAAACACTTTAATACCAACATCATTATGAAAGCACTTGTAGAAAAAATCAATGCAAACCTCGAGGCCTTCAAGGCTAACGCTGAGGCTCAGGTAATTAAGGGCAACAAGGCCGCCGGTTCACGCGCACGTAAGGCCGCTCTCGAGCTCATGAAGGATCTCAAGGAATTCCGCAAGGTTTCCGTAGCTGAAGCAAAAAAATAATTTTTTTTTTGCAATTCGATGCAACGTTTCTAAAACCTTTTGCATCTATATAGTAGGTTTAGGTTTTAGTACACGTTTAAAGGTCGGGAGCCGCGAGGTTACCGGCCTTTTGCATCT
>CAMKAJ010000037.1 GCA_946410455.1 uncultured Bacteroidales bacterium
TCCTCTTTAGGTTACAAAATATCTATGCTTAAACACATACTTTTGCGCATGATCCCGTTTTTTTTGATGTAGAAAAAAGCTATATTTGTAAAGTATGAAATTCATCAGCTGGAATGTGAACGGCTTGAGGGCCGTGGCGGGCAAGGGCTTTGCCGATATTTTCGTGGAATTGGACGCAGATTTCTTCTGCCTGCAGGAGACTAAGCTGCAGGCGGGTCAGATAGACCTGGAGTTCCCCGGCTACAATTCCTTCTGGAACTACGCCGAGAAGAAGGGCTACTCCGGCACCTGCATCTACACCCGCGAGGAGCCGCTGCGCGTGACTACCGGTATAGGCATCCCGGAACACGAGACAGAGGGCCGCGTGATAACCCTGGATATGCCTGAGTATTACCTGGTTAACGTCTATACCCCCAACTCCCAGGACGGCCTGCGCCGCCTGCCTTACCGCATGCAGTGGGAAGACGCATTCCGCGAGTATCTCTGCAGCCTCAAGGAGCGCAAGGGAGTGATAGTCTGCGGCGACATGAACGTGGCGCACGAGCCAATAGACCTTAAGAATCCCGACACCAACCACTTCAACGCCGGGTTCTCCGACGAGGAACGCAGCAAATTCTCAGACCTCCTCGCCGCCGGCTTTACCGACAGCTGGCGCTCCCTGCACCCTGGCGAAGCCAAGTACAGCTGGTGGTCGTACCGCATGTCCGCCCGCGAGAGGAACGTGGGGTGGCGCATAGATTACTTCCTGGTATCCAACGACCTGGCCCCGCGCATAGAGTCCGCCGATATACACAACGAGGTGTATGGCTCCGACCATTGCCCCGTAGAACTTATACTCAAATGACGCAAAAGGTCTCTCTCTGGCAGATTTTTACCGTGTTCGCAAAGATAGGCGCGTTCACGATAGGCGGCGGCTATGCCATGATTCCCATAATCCAGAGGGAGATGTCGCGCCGGGGATGGATTTCCGATGAAGAACTCCCCGACATTGTAGCCCTTAGCCAGAGTGCCCCGGGAGTGATGGCTGTAAATATCTCTATATTCGCGGGTTACAGGCTACGCGGTGTCCCCGGTAGCATAGTTGCAACCCTCGGCAGCATTACCCCGTCGTTCCTCATCATCCTGGCCATCGCAATGTTCTTCAGCGCCTTCCGCGACAATCCCTGGGTGGAACGGGCGTTCAAGGGCATAAGGCCGGTGGTCATTTCGCTCATCGCAGTGCCCATGCTCAACATGGCAGGGAAGGCCTGCACCACGTGGTGGAAATGGCTCCTGGCGGTGCTGGCGCTGGTGCTTGTAGCCTTCATGAACGTCTCGCCCATCTACATCCTGCTGGTGGTAATCGTGCTGGGCTTCAGTTTTAGCTATTACAAGGAACGATGGAAGCGCTGAGTCTCATATTGCAGCTGGCACTGACATTCTTCCTCGTGGGCGCGTTCACCATCGGGGGCGGGTATGCAATGCTGTCGCTGCTGCAGACTGAGGTGGTAGTGGCGCACCAGTGGATCAGCGAGAGTGCCTTTACCGACATAGTGGCTATCTCGCAGATGACTCCCGGGCCCATCGGTATAAACGCAGCTACCTACGTGGGTTACAGCGTGTTATATGAGGCCACGGGGCTTCACTGGCTGGGAGTTCTGGGCTCCGGGGTGGCCACGCTTGCGCTGGTACTACCGTCGTTCCTCATAGTGCTGGCAATCGTTCGTTTCTACACCAAATTCCGCAGCAACATGCTGTTCGAGGGCACTATGGGGTGGCTGCGCCCCACCGTGGTAGGCCTCATTGGCGCGGCTGCGGTAATCCTGGTGGTGCGAACGAGCTGGTGCGGCTGCGTGCCAACCTTCAGCATCGTTCGCGACAACTTCGCAGACTGGAAGAGCTGGTGCCTGCTGGGAGCGGCCTTCGCTGCCTCCTACTGGGGCAAGGTTAACCCCATCCTGGTAATTCTCGCAGGCGCTTTGCTTGGGCTGATATTGTATTGAAATTATTTGTATATTTGCCAAATATGGAAACTGTAATTACATCAACCAACTTTCAGGAAATCCTGGCATCGCCCGGATTACTGGTCATAGATTTCTGGGCCACTTGGTGCGGCCCTTGCCGTATTCTTTCTCCTACCGTAGATGAGCTCGCAAAAGAGTATGACGGCCGTGCTACAGTTGCAAAGTGCAATGTAGATGATTGCGACGAAATAGCAGCCCAGTTCGGCATACGCAACATCCCTACTCTCATATTTGTGAAGAACGGAGCGGTTGTAGACAGAACCGTGGGAGTACTGCCCAAGCAAGAAATTGCCGCGAAGATCGAGCAGTATCTATGAGAATACTCTTTTTCTGCTCGGCCTGCGAAGACATAGCTCCTGAATACAAAGAAGCCGCTCGCAGACTGGTTCGGGCAGCAGCATCCCGGGGCTACGAGATAGTCTCGGGCGGAGTTGCTAAGGGAACCATGAACGTAGTCTGCAACGAGGCTGCCGCATGCGGGGCTGCCGTGCGCGGAGTGCTGCCCAGGTTTATGGAGCAGATAGCCCATCCGCTGCTTACAGACAAGGTGATAACGGAAACCATGTCTGAGCGCAAGGAGGCCATGCGTGAGGGGGTAGATGTGGTCGTTGCCCTGCCCGGAGGCATAGGAACAATGGACGAGCTCTTCGAGACCCTGGTGCTCCTCAAGCTCGGGCGTTACAAAGCCAAGATTGCGGCGCTCAACATCGGGGGCTTTTATGACCCGCTCTCCGAGCTGCTGGGTCATTTTGTAAAGGCAGGGATGCTGGAGCGCTCAGACGCAGACCGGCTCTTGATGCCCAAGACTGTTGAAGAACTGGAAGCATTGTTGTGAATAGAGAGGCCGTAATATCGTTGCTCGGTGCAGACTGGACCGCTTATGAGAAGCAGGTCCGGGAGGCGCTCGGCTCAGGCATTGAGCTGCTCGATAGAATCAATGACGGCCTGCTATCCAACGCCGGAAAGCAGCTACGGCCCATGATGTCTTTGCTCATGGCGCGCTCATGCGCAGGCTCCTGCACACAAGACAGCGTGCGCTATGCCGCTGCGTCTGAGCTGCTTCACAACGCAACCCTCATTCACGACGACATTGCCGACGAGAGCAGCGTGCGGCGAGGCAAACCTACGCTTTCTGCCCTTCTGGGGCCCTCCACTGCCGTGCTGGTAGGTGACTACTGGCTCTCCAAGTCGGTGAAGCAGATTGTGGATACCGGGCACCAGCTGAGCGTAACACCCATCTTTGCAAGGACGCTTTCCTACCTTGCCGAGGGGGAGATGCTGCAGTTGCAGAAGGCGGAGGCGGCAGACACCTCCGAGGAGGACTACCTGCGCATAGTGTATTGCAAGACGGCATCGCTCTTCGAGAGTTGCTGCGAGGCGGCGGCAGTCTCTGTAGATGCGCCTCAGAACTACGTAGAGGCGGCAAAGCGCTACGGCGCGGCCACCGGCATTGCGTTCCAGATAAAAGACGACATCTTCGATTACCTGGACGGCGAGAGCATTGGCAAGCCAGTGGGCATCGATCTGAAAGAAAGGAAGATAACCCTCCCGCTGCTGGGCGCGATGAAGGGCGCCGCAGATGAGGCTGCCCTGCGTGCGATGGTGAGTACGATTCCCGAGCATCCGGAGAACTGCGATAAGCTTCGCAGCATTGTGCTGGAGCGAGGAGGAACGGAGTACGCCGCAGCACGGCTGGACGATTTTGTGCGCGAGGCCCTGTCGGCCCTGGATGTGCTCCCCGATTCGCCCGAAAAAGAGATTCTTGCCCAGCTCGCAAGGTATAACGCAATTCGTAAGAAATGAGGTTCGCAGATACGCTCAGTAGGCCCGAGATGCTCTCCACGCTGGCCGGAATGATAGATTCCGGGCGTATTCCGCACGCCATCATGTTCTCGGAACCCGACGGCGGCAGCGCTTTTGCTACGGCTCTGGCCTTCCTGCAGTATCTGTATTGCGGGCAGCGCAGCGCGGGGGATTCCTGCGGCGAATGCCCTTCGTGCAACCGCATCTCCAAGCTCATCCACCCCGACGTGCACTTTATCTTCCCCACCACCGCCCCACGGACTTCGCTCTCGCTGATGACTGAGTTTCGTGCTCTGGTGCAGCAGAATCCGCATTTCAAGGAGGCGGAGCTCTATGAGGCTCTGGGGATGGAGAGCAAGTCGGCGATTATCGCGGTGGCCGAGGCGCGGGAGATTCTGTCTTCTCTGTCGTTGAGCGCCCTGGAGGGAGGTTACCGCAGCGTGGTGATTTATCTTCCCGAGAAGATGAATCTGGATGCCGCAAACCGCCTGCTCAAGGCCATCGAGGAGCCGGAAGAGAAGACGCAGTTTTTGCTTATTACCCATGCACCCGAGAAGGTGCTCACCACCATCGCTTCCCGCTGTCAGCATATTCAGCTGGGAGGCGCGGTGCAGGCCCCTCAGTTCGCCGATACCGGCTTGCTGGACCGCCTGATGGATGCTCTGCTCTCGCGCGACCTCTTTGCCGCCCTCGAGGTAGGCGACGAGATTGCGGCCCTGCCCTCGCGCGAAAGTGCAAAGGCCTTTTGTAAATATGCAGCCGACGCCCTGCGCAACGTTTTCCTGCTCCAGCAGGGAATCAGTCTGCCCGGGAGCGCCTCCGGCCAGGCCGGGGAGTGGGCGGCCAAGACCCGCAAAACCTTCCCCCGCAACGCCCTGGCTTGCTTCGAAAGAGCTTCCAGGCTCATCGAACGCAATGTTAATATGAAAATAATTTTCACCGATTTGGTGAACCGATTGAGTGTGATTATCTGATGGATAACGAAAGCATACAGTTCGATTGTTTCCGTGGCTGCTCTGTGAGCAAAGGTGCCCAGGAAGGCGAGATTAATTGCGGCTACCGCGCAGGTTGCTGCAAGCTCACAGACCGCAACTGGCTGGGCGGAGTAGAAGACGGAAGTTGCCCCGACATATTCGAGGTGCGTTTTAAGAATACTCGCAAAGGATTCTATATCAACGACTCAGGCCAGAAAGTGGATATTGGCGACCTGGTCATAGTGGAGGCCTCCAATGGCCACGACCTTGGTATTGTGACCCTGTCCGGCCCCATCGTCGCCCGCCAGATGGCCTGCAAAGGCATAACCCGGGAGAACACCGAGTTCCGCAAGATTTACCGCAAGGCCAAGCCCCTGGACATTCAGAAATGGCAGGATGCCATAGCCCGCGAGCACGAGACCATGATCAAGGCCCGTAAGATAGCGGCCGAGCTTGGGCTGGAGATGAAGATTGGCGACGTGGAGTTCCAGGGCGACGGTACCAAGGCCATATTCTACTATATCGCAGACGGCCGCGTGGACTTCCGCCAGCTCATCAAAGTATTTGCCGAGGAGTTCCGTATCCGCATAGAAATGAAGCAGATAGGTGCTCGTCAGGAGGCCGGCCTGATTGGCGGACTGGGAGTCTGCGGAAGGGAACTTTGCTGCGCCAACTACATCACTTCTTTCCAGAGTATTTCTACTTCTGCCGCCCGCTGCCAGGACCTGTCGCTCAATCCGCAGAAGCTCGCAGGGCAGTGCGGCAAGCTCAAGTGCTGCCTCAATTACGAGGTGGCCAATTACCTGGATGCACAGTCGCGTATCCCCCGCGTGCAGGGTCCGCTGGAGTTCGAAGACGGCTTGGCATATCTGCGCAAGACAGATATCCTGCGAGAAATCATGTATTTCTCTTACGACAAGAACTCCGACGCCAACCTCTATCCACTGGATGCCGCTGAGGTGCGCGAGATTATAGAAATGAACCGTGCCGGCGAGCGCCCGGAGAGTCTGAAGACAGAACCGGAACCCGTTGCTCTCGAGTTCGTTACATCCGTTGGAGACGACAGCATCTCCCGCTTCGATGCGCCTCGCCGCAAGCGTTCCCGCAGTAGCCGGGGGCGTAACGGAAAGTCCCGCCGAGGGGGCGGCCGCTCCGGCAAGAAAGCCTCTGAGTGATGCTGCGCCGGCTCGTAATATCGGCCTTTGCATTCTTGATGCTCGCCGCGTGCTCGGAGCCGCGTGCACGGGAGACTTTCCTACGTTCCGACGGCAGCGGAGAGTACAGCTTCCACGTGGAACTGAATGATACTACTGCCAGTTACACCCTTTCGTTCTATACTGCCATCGACCGGGTAGACTCGGCAGACACTCTTGTATCGTTCCCTATGCATATAATTTGGAGGGCTCCCTCGGGGCGTTTCTTTTCAGAGACTGTTTACTATCCGGCCGATTCGTTGAGGGTATGCTACCGAAGAGGACTCATTCCCGGCGAGAGCGGCAGCTGGACTCTTTCCGTATCCGTTGCGCCTGAGCCGCAAGGAATGCGCGGCCTGGGCTTAATAGTGGAACGCGACGCAAAAGACTAAATGACCATGGCGAATCAGGTATTTCTTGTAGATATAGACCATGTATCCCGCAAACTCAACCACGGGCGGCCTCTGCCAGGCTTCGTGGTGAGCCTGCTCAAGCGCCTCCTGCATCAAGAGGACTTCAACCGCTACTTCAGGGAGGGGAAATTGGGCACTGAGTTCCTGCAGGGCTTCCTGGAGTACATCAATGTAACGGTTGACGTAGAAGGCGAGGAGAACATCCCCTCCGAGGGGCGCTTTACCTTCGTGTCCAACCATCCTCTGGGCATGCTGGAAACCTGTGCCGAGGCTGGATTTCTTGCCGCTAAATATGACGGGCGCATCGCAGTTCCGGCAAACGACCTTATGATGTCTGTCAAGCAGGTGCATGAGTTCATGATTCCCGTCAACAAGCTTGGTGGGCAGAGCCGCGAGCTCTCCGGAGCCCTGGACGAGGCCTTTGCGAGCGACAAGCAGATGCTGTATTTCCCTGCGGGCCTGTGCTCCCGCCGCATAGGCGGCCAGATTCAGGACCTGCCCTGGAAGAAATCGTTCATTACCAAGTCCCGTAAGTTCGGCCGCGACATCGTTCCCATCTGGTTCTCAGGACAGAATTCCAAACGTTTCTATCGCTTGGACGAGTGGTGCAAGCGCCTGGGAATCAAGTTTAACCTTGCAATGCTCACACTCCCGTCCGAGCTTTTCCGCTGCCGGAACGGCCACTTCAAGATGGTAATAGGGAAGCCCATTCCCTGCTCGACTTTTACCCCCGAGCGTTCCGATGCCGAGTGGGCCGCATACGTGCGGGAGCAAGTATATGCACTCAAGCAGAATTGATATGATACCTATTATAGATCCGGTCCCTGCATCGCTGATTAAGAGCGAGTTGAACGAAAGAACCTTCTTGTGCGACACTTCGCACGGGGGCTTTCAGGTTTATATGGTAGATGCCGTGTGTGCCCCTTCCGTGTTGCAGGAAATAGGGCGTCTGCGCGAGCTGGCCTTCCGCAGCAACGGCGGCGGTACCGGTAAGTCGGTAGATCTTGACCGCTTCGACCTGGACCCGTCGCTGGGGTTCAAGCAGCTGGTGCTGTGGGACCCTGCCGCAGATCTAATAGCCGGTGGTTACAGAATTCTGCTGGGAGGTAGCTGCAGGCTCGCAGCCGACGGCCAGCCGCTCATGCCTTCTGCCCACCTGTTCCGCTTCTCCGGGGAGTTTGTGCGTGATTATCTGCCGGTTACGGTAGAGCTCAGCCGCTCCTTCATCACTTCTTCGTTCTTCCAGGATGCAAATGCAATGCGCAACGTATTTGCCCTGGACGGCCTGTTCGAGGGCATTTGCCATGCCGTTGCCGGAACGGGGATGAAGTACTTCTTTGGAAAGGTAACTTTCTATCCTACTTATCCTTCCGAGGCTCTGGGGCTCATCTCGGCTTTTTTTCGCAAGCACGCTCCGTCAGACGGACTGGTGGTGCCGCACGTTGCTTATCCGTGCCCGGATGTGCCGCGCGCCGCAGAGATTTTTTCCTCGGACGGCTTCAAAGAAGACTTCCGCGCACTCAAACTGGCTTTTCGCCAGAGCGGCTACTACATTCCGCCCATTCTCAACACCTACATCAACCTCTCTTCGCGATTCCGCTTCTTTGATTCTGCGGTGAACGACGAGTTCGGGGATGTGATAGAGATGGGCCTGTTGGTAAGCATTGCCGACATTATACCGGAACGCTATCGCGAAATACTGATACCCGCGTAAATGCAGGAGTTCATTATTTACACAGACGGAGGTTATTCTACCAGCAGCAACGTGGGCTCTGCAGCCTATGTTATACTCGCTGCCGCCGACGGCTCCCTGGTAAAGAAAGACTCCTTTATTCTCCGCAACGAGACCAGTCAGCGGGCCGAGATAAAGGCCATACTGGCTGCGCTTTACACCATTCCCGACGGCAGCAGGGCGCTAATCCATACAGATTATCTGTTTGCCGTGCTGAGTCTTCACAGGCCTCCGCGCCGCAAGAACCAGCCCGATGCCGACCTGCTGCTCCGCTTCAAGAAGCTTGTGCGCCAGAAGCAGTTGAGGGTAGATTTCAAGTGGGTGCGCAGTCACGACGGCGACCCTTGGAACGAACTCTGCGACACCCTCTGCACCGAGGCTCTCGCCGAGGTAGAAGCGCACCAGGCTTATCGCTGAATAAACTCGCCTGTAGCCAGAGAGATATATTCGGAATTGCTCGTGGATGTATCTGAATTCTCTGCAATCAGTACCCTGGCGTCTTTAGACACAATTATATTGTGCCACACTCCTGCGCGTACGTTGTAGTACTTCAGGGGCTCCATTTCTACCCTCTGGAGCTCCTTTCCTATGAGCAGCGTGGCTTTGCCCTGCAGCAGCACGAATACCTCGTCCGTGAGATTGTGCCTCTCTATATATTCTAAGTTGGCCTCCTCGAAGCGGGGTGCCCAATTAAGCGACGCCACGGTCCATTTGCCGGTATCTACTACGCGGGAATAACCTTCGCCGGTGTATTCAAGTATGTCTAATCCTGTCATAATTGTTATCGTCTTACTGTAATGTGGAAGCAGTTCTGCTTTTTCTCGTACTTCACAAAGCACGCGTTGCCCTTGTCGTGAAAGTCTTTGAGCACCTGGCCAAGAGTGGCTCGCAGGTACTCCGGGGGTACATCTTCGTATGGGCGCCCGCGCAGGTCGGGAATCTTGACGTAGCGCCAGTACGAGAGGTCGAACGATGTGCCGTAGCGGTGCGTGGAGTTCTCGGAGGCGTTTACGTTGCGCCGCCGCAGCTTCTTTATGTCGTCTTCTGTGCGCAGGACGGACGTCACCACCAGCTTGTAGGGGTTGAGGCCCTTTGCGCTCAGCGAGTCCTGGAACACCTGCCCTATGTCGTCCAGCAGCTGTTTTGCAGACGGGATGAGATAGGGGATGGAGTGGGTTAGGGAGTCGATTACATAGGTGTCGGTATCCTCCAGCCGTACCAGCGAAGACTTGCGCTTGTCGGCCTCCTCGCGGTTTGCCACCGGAGGGATGCCTATCGCCTGCGCCACCTTGAGCTGGGCATCGTTCATGTCGTTGAACTCGCGGGTGAACTTTACGTCCCAGATGCGCCTGGGGTGGTTTTCTATTGGCCCAAGGGCCAGCCACTGCTTCTCGCGAATGCAGGAGCGTGCGCTAAAGAAAAAGTAAATCCCCAGCCCCACGACCGCAAGGGCCGCCGCTATCTTGAGTATTAGCTTGAATGTCTTCACGAGCGCTGCGTGCTATTTGGGGAGTCCGAAAACGTCCGAGAGTTCCTTCATCTGTGCGTCCGTCATGCCATCCGGCTCGAATCCCATATTGCGGGCTGCGATATAGATGAGGGCGCTCTTGTTCAGCACGTCCACCTGGTCGAAGGCGCTCATCACATCCACATCTACCGCAAATACTCCGTGTTTCTCCCACATCACCACGTCGTAGTCTTCGTCTATGGCGCGAATGGTTGCGTCTGCCAGCTCCACGCTGGAGGGAAGCATGTACGGCACCATTCCCAAGCCCCTGGGACAGAAGGCTTTGGTCTCGGGAATCATGCTCCACAGCATGCGCGTAGCAACGTCTTTCTGCCTCCATTTCTTGCTGTGGGTAAGCGCCACCAGCTCGATGGGGTGGGTGTGCAGGCTGGCGCGGTAGGGTGAGCCCTTGGCCAGCAGGTAGTTGTGTACGCTCAGGTGTGACGGGAGCTCGGAGGTGGGAGCCACGGGCTCGTCTGCCACTATCTCGTAGTGGGCGCAGTCGGGGAGTATGCGAATGATGGAGCCGTTCTGCATGGGGGCACGGGCGAGGTCGCGCATGCGTTTGCCTGTGCCCTTGCAGTAGAACCAGCAGCCCTGCAGCTGCGGCAGCACCGTGCCAATGCCCCTGGGCTCGGAAATGGCGGGCAGAGCGCGCATGCCGTCATCTACCCACTCCGTGATGTTGATGGTGATGTTGCCGCCGTTGCGCTCGGCCCAGCCTTTCTGCCAAAGGTAGAGGGCAACTTCGGCCACCTTGTCTATCTCGGCCTTCAGGGCCTGTCTGTTCGTGAGTATGCTCATTAGCGCTTGGAGGTTACGTCTTTCTCGTACTGTTCGATGGCTGCGATGTACTCCTCGCCCACGGGCACGCCGTTCTTGAGGTTGAAGTAATCGAACACGGCGCCGAATGGCAGTGTCTTGGCTTCCTCAAGCAGGGCGAGGCGCTGGAATCCCTGGCCGGCGGCCTCGTATTCGCGGAGCTTTGCAAGGGGCTCCAGGAGGGCGCTCAGGATGCACTTCTGGGTGGCGCGGGTGCCAATGATGTATGCGCCGATGCGGTTGATGCTGGCGTCGAAGTAGTCCAGCCCCACGTGGGCACGGTCTAGTCCGTCGGCGCGCACGAGCTCCTTGAAGAGGTCTTGCGTCTGGTCGTTCATTATGGTTACGTGGTCTGAGTCCCAGCGCACGGGGCGGCTCACGTGGAGCATGAGCTCGGGCACAAAAAGGAGCAGCGAGGCCACTTTGTCGGCCACGTTCTCGGTCTGCTCGTAATGGCCTGTGTCCAGGGTGTACATCACTTTGCGGGTGGCGCAGTAGCCCTCGAAGAAGTCCATGGAGCCCACGGTGTAGCTCTCCAGGCCAATGCCGAAGAGCTTTGCCTCTACGCAGCTCTTCATGCCGGGGAGATTCTCGGCGAGGATTTCGTCGAGCGCGGCGGCGAGGATTTCTCGGTAGTACTTGCGGTTCACGGTGAGGTCTTTACTGCCGTCGTGCACCCAGATATTCATGATGCAGGGGTCGTTCTGGGCCTTGCCCATGGCGTCTGCTATGCGGCGGCAGCGCTTGGTGTGCTCAATCCAGAAGTCACGTATGCCCTTGTCGGGGTTGGAGAGGCTGAGGTCTCCGCTCTTGGGGTGCGAGAAGGAGGTGGAGTTGAAGTCCAGCTTGAAGTTGTTGGCTTTGGCCCAGTCGATCCAGCTCTGGAAGTGCTCTACGCCTACCTCGTCGCGATCTACGAACTTGCCGCCGAAGTCTCCGTAAATCTCGTGGAGGTTCACGCGGTGGTTGCCGGCGAGCAGGGTCTTTACGAACTCAAGGTCTTTTCGTACCTCGTCTATGTTGCGTGCGCGGCCGGGATAGTTGCCGGTAGTCTGGATGCCGCCAGAGAGAGCTTCATTCCGCTCGAACCCCACTACGTCGTCTGTTTGCCAGCAATGGAGTGAAATCTGCTGTTTCTCGAGCTGCTCTACGGCTTTGTCTGTATCTACTCCAAGAGCTGCATAGCGCTCGCGCGCAATCTCGTAAGATTTAAGGATTTGTGCTTCGTTCATATTGTTGGTTTTTTAAGATTTCTCGAATTCGCCCGAAATGACAGAAGGGGTAAACGTCTTGACTTGAAACGCCTCTGATATAATGCGCCGCATGTCCCAGCGGTCGTTTACGAGCCCGGCGGCCTTGGCCTGAATCATCATGTTGCCTATGGCCGTGGCTTCCGTGGGCCCGGCAACTACGGGCAGGCCTATGGCGTCGGCGGTCCATTGGTTCAGAAGCTCGTTGGCGCTGCCTCCGCCTATGATGTGGAGCTTCTCTATGCGGAAGGGCGCAAAACCCTGGAGCATGCTCAGGACCTCTTTGTATCGGTCTGCAAGGGAATGGTAGATGCAGGAGACGATTTGCGCGTCAGTTACTTCATTGCCGACCTGCTCGGCAATCTCTGCCACCATGCTCTCCGGGGCGGCGAATCGCGGATCATCGGGGTTGATGCGTCCGGCAAACGCCTTCTCTGCCTCTGCCATGGCCATAAGCTCGGGGTACGAGTACTCCTTGCCCTCGCTCTTCCAGATGCGGCGGCATTCCTCCAGCAGCCACATGCCGGTGATGTTCTTGAGGAAGCGGGTGGTGCCCTCTATGCCTCCCTCGTTGGTAAAGTTCAGGCGGGCCGATTCTTTGTTGATAATTGGCTGCGGCACTTCTATACCCATCAGACTCCAGGTTCCGCTGCTCAGGTATGCGAACTTCTCGTCTGCCGCAGGCACAGCCGCAATTGCGGACGCCGTGTCGTGTCCTGCCACTGCAATCACCGGAATGCCTTTGTACTCACCTACTTTGGCGCCGGGTTGTACTATGGGGAGCAGCATCTCCGTCTTGATTCCCAGCTCCTTCAGCAGCTGCGTGTTGAACTGGCGGGTGCTCTGGTCCATCATGCCGGAAGTCGAGGCGTCTGTGTACTCGCAGACTTTGTTTCCGGTGAGCAGGTACGAGAGCAGGTCGGGCATAAAGAGCAGTGCGTCCGACTGCTTGAGGGCCTGGTCTTCTTGCAGCGTCTGGGCATAGAGCTGGAAGATGCTGTTGAAGTTCATGATTTGTATGCCGGTGCGGGCGTAGAGCTCTTCGCGGGGCACTTTTTCATAGACCTTCTTAGGGATGCCATTGGTGTAGGGGTCGCGGTAGCAGCGGGGCAGTGCCAGCAGGGTTCCGTCGGCGCCTATGCAGCCGAAATCCACGCCCCAGGTGTCTATGCCTATGGAATCTGGACGAATCCCCTTTTGCTCCAGCTCTTCGATGCACTTAATGAAATGATCCCGCATCTTCAGGACGTCCCAGTACATGCGGCCGTCCTTTCTCACCATTTCGGATGGGAAGCGGTACACTTCTTCCATCCTCAAAGTGCCCTTCTCGAATGTTGCCAGGACGCCCCGTCCCGATGTGGCGCCGCAGTCGAATGCCAGAAAAGTAGGGTTGAGAGTCATTACTTTTTATTAATATAACGTTTTATTTGCTAAAAGCCCCCGTATTGTGGAGCCCGCTTTAGAACACAGGGAAATTGAAATACGTGTCCGGGAATGGTTCGTTTTTGAGGGTGAAGTGCCACCATTCGCTGTCCAGCGGTTTGAATCCGTGGCGGAGCATGGCGTCTCGCAGGATCATTCGGTTAGCGTACTGCTCTGGTGTGACGCCGGTGTAATCCGGGTGGCTCTCTTCTCCGAACCAGTCGAAGGGGCCTCCCATATCTACATCTTTCTCTGCCGCCATGTCGAAGAGAGTCAAATCTACGGTAGAGCCGCGTGTGTGGCCGGATTTCTCCATTATGAACTCAAGCTCGAAGAGGCGGCTTTTGTCTACGTTCGGATAGAAATAGCGCTTCATCAGGGTGTCGGGCACGTCTGCAGCCCAGCGCACGAAGTGATCTACGGCGCACTGGGGCCGGTAGGCGTCGTAAATCTTGAGGCGGTAGCCCTGCGCTTTGAGCTCGTCGCTCACGACTTTCAGGCTGTCAGCGGCTTGCCTGGTGAGCATGGCCGTTGGCGCCAGATATCCGTCGATTCGCTGGCCAACGAAATTGTGCGTGCTGTAGTAACGTATTTCCAGGATGACGTCCGGGATGACGTCTGATATTTTAACGAAGTGTTCGCGTCCGCCCTGGTCGGGAGATGCAAGGCGGCGGAATTCTTCTTGGGCCAGAGCCATTTGCGTGCGGAATGCCGGGCTGGTCTGCAGGCGGGAATAGCCTATGCTGGCGGCCAGGCGCGTCACGTCCACGTCGCTCTGCCAGTGGGCGCCGGATATCACTCGGCTTATGCCGCATTCCCATGCGCGGGTGTAGATTGCCTCGGCTGCTGCGGGGTTGACCTCCGAGAGAATCAGGGCCGCTGTCCAGCTGCGCATCGTGTGCCCAGAGGGGTAGCTGCCTTCGCCGCTGAACTGGTCGTCGTCTTTCAGGAATGCCTTCTCTTTGAAATATACAAACGGGCGGGTGCGATGGTAGTAGGCCTTGGGGGCCACGCGCATCTGGTCGGTGGTGACGAGGCTCGTGGTGATGAGTTTCCAGAGCTCTGGCGTTGTGTGCGAAGAGATGGCTATTCCGAAAGGAACGCTCAGCTCATTTAGCAGCGCCTCGTAGCTCCAAACGGCATCCCTGCTTGCCATGGCCGCGCGCTCTGCGTTGCTCCGCTGCGCCTTGCCCCACTTGTAGCGCTGCACATCGTAATTGAATTCAGGCGTACCCTTCTGCGGCGGTGCCGGCAGACTCTTTATCAAGTCCGGCATCTCCTCCGTCGTGAAGTACGGCTTCACGGAAAGGTCCTGCGCCCGCAGGTTCCATAGGCCCACAATCAATAAAAGAAGAAATGTAATAGTCCGTTTCATACAACGCAAAAAAGATTCTAACAAAGATAAACCTTTTTGCGAGAAAAACGGCCTATTTGTGCTTGCAACGTCCTTTTATCATCACCGTGTGTGAATTCCGCTCCCACCCCCTCCGGCCGTCTCCGCCCCTTCGTTTCGCGGCGGCCGCCGCACTCCCTGTCGCCGGAGGTACATTAGCCTGTACCTCCGGCAGCATTTTAGGCCTTTTTTGCTCCCGGAGGTACATCGGACTGTACCTCCGGCGACGCTTTGCAACTCAAAGATGCGCGCAGGGGTGCTATGATCGACACCCGTACGAGCAAAAAGGACAAAACGCGCGCAGGGTGCTGGTTGATGTACCCTTACGCGCGTTGAATACAGTGGGTAAAGCTCCACTAATTTTCCGTTGGCACAGATTCTTGCCCCGTTAAAACCGAGTTTTTTTGTATCTTGCGAACAAAAAACGATTATGAGAAGAGTTATTTCCCTTGTCATTGGTCTGTTGGCGGTGACGGCGGTGTTTGCAGAGGTGCCGCATAAGTATGGTATTAAGTGCGCTGTTGTTAAGACGGTTACGGAGAATGCGGGCGGCCAGAAGTCGTACAATACCATCTGGTTTGACAATTATGGAGCTGTAGAGAGGACTTCTACCAGTATGGATATGGGAGGCGGTATGGGTACGGTGGAATGGGTGACTGTTTGTCTTGCAGATGGGACCGCATTTATGTTGGACGATTCCCGCAAGCTGGCGTCTCAAGTATCCACCATGCAGGTAGTCAATTACTTGAACATGTCGGACGAGATGCAGAAGGCCCGCAAGGCAAAAATTATCGGAGAAGAGACTATAGACGGCAGGCCCTGCGTGGTATGGGAGGAGCGAGTAAAGCAGATTCTCTCTACGGCCAAGATTACCTCCTGGGTCTGGAAGGGAATCCCCATCAAGTACAACATAGATAAGCCCAAATCCAGCACCACCCTCATCTCAATCGAGCAGAAGAAATCCCTCCCTGCCTCCTTGTTCAAGATCCCTGAGGGCTACGAGATTAAGAAGATAAAATGAAACGTTTAGTTATATCACTTCTGTTGATTGCCGCCTGTTTGTCGACGGCAAGGGCGCAAAGTGCCGGAGGGGGCATAGGTGCTGAAGTTCATCTATTCGACTTTCCACTTAACGTTAAACGGCTTGAGGCGGGTCTCACAATAGGGCAGGCTGGTTCATTTAGTGAATATGCCCGCTTTGGCATGGGAGCCAGTATTCTGGCGGGTGGAGTTTATGTAGATTTCATTCACGCTGACCCTCAGCACAAATACGACCATCGCGTGGGGGATGTAAAATGGAACGACACAGAAGCCTTCAGCATCAATGCCGGCTATCAAATACCCATTCTCAGTTGGCTGCGGATTATGCCACTTGTCGGGTATTCCCAGACGAACGAGGGTATTACAGATGGATCGTATATGGACTGGGATTCCGCGAGTGAAGGGTCTTCGTGGTATCACCGATACATAGTTACGCCCGGTTCACGAGCTCACTACTTCAATTATGGCGGAGGTATTTCCGTACAGCCGAGCAAGTGGTTTTCTGTTAATATCATCGCTACCCGCTATGCGCTTTATGGGGGGATTTCTTTGAATATCCTTTCGTTTGCAGGTCGATAAACAGTATTTTATGGATCAAACTATATTTTTTGCTGGCGGATGCTTCTGGGGCGTGGAGCATTTCTTCAAGGGGGTCGATGGGGTGCTGCAGACCGAGCCGGGCTATGCCAATGGCAATACAGAGGCTCCCAGTTACGAGCAGGTTTACACCGATACTACAGGATTCGCGGAGACAGTGAAGGTGAGCTACGATCCGCAGAGGGTCAGCCTGGAGCGACTCGTGAGCCTGTTTTTTGCCATTATAGACCCGCTTTCGGTTAATCGCCAGGGGCACGATGAGGGCACCCGCTACCGTAGCGGCGTTTACTATCTGTCGGAGGAGGAGCGTCCGGTGATAGAGTCCGTCTTTGCTGCCGAGTCGACCCGCGTGGGGGCACCGCTGGCCGTTGAGCTGGAGCCGCTGCGTTGCTTTTATGGCGCAGAGGAGTATCATCGCGATTATCTGGAGAAAACCCCCGGCGGCTACTGCCATCTGCCTCTTAAGACATTCCGCTATCTGCGTCTGTATCAGGATATTGAGCTAATGCTTGGGGATGAGCCTGATGCTGTTGCTCGCCAAGCGGAAGCCGTTGCGCTAATTCATGAGCGGATGCATTTCTTCTGGACCGGCATCTACCGTGTAATCGGCGATAGCCTCGTGCTCGGGCCTTTCCAGGGCCCTGCCGCATGCATTCGCATTGCCAAGGGCCGTGGCGTCTGCGGCAGCGCCTGGCAGCAGGCCTGCACCATCGTGGTTCCCGACGTAGAACAGTTCCCCGGCCACATCGCCTGCAGCAGCCGCTCCCGTTCAGAAATTGTAGTCCCGCTGATCTGTGACGGTCGGGTCATTGCCGTACTGGACATAGACAGCACCGAACTCTCTACCTTCGACTCCACCGACGCCCGCTGGTTGGGAATCATCGTGGAGCTGATTCCCGCCGCGAAATAATACATGGCACTTAACCTATTGGGAATCAGCGACTAACTGCTTTTGCTTGCATTGTTTTGCGTACTGGATGCCAGAAGGAGTGCTTTGATATTATTTGCGTCTTTGTCAAAAAACAGCACGCGCGCAATAAGGAGCGCAATGCTTCCAATTACCCACACGGCCCCGAGCGATGCAATGCCTGCAGAAAGGCCGATATGGTCTGAAATAATCCCCAGAATCCACGGCGCCAGAGCCCCAATTCCGAAGCCGAAGAGAATCAGCACCGCAGAGGAGGTAGAATAGTATTTGGGTTCTATTACGTCGTAGAGGACGGCAAAAGTTCCCGCATCGAAGAAGGCCCGGAAAAAACCGAACCCGGCGAGCGCTGCGCAGACTGTGACGAATGAAGGAGAAACTCCCATCAGGACGATGCAGGGTGCTGCCAGAAGGAGCCCCGCCGCCTGCAAGAGCAGACGGTTTCTTTTGCCGCCCTGCTTCGCCGCCAATTTGTCTGATAATGCTCCGGCCACAAGCACGCCAACAAAGGCGGCTGCGTGGGTCCAGAACATGGAATGGAACCCGGCCGAGGAAAGACTCAGGTCAAAAGTCTCCTTGAGGTATTTGGGCATCCAGGTAAGATAGCCGTTGAGTCCGAAAATGAGGGTACAGTAGGCCACTACCATGCAAACGGCGGTAGGAATGCGGAAAATGGCGGCTATTGCTCCGGGAAGCGAGACTGATTCGCTTTTTGGGGGTTGTACTGAGGGGGCCGGTAAATTCGGCTTGTCTTTCAGCCTTGCTACAAGTACGGCCGTGAAGAGGATACCCAGGCCGCCGAAGATATAGAAGGCCCACTGCCAACCCAGGGTTTCCGCTACCTTTCCTGTTAAAAAGCCGCATGCAATCACACCTATATAATAGGAGGTCTGGTGCAACGACATGGCTCGCGCCCTGGTCTTGCCGTCGTGGTACTGGGCAATGAGGCCCGTGTAAGTTGGTCCGAACATACCCTGGCCCACTCCCATTCCGAAGCAACGGAAGAGGATGAACCAGAAGATGCCGCCGGAAAGGCCGGTAAAGAGTGTAGCCGTAGAGAAAATAAGGGTGCTCACCCAAATCTGGCGGCTGCGGCTCAGTCGGTCGGCATAATAGCCGGCAAACGGCACCGTAATGGCGTAGAACACATTGAACAGCATGGCCAGCAGGCCCATTGTGCTGTCCGACGCGCCAAGATGCTCCTGGATCTGCGGCAACGCAATGTTGAAAGCCTGGCGGTCTGCCTGGTTCAGGAAGAACGCCACCCAAAGCAGGAGCACCACTTCCCACTTGTAAAAACTCTTCTCTGTATCTATTTTAGGTGCCATAACTACGCAGTTTACACCACAAAGATAATATCTTTTTTCGCTTCCAGTCGCCGGCGGTCCATCTGAATGTACCTCCGGCAGCATTTTGGCGCTTTTTTGGGGGTCAGCGGAAGCAGCGGATGGAGTAGCTTTGGGAATAAAAGACCTCTCTGTTGATCCCGTAGGAATGATTTGGGATCACTGGAGGGGTCTGGTGATCCCGTATGATGGTTTTCGGAAGGTTTTGGGATCACTGAAGGGTCCCGGTGATCCCGTAGGATGGTTTTCGGAAGGTTTTGGGATCACTGAAGGGGTCTGGTGATCCCGAAGGTTATTCCGGAGCGGCACCGCCGCCGCGCAACGAAGGGGCGGATTCCGTTCCTACCCCCTCAGCAGAATGGGACGTCTGGAGCAAAAATGCCCGTTTCCGTTCCTACCCCCTCAGCAGAATGGGACGTCTGGAGCAAAAATGCCCGTTTCCGTTCCTACCCCCTCAGCAGAATGGGACGGCGGGAGCAAAAAAGCCGGTTTCCGTTCCTGCCCCCTCAGCAACATGGGACGGCGGGAGCAGAAAAGCCGGTTTCCGTTCCTGCCCCCGCAGCAGAATGGGACGACGTGAGTGCCGCTGGCGGCTAAATCGCAGTAAATCACGC
>CAMKAJ010000038.1 GCA_946410455.1 uncultured Bacteroidales bacterium
TCTTGATTTTTATACAACTGGCCTAAAATCGCAAGATTTTATGTACATTTGTGAACTATGCCCGCATACGCGCGCACACGCACAATGGGAAACACAGAAGTAAAGAACAGAATAGAAGAGCTCCGCGCCGTTCTGCAAGAGAACAGCCGCAAATACTATGTGGACAATGCTCCCACTATGAGCGACCAGGAGTACGACTTCTTGATGCACGAGCTCGAGGCGCTGGAGGCGGAACACCCGGAATTCTACAGCCCCGATTCCCCCACCCAGCACGTAGGAAGCGACATCGACGCTCCTTTTGGCGAGAATGCGGAAGCGCAGACCGGCTCCGACTTCGTGAAGCGCGCGCACCGCTATCCCATGCTCTCGCTGGGCAACACCTACAGCATCTCGGAGGTAGAAGAATTTGCAGCCCGTGCCGACAAAACGCTTGAGAGCGGCTTCAGTTATTGCTGCGAACTCAAGTTCGACGGCACCGCCATCTGCCTCACATACACAGACGGAGTGCTTACGCGCGCCCTTACTCGCGGCGACGGCGTACAGGGAGACGACGTTACAGAGAATGCCCGCCGCATCTCCAACATCCCACAGAAGCTGCACGGAGACTTCCCTGCCGACTTCGAAATCCGGGGCGAGGTGCTCATGCCCTTTGCGTCCTTCGAGGCGCTTAACCGGGAACGCGAAGACGAGGGCGACCCGCCCTTTGCCAACCCCCGCAACGCTGCATCCGGCTCGCTTAAACTGAGCGACCCCGAGGAGGTAGCGCGCCGGGGCCTGTGGTGTACCCTGTATCACATCCCCGCGCAGAGCGTCCCCTTCGAGACACATTACGATGCCCTGAGCAAGGCCAAGTCCTGGGGGCTCCCGGTATCGGACGAGAGGCGCCTTTGCCGCAATATCGCAGAAATCAAGGAATACATAGACCATTGGGACGAGGCGCGGCACTCCCTGCCCTTCGCAACCGACGGTATCGTTATCAAGATCAACGAGTTACAGGCGCAGAGGACGTTGGGCTATACCGCCAAGTCGCCACGCTGGGCCGTGGCATATAAATTCAAGGCAGAGCAGGCTTGCACTCCCCTGCTTAGCATAGACTATCAGGTAGGACGCACCGGAGCCGTGACTCCCGTGGCCAACCTCGTGCCGGTGCAGCTGGGCGGCACGGTAGTTAAGCGCGCCAGCCTGGTGAATGCAGACCAGATAGCGTCGCTGGACATCCGCGTAGGCGACAGCGTGTATGTAGAGAAGGGCGGCGAGATTATCCCCAAGATTACCGGGGTAAACCTTGCTCTGCGTCCTGCCGATGCGCTTCCTACCCGCTTCCCCGAAGTGTGCCCCGACTGCGGTACGCACCTGGTGAAGCAGGAGGGCGAGGCCAAGAGCTACTGCCCCAACCAGGACGGCTGTCCCATGCAGATAAAGGGGCGCATTCTCCATTTCATGGGCCGCCGCGCAATGAATATTCTGGCCGGAGAAGCCACCGTGGAGCAGTTCTACGACGCCGGTCTGGTGCGCACTCCCGCAGACTTGTACCAGATCAACAAGTACCAGCTGCTCAGCCTCGAGGGATGGCAAGACAAATCTGCGCAGCGCTTCCTGGACAGTCTCTTGCAGACCCGCGAGGTTCCGTTTGAGCGGGTGCTTTTTGCTCTCGGCATAAGATTCGTAGGAGAAAGCACCGCACGCGATATTGCCCGCCACTTTGGCAGTATAGATGCACTCTCACAGGCAAGCCTGGAGGAGCTGCTGGATATCAAAGACGTGGGGCAGGTGGTCGCGGGCAGCGTTTACGAATACATGCATACGGCCGCACATATACAGGAGATTGAGCGCCTGAGGGCTTTCGGGCTGCAATTCTCCTCGAACGGGAGCGGAGCTGCTGCGTCTGATGCCCTGGCCGGAAAGACCATCGTGATATCCGGCAATTTCAGCATCTCCCGCGACGCCATGAAAGAGCTCATCGTGAGCCATGGCGGCAAATGCTCTTCCGGCATAAGCGGCAGCACTTCTTTCCTGCTTGCAGGCACCAAGGCCGGGCCGGAGAAGCTGCGTAAATGCAGCCAGCTCGGTGTGCCGGTGTTTAGCGAAGAAGAGTTCCGTCAGATGCTTCCGGGCTCGGTTGCCGCCGCAGAAGAGTCTTATCAAGAATTGACACTGTTCTGATATGGGAAGACTGCGCGACTTGTTTACCGACAGGATTTGGTCCCTGGACACTGCAAAAGTATCCAAGGTGTCCAAGAGTTACGCTCGTGCAATCAACTTCATCAAGCTTGTGCGCATCACGGTAAACACATTCGCAGAGAACCGCATGGGCTTCCAGTGCGTGGCCCTGAGCTATTTTGTAACCCTTGCCCTCATTCCTCTGCTGGCATTTACCTTTGCGGTAACCGGTGGTATGGGAATGAGCGGCTATCTCGATACTGCCCTCGGATACTTCTCCTCTTTTGTAGATGCGGGCATGCTGTCTATGGTATCGGAGAAGGCTAAGAACCTGATAGACATAGCCCAGAACGGCTGGGTGGGTGTAATTGCTGCACTCTCCTTCCTCTGGACCATACTCTGGATGATGTTCCAGGTTGAGCGTGTATTCAACAACGTCTGGGGCATACGCAAGATACCTCGCAAGATTTACAAGCGCTTCGGTTATTATCTGCTGGTGCTCGTGCTCACCCCTTTCCTGGTCATACTCTTCGGTACCGGTATTGCGTACTACGGTAACATTACCAAACTGGTGGGCCTGGACCTTTCGGAGCTCCGTTTCCTGCCCAAGTTCCTCGGTTATCTGGGATTCTACATTACAGCCACCTTTACCCTGTCGGCAATGTACAAATTCATCCCCGCCGCCGAGGTAAAGTACAAGAACGCCCTCAAGGCAGCCGCAGTGGCAGCGCTGTTCTTTGTGACCTTCCAGTACCTGTACTTGGAAACCCAGGTTTTCGTGGCAAGGCTCAATACGGTTTACGGAGTGCTCGCCGCCATTCCCTTGTTCCTTATCTGGCTCAACTTCAGCTGGCAGATAATCATTTACGGAGCAGAACTCACATACAGTTTACAGAACATCAAGAATTATGGCCTCCAGGAGGGGGATACAATATGAACAGTCAAGTCAGCCGGGAATTCGACGCCCTCATGGCGCTTGCGCACGGCCGCTGCCGCAACGCTCAGGAAATGAGCATGGTGCGCAAGTCTTTCGAGTTTGCAGACAAAGCCCATAAAGGAGTGCTCCAGCATTCCGGAAAACCATATATCCTGCGTTCCATAGAGATTGCCAAGATCGTGGTGTCCAAGGTGGGCCTGGGATATAAATCCATCTGCGCAGCCCTGCTGCTGGATGTAATAGAGACTGCCGACTATACGGCAGACGATCTTCGCAGCTTGTTTGGGAGCAAGATTGCAAGTCTGGTAGAGGGCGTCTCAAACATGAACAAGATTCTCGCTGCAGATCCCGCTCTGGACGCCAGCCTGGAAGACGTTCAGGCAGAGAACCTCAAGCTGATACTGCTCTCTATGGGAGGAGACGTGAGGGTTGTCCTCATTAAGCTGGCAGAGTGCCTCCAGTGCATGAGAACGCTGGATGAATACCCGGAAGTGCGACGCAGCAAGATGCTCGCGGACTCCATGAACATATTCATCCCCCTGGCCCACAGGCTGGGCCTCTACAGCATAAAGTCTGAGCTTGAGAATATCTGGCTGCGTTACGAGCATCCGCAGGAATACAAAGAGATTGCGGAACGTACAGACAAAGACCTGGCAGGCAAGGCCATGGAGCTGGACAAGTTCATAGAACCTATAGCCGAGGCGCTGTTGGAGAAGGGCTTCAAGTTCACCGTTAAGAAGCGCATCAAGACTCCCTACTCCATCTGGTACAAGATGAAGAACAAGAACGTGCCGTTCGAGCAGATTTACGATTTGTATGCGGTGCGTATCATCTTTGACCCCGAGACCGACGACATCGGGACGGAGAGAGACAAGGCCTTCGTTATCTATTCTACCGTTTCTTCTATGTACAAGGGCAAGGACAGCCGCTTCCGCGACTGGATACGGCACCCCAAGAAGAACGGCTACGAGGCTCTTCACCTTACCGTTATGAGCGATTCCGGAATGTGGGTAGAGGTGCAGATACGCTCCCGCAGGATGGACGACATAGCGGAGAAGGGTATCGCCGCCCACTGGGCATACAAGAACGACGGCTACCTGTCCGAGTCGGACAACGATGTAGACCGCTGGCTGGCCAGGGTGCAGGATATTCTTGCAAGCGACAATATAGACGCCCTGGAGCTCCTCGACTTGGTGCACGACAATCTCGCTACCAGCGAGATTGTGGTATTCACTCCCAGGGGCCACCAGCGCAGCATAGCCAAGGGTGCCACCGCTCTGGACTTTGCATATAAAGTGCATACCAGCATTGGCAACCATGCAATCGCAGCCAAGATAAACACCAAGCTCTCTCCTCTCTCGGAGAAGCTCAAGGCGGGCGACCAGATAGAAATCATTACTGCAGGGAGCGCCCAGCCCAAGACCGAGTGGCTGAGTTTCCTGCACACGCGCGGAGCAAAGCGCAGGGTGATGGAATGGCTGCGCGACAATGCTCCGGAAAGGCTCGCGGAGGCCGAGTCGATACTCAATGGTGCTGCCGTAAGCGAGCGCTCCACGGCGGCATTCAAGCTGGAACTCAGCGGGAAGTTGAGACCGGAAATAATAGAAGATATTAAGAACGCACTTAAACAAATAGACGGCATAGAGGATGTCAAGATTAGCAGCTTATGATTAAACGCCTGTTGCCCATACTCATTTGTGCGGCGGTTTTTCTGCCGATGATATTCGTCCATTCCTGCGCCAATACCACGCAGGCCCCTACCGGCGGAGACAAAGACACCATTCCGCCGTTCATAATAGGAATCAATCCCCTGCCCGGCTCGGTAAACGTGCCGTGCGAGGGCACCAAGCTGGTGTTCAAATTCGACGAATACGTCACTATCAAGGAGCAGAAGAATATCTTCCTCTCCCCTCCTCTGGAGAAACCGCTGAAGGCCAAGATTAAAGAGAAGTTCCTGGTTATCTCTTTCGACTGTCCCCTGGACTCCAACACCACCTACACGCTCAACATGAGCGACGCCCTTGCAGACAACAACGAGGGGAACTTGTTCCCGGGCTATACTTATGTGTTCTCTACCGGTCCCAGGATAGACTCCCTGCTGGTTACAGGCAAGGTGCTGGACTGCAACACCCTCAAGGCCGTCAAGGGTGCCACTGTGATGCTCTACAAAGACTTGAGTGACTCAGCCGTGTTCCTGCACCGCCCCACTGCCGCTGTGAAGACAGACGATTGGGGCTATTTCTGCCTGCCCTACATCGCAGATACCCTCTACAGACTCTACGCTATAAAAGACGAGTCGAACAACAATATCTACGACCCCGACTCCGACCTGGTGGGCTTTGTAGATTCTGTAATCCGCCCAGTGGTGAGGGTAGTGGATACGCTTCCGGAAATGCTCAAGTACGACATGACAGACACCCTCATGTGCGAAGCCCGTCGGGTAGATTACACCATGCGTCTCTTCCGCGAGAAGCCCAGCAAGCAGTTCCTGGTAAACAAAGTGCGTACGGCCGACAGGGCCGCCTACATTACCTTCCAGGCGCCTTACGTGTGGATAGATTCGCTCTGGGTCAAAGGCTACAAGGCAGACCAGCTTATCTCCAAATTTAACATCCTGCAAGACAGTCTGCTGCTCTGGATAAACAGCCGCAAGCCGGCCCCGGACACCCTGCATCTGTATGTGAACTATCGCAAGACTGACTCGCTCGGCGTCCTCCAGCCCGCCATGGAGCACATCCGCCTTCCCATGCCGGAGGGCAAGAGGGTACTGCAGAAAATGTCCCGCAAGAACATCAAGAAAGAAGATACCACCTGCGTATTCAAGCTCAACGCTCCGCCAGAGAAGGTCGAGCAAAGCGGATTCGAGCTTACCTTCAGCTATCCTATCATCTACGAGAAATTCGATTCCCTGCAGTTTACCTACCTCAATCCCAAGCAGAAAGAATTCGTGGGAGAATACACCGTAGAGAAAGACACGGCCGACCTTTGCCGCTATATTATCCGGCCCAAGGAAAAGATGCTGCCGGGCTACGAATACAAGCTCAAGGTGCCCCATCATGCCTTCCGCGACATAAACGGTTTCTGGTCCGACAGTACCGACGTGAAAGTGTCTCTGCCCAGCGACGACAAACTCAGCACTCTCAAGGTCGTGCTTACCGAGCTGGACCGCAAGATTATCGTAGACCTGCTGGACGAGAAGCGCAAGGAAGTGCTCCGCCAGTATATTGTAGATAAAGACTGCAGTCTGCTGTTCCCCTACCTCAAAGAGGGCCAGTATTCCATACGCATCACAGACGACGGCAACCGCAACTCCATTGTAGATACCGGCTCCCTTCTGGAGCATCGCCAGCCCGAGGCTGTGCTGTTCTTCTCCGTGGGCGGTAAAGACTTTATCGAGATTCCGCCGAGCGCAGAAGTGGAGCAGGAAATCAACGTCAAAACACTATTTGGTCAATTATGAAGCGTATCCTGATACTTCTCCTGGCTCTCCTGCCTGCCGGCCTTTTGTGGGCGCAGACAGACACTCTGGAATTCTCCAACGAATATCTGGATACGGTAAACGTGCGTCGGAATACCACCATCAACGACTACGCAATGATTGGAGTTAACTACGGCGGCACTTTCTCTACCGTGTACTTCAATCCCACCAAGATGGGTGCCGGATTCCGCTTCCAGCCGCACTACTTCTCGGTGATGTTCACCCACTACGAGAAGATGTTCAACTATATCCCCTACTTCGGCATTACCGCCGGAGTAGCTATGTCTCACGAGGGTGTGCACTTCGACGACAATCCGGAGACAGGATACCCTCTGGGCTATGTAGACGGTGCTACCGAGATGTCTATACGTACGCTGGAGCTGCCGGTCATGATGCAGATGCACTTTGACGCAGCACCCGTAAAGCTGCTGGCAAACCTGGGCGGCTTCGTGGGTTACAGGATGTCTGTAGAAAGGAGCGGAATATGGCTCGATGAGGAATACACAGGCAAGTTTCGCGACTATGAGTACCGCTTCGATTACGGACTCCAGGGCGGCGCCGGGCTTGGCTTCATGATAGACCCTATAGAGATACACCTCAGCGTGCTGGGCCGCTGGAGCCTGCAGAACCTCTATCAACCCGACTATTACAACGAGTTATTCCATCCATACAATACCTATTATTACCGTTATGCCAACCCCATCGACATTTCGGTTACTCTTGGGGTTTATTTACAGCTGACCAAGCGCACCGGCAAGACCACAAGGCAAATCAGGCAGGAAGCAAAAGAAATCGTTTATGGAAAGGCAGAAGACAATGCAGGTGAGAGTCGGTAACGACTTGATTATAGGCGGCGGAGCTCCGCTGGTGGTGCAGACTATGTGCAACACCCACACCTCCGATGTAGATGCTACCACGGCGCAATGCCTTAGGCTTGCGGCCGCCGGTGCCCAGATGGTGCGCATTACAGTTCCCGGCCTGCAGGATGTGCCGGCTCTCCAAGCAATTCACGCACGGCTTCGTGCTCAGGGCTGCACCGTGCCGATTGTCGCAGATATTCATTTTTCGTCCGATACTGCAATGGCATGTGCTGCAGTGGTAGAAAAGGTGCGCATCAATCCCGGAAACTTTCATCCCGACCACGATACTGCCAGGCGCAAATTCGCCGAATTCCTGGAGGTCTGTCGCAGTCATGGTACTGCAGTACGCGTAGGGCTCAACCACGGTTCGCTGGGCAAGTATATCACCGAGCTCTACGGCAATACTCCATACGCCATGGCCAAATCCGCAATGGAATGGCTGCAGATGTGTATCGACGCTTCTTTCTTTAATGTGGTGGTTTCGCTCAAGGCCTCCAATACCGTGGTGATGGTGCAGGCATACCGAGAGCTCGTAAAACTCATGAAAGAAGAGGGCCATGTGTTCCCCCTGCATCTGGGTGTCACCGAGGCCGGCAACGGCGAGGCCGGACGTATCAAATCCTGCGTCGGCATTGCTTCCCTGCTCAGGGAGGGAATTGGCGATACTATACGCGTATCGCTCACGGAAGACCCTCAGAATGAACTGCCTGTAGCCTCTTACCTGGCTCATCGCTTCAGTAATTGCGAGGGCCCTGCTCCGGCTGCAGACAAGATGCTGGATGCGGCTATCGAATGGGGCCCGCTACTGCTCGACCGCAAGATAGACGAGATTCCCGCCTCGGCTGCAATTGACGAGCACCTCAAAGACGAAATCATGCAGGCAGCCCGTCGGCGTTTCTATCGCCCAGAATACATAGCCTGCCCCGGATGCGGCCGCACCATGTACAATCTGGAGAGTACCTTTGAGGAGGTAAAGCGCAGGACCGCCCATCTGAAGGGCATGGTGATAGCTGTGATGGGTTGCATAGTCAACGGGCCCGGCGAGATGGCCGATGCCGACTGGGGCTATGTGGGCGAGGGCGGAGGACGCGTGTCTATCTACCGCCGCAGCCAGCCCGTGCTCAAGCACGTTCCGGACAGCGAAGCTATAGACCGCTTGCTGGAACTGATAGAGGCCGACAAATCAGTCGACGTAGAGCAATAGTCCTTTAAGGTATTCTCCTTCAGGATGATAGATGTTCACGGGGTGGTCTCCGCCCTGGCACAGGCGTCCTATTATCCGTACGCTCCTGCCGGTCTGCGCGGCGGCGCTGAAAACCAACTCGGCGAAGGCTGTCTTATCTACCACCTGCGAGCAGCTGAAGGTAAATACCAGTCCGCCGGGAGCCACCTTGTCTATGGCGGCAGCATTCAGACGCTGGTAGGCCCTGAGTGCGTTCTTGAGCACTCCCCTGTGCTTGGCGAATGCCGGCGGATCCACTATCATCATGTCGTACTTGCCTTCTTCTACTTTTGCAAGGTAGTCTATGGCGTCGCAGCAAAGCGATTTGTGCTTGCCCGGGAAGGCGTTCAGTGACACGTTCCTGTCAACCATTGCCATGGCCCGGGCAGATGAATCTACGCTGTCTACGCTCAGGGCGCCGCCTCTAAGGGCATACAGACTGAAGCCTCCCGTATAGCAGAAAAGGTTGAGCACCTTGCGCCCGGCTGCGTATTTGCCAACGAGGGCGCGGTTGTCGCGCTGGTCGAGGAAGAAGCCGGTCTTCTGGCCTTCTACCCAGTTGACTATGAATTTGCAACCGTTCTCCAATATGGTGCTCTCCCCCGCTTCGAAGCCGGGAGCGCGGTACAGATAGCCGTCTATAAGTTCCAGGCCTGCCTTGAAGGGGGCAGTGCCGGAGCTCTTGTCGTAAACTGCCTTGAGTGTGTCGCCGAATACGGCCTTGAGCGCTTCGCAGATGCGGTTCTTGGCCCTGAACATACCGGCGCTGTGGGCCTGCATTACGCAGACTCCGTCGTACCAGTCGATGATGAGGCCCGGAAGGCCGTCGCCCTCGCCGTGGACCAGGCGGAAGCAGTTGGTCGCGTCGTTGGGGAGCCCCATTGCGAGGCGCGCGGCTAGCGCTGCTCCAATGGCATTAGTCCAGAAATCGGGGGCCTGAGGGTCTCCGGAGAAACTGAGTACGCGCACCGCTATGGAGCCGATTTGATAGTGGCCCGATGCAAGAAAACGCCCCTCGCAGTCGTGTACGGCTACCAAGTCGCCTTCTGCGGGATTTCCCTGTATCTGCGCAATCGCCCCGGAAAACACCCAGGGATGAAAGCGCCGCAAGGACTCATCCCTGCCTTTCTTCAGTATTATCTTTACCATCTGCGTCTGATTTCTTCTTTCTCGTTTTACGACGATGCTTGCGCTTGGAGGTGCCGGCTCTGGCCTTCTCTGCCGCTATATTGGCCTCCTTGCGCTCAACTGCTGCCTGGTGGGCAATCCTGTCTTGCGGCGAGAGCATCTCGTCCGGAGTCAGTGGATGCTTCTCGCATTCCAGCAGCTTGAGGTACATCTCCCTGCACACCCACGCATCTGTGGCGGCATAGTTTATTTGTGAGGGGCTGAGCTGCGGGGCTTCCCAGTTAGACAGCTGCTGGGCCTTGGAAATCCTGCAGCCAAGGATGTTGGCGGCAAGCTTCTTTACGCTCTTGTCCCGTATCCCCCATTCCCACGCAATCTTCTGCAAGTCAACGAATCCGTCTGGGGTAAAGCCGTACAACTTTTGCAGGCCGTGGATGTCGTCCAGCACTGCTGCACCTACCTTAATTATGCTCTTGCTGGACAGGATACTGCGGAGCCCTCTTCTGAGGCCCAGCTCCTGCATGCGGAAAAGGTAGGCGCGCTTGGGCCCGGATAGCTGGAGCAGAGCAACTCCGTTATTATGCTGCCCCGGCGAGAATACCGGCCGGCTCTCTGTGTCGAAGCCCAGAATCTTCTGGCGTCGCAAGTAAAATATGGCTTTCTCGAATTCGAGCCCCGGCTTATCTATCACTATTGTCTCCCCCGGGAACAAGCCGAGGGGCAGATTTTCTATTTCAGAAGGCTCGACGCTAATTTTGAACATTCTCTACTGGTATCATCAGGAAGCTCCCTGCAGATGATTCAGGAGCTGTTTTAATTGTATAGGCACACTGCCTGGGCTGAGCGATTATGTGGGTAAACAGGCTCCTCTGCCGCAGAATCTTGTAGCAGTATGCAAGAGTCTCGGCAGAAGATGTGAATACTGTAAAACCGGGACTGATGAGCTTGCCGTAATTCATGTACTCCTCACGGTTGAAATCGCGTATGGCGCTTATTTCGACCTTGAGCGAGTCGGTATCTACGTTCCAATCGTCTATGAGAACCGCATCCAGAGGGGCGGTGTTGCCTGCTGCCACATAGGAATCCAGGAAACCGGCAAGAGTGCCTGCGGAGCCGGCAGATGCAGCTTGGAAGCAGCGGGCACCCACAACGTCGAACTCCCTGGCCTTGGCCTCGAACAGGCTCTTGTAGATGCCGCTTTGCAGGTATAGGGAGTCGCATGCGATACCCAGATTGAAGTACTTCTTCTCTCCGCCGAGCGCGGCGTTGAACAGCAGCTCCTGAGGCGAAACCACGGGCACGTTGCAGGATGTAAGCGCAAAGAGCGTATCGATGTCGAACTTGCCGCTGTCCAGCATCCAGGGGTCGGCGAGCAGTAGCATCTTGGCGGGCCGCTTCTCGTAATTCCCCTCCAGATCATATACGCTCACGTTGCACCTGGGCGATAGGCTGGCAAGGGCCAGGCGTACGGAATGTTCGCGCAGGGCCTCCCGGCCATTGGCGGCTGCGTACTCTTGATACGGTGAGAAGGCATCGTCCAGCACGCAGGCGAAGGTCTCGCCGGCAAAATCCTTGAGGCCGTCGCCCCAATTGCGCCCACGGGCGTTCTCTACAATATCGCAATCGGCAAAGCGGGAGCTGATTAAGGTGCACGCCTCTTCGGTACCGATAATATATATGTCCCCTGACGATGAGGGCTTTGCGTTGCCTGCGAGCAGGGTGTGCTCAGGGCTGCCCGGATCTGCCGCCAGGGCCTTTACGAGTTCTATGGTGTCCCGGCCGCCGTGAGTCGGACACTGGCAGGAGGCCAGGGCGAGAGCAGCTGCAAAGCCGGAAAGAAGTTTTCTGCGCATATCTTTTGTTATGAATTTACAAAAATACAAAAAAACTATATCTTTGCACGAATAATTTTGTTGTTTATGGCACATCATCACCATCATCATCACGGAGCAGAAAAAATCACCGCAGATCTCAAGAATACATATATTATTGCTATCGTCCTGATAGTTGCTTACGTAATCTTTGAGGCATGGATGGGATTCAGGCACAATGCCCTTACCCTGGTGTCTGACGCAGGGCACAAACTCATAGATGTTTTCTCCCTGTCACTTACGCTTATAACGTTCTGGCTCTCAACAAGCAAGGCCCGTAAAAACTATACCTACGGATTCCGCAAGCTCTCTGTTATTATCTCCCTCTTTAATGCCATCCTGGTGGTGGCCGTGGCCTGTACCATTATTTGGGAAAGCATAGAGAAGATAATCGAGCCCGGTGAACTTGCGCCGGACGGCGAGGCTATCAGCATCACCGCCGCTGTGGGCTTCTTTGTGAACTGCATCGCAGCTTTCATGCTCAGCATCAAGCGCAAGCACGACGTCAACACCATGGGTCAGTTCATCCATACCCTTACCGATGCTCTGGTGTATGTAGGCGTTGTTATTTCCGGCTTCATTATTAAATGGACGGGGCTGGCTGTTATCGACCCGATTATCAGTATTCTCATTGCCATCTTCGTATTGTCAAACATTTGGAACGTGCTCAAAGAGAGCTTCCGCATGAGTATAGACGGCGTTCCCTCTTCTGTTCACGCAGACGAGATTAAAGAGCATATCAAGTCTGTGCCCGGCGTACAGAATGTAGAGAATCTGCATATCTGGGCGGTAAGTACCATTCAGACAGCTCTCTGTGCAACTCTCCTGCTTTCTGAGGGAGCAGACCAGGCTGCAGCCGTCTCTTCCGTCAAGGCCCTACTGAAAGAAAGCGGAATAGACGATTCCACTCTTGAGACGAAATTCGGAACGAAAAATTGATTATATTTGTGAGTCTAAGAAGTTAGAATATGAAAAAGTTATTGATTACCATGGCGCTCGGTTTTGTCGCCGCAGCTGCTTTCGCTCAGCCTAAGCCTGCAATACAATTCCCTGACTACCAGTTCACCACTGTCAAAGAGAACCCCGTAACTCCTGTCAAAAACCAGTACCGCAGCGGTACCTGCTGGGCTTTTTCTGCCATCAGCTTCTTTGAGTCTGAAGCTATTCGTCTTGGCAAGATTACCGATACTCTCGCCTACCCCGACTTCTCAGAATTCTATGTGGTAAGCAATTCATACTATGAGAGAGGTCTCAAGTATGTGCGCCTGGACGGCCATCTGACCTTTGGCGCCGGCTCCGAGGCCGACGATGTGCTGGACGTAATCCGCGACCATGGCATCGTTCCCAATGCAGCTATGACCGGAATGAACTACGGCACCGAGCTTCCCGTGCAGGGCGAGCTTGACGCTGTTCTCAAATCCTTCGTAGAGTCTGTCGCCAAGAACCCCAACCGCACCCTCAGTACCGCTTGGCAGAGGGCTTACAAAGCAGTTATCGACGAGTATCTGGGCAAGTGCCCCGAGACCTTCGTAGTAGACGGCAAGGAATACACTCCAGCCAGCTACCGCGACGCTCTCAAGATCAATCCCGCCGACTACGTAACCATTACAAGCTTTACCCATCATCCGTTCTACAGCAAGTTTGCCATCGAGATTTGCGACAACTGGCGCTGGGACGAGGCCTACAACGTGCCCATCGATGAGTTCATGACCATCATCGACAATGCTCTCAATAATGGCTACACCCTTGCATGGGGCGCAGACGTGAGCCATCCCGGCTTCACCCGCGACGGACTTGCCGTGCTTGTAGACGTTAAGGCTACCAACTCCGCCGGTTCCGACCAGGAGCACTGGGTAGGCAAGGCAGAAGGCGCTCCCGCTCCCCAGAAGGTAATCGTAGAGTCCGTACCTACTCAGGAGTCCCGTCAGCAGGAGTTCGACAACAAGACCATAACCGACGACCACGGCATGCACATCTACGGTATCGCCAAAGACCAGTTTGGCAAGAAGTACTATCTGGTCAAGAATTCCTGGGGCGAGACCGGCAAGTACAAGGGAATCTGGTATGCTACCGAGGCCTTCGTAAAGGGTCAGTCCATGGATGTCATGCTCCACAAGGATGCTCTTCCCAAAGATATCAAGGCTAAGCTGGGCATCAAGTAATATATGAAGAAGTATATTCCCGATATGATAACCTCGATGAATCTCCTTTGTGGGATCATCGGGGTTGTTTTCGCCTTCAAGGGCCGTCCTGACCTGGCATTCATATTCATGCTTGCGGCCTCTCTTGCCGACTTCCTGGACGGGTTTGCAGCGCGTGCCCTGGATGCGTACTCCGATCTGGGCAAGGAACTTGATTCCCTGTGCGACCTGGTCTCGTTCGGCGTGTTGCCTTCCGTGATGCTGTACAATTGCTCCCGCACTTGTATGTTCGGAGAGAGCTGGGTTTGCTGGGTGCCGCTGCTCATTGCCCTGGCGAGCGCGCTGAGGCTGGCAAAGTTCAATGTAGACGAACGCCAGAGCGACGGCTTCCTGGGCCTCCCCACTCCGGGCTGCGCCCTGCTTGTGGGCTCGCTTTGCTACTTCGTAGCCCGCGACCCTGCCAGCTTCGTTGCTACATGGTGCGCAGGCCCGGTGTTCATTCCTGTGCTGAGCGTGTGCCTTTGCTTCCTGCTGGTGTCGGAGATTCCAATGTTCTCGTTCAAGTTCCACAAGAACGACCCGCAAGTTCTCAAGAACAAGCGACTGGCTTTTGCCTTTATTGTGCTGGCTGCTCTGCTTGTGGTGCTGATTTGCCGGCTCGACTGGTCTGTGGCCGTGCTGCTCATCCTGAGCGTCTATATAGTAAAGAATATCGTTTACGCTATCGTGAGGATCTGATTTCCTCGACCATTGCGGCTGCTACCGCCTCAGATGCGCCGCTGCCTCCCAGGGCCTCACGGATACTGGCATAATCTTTAAGCATAGCGGTTCTGTACTGAACGTCACCGGTGAGCCGGCGCACTTCATTGCAGACCGCTTTTGCTGTAAAGTCGTGTTGCAGGAGCTCCTTGTACACCTCTTTGTCCAGGCACAAGTTGCCCAGCGACACGAACTTGATGTGCTTCAGGACTTTAAGTACGCGCGTCGCGACCCACCATGTAAGGGTGCTGCTGCTCCAGCAGACAAGCTGGGGCGTGCCGATGAGGGCGGCCTCCAGCGATGCCGTACCGGAATTCACAATGGCTGCATCGGCAAATTTAAGTATGTCGTATGTTCGCCCGAAGATCACTTCTACGTTGCTCCGGCCTTGTGTCCATGGCAGGTAATCTTCCATGGTAGCAGAGGGCGCTCCGGCCACGATTACCTTTGCTCCCAGCTCGCCAGCCGCCTGCATGCACACCGGCATCATCCGTTTTATCTCGGCCTTGCGTGAACCGGCAAGCACAGCCAGGTAGGGCTCGTCGCAGGGGCGCTTGTACTCGTGAGCGTCAACCGCATCGATCAGCGGATTGCCCTTGTAGATGAAGGGGATGCCTTTCTGCGTGAAATACGGTATCTCGAAAGGGAAAACTATGAAGAGCTTGTCCACCCAGGCTTTGAGCTGGCGGTTGCGCCCCTCGCGGGATGCCCAGGTCTTGGGGGCTATGTAGTAGTAGACCTTTATTCTTGACTCGTGGCAGAACCGCGCTATCTTCATGTTGAAGCCCGGATAATCTATGAGGATTACGGCATCCGGCTTCCATTCGGCTACATCTTTTTTGCAGCGGCGGATATTCGCGCTCAGCTGTCCTGCCTTGAGCAGCACTTCGGCTATTCCCATCACGGCTCCCTCTTTGTAGTGCACAACCGGCTTTATGCCGCCCGCAGCCGCGCTCATAAGGTCGCCGCCCCAGAAGCGGAATTCGGCTTCCGGGTCCTGAGTCTTGAGACCTTTAATTAGATTGCTGCCGTGCAGGTCGCCCGAGGCCTCCCCTGCTATCAGATAGTAGCGCATAGGCTTTCCAGTTCGCTGTAATCGGTGTTGTCCAGCTTGAGCGGGGTTATTGTGATGTAGCCTTCGGCAAGGAGACGGTGGTCCGACTCGGGAGTGTTGCCGGGATTCTCTACAATGTCTCCTGCCATCACGTAGAGTTCCTCGCCGGCTTCTGCTTCTTGTACGTAATTGATGTCAGCTTTGCTCGGGGTGTGCCTGCGCGACTCCAGGAACTCCGGGCCGTAGGCCACGTATTCCTTCTCCCAGTGCACTATGCCCATCTGGCCGATGCGTACGCCCTTTATGTCTTTTGCGGGGAGCTTGGGGAAGTTGATATTGTAGTAAGTTCCGAATTTGCCGGACATTGCCGGAAGGAGCTTGCGGAGTATTCCGGGGAGGAGTTCTTCTACTGCCGAGAAATCGGCGTCATGACTGAAGTCGTCCAGGCTCACGGCGATGGACTTGATTCCGTTTATAGCGCCTTCTGCTGCAGCGCCTACAGTGCCCGAATAGCAGGAGGCGGTAGCTGCATTATGGCCGTGGTTGGTACCGCACACTACGAGGTCCGGTTTCTCCGGATAGAGGATATTGTCTATGCCGAATTTTACGCAGCTGGCTGGAGTTCCGTCCAAGTACCACCAGTCTTGCCCGGGGAGCGTTTCTATATGCTTTACGGCCAGCGGCTTGTAGCCCATAGAAACCGCCATGGACATTCCGCTTTGGGCCGTTTTAGGGGCGACTATCGTGAGCTCGCCGAGGGGCTGGAGAACTTTTATAAGGCTCTGTATGCCCTTGGCTTTGTAACCGTCGTCATTTGTGAGAAGAACCCTCATCTTTTTTGTGCAAATATAAGGATTTTACGTATTTTTTTGGTAAATTTGCGCCGCCTTTTAGGATATTATTATTGTTAAACTTTTATAAACACAAAAATGGTAAAACTTGGTATTAACGGATTTGGCCGTATCGGCCGTATGGTTTTCCGTGCTGCAGTTGAGAATTTCCCTAACGACATCGAGGTTGTAGGTATCAACGATCTTCTCGATCCTGATTATCTCGCTTACATGCTCAAGTACGATTCTGTACACGGTGCATTCAAGGGTGAGGTTTCCGTAGAGGGCAACACTTTGATTGTCAACGGCAAGAAGATTCGCCTCACTGCAGAGATGGATCCTGCAAACCTCAAGTGGAACGAGGTTGGCGCAGAGGTCGTGGTTGAGTCCACCGGTCTCTTCCTCACCGACGAGAAGGCTCGCAAGCACATCGAGGCTGGTGCAAAGAAGGTCATTATGTCCGCTCCTTCCAAAGATGCTACCCCTATGTTCGTCTATGGTGTAAACCACGAGACCTACGCTGGTCAGGATATCATTTCCAACGCTTCCTGCACCACCAACTGCCTTGCTCCTATCACCAAGGTGCTCAACGACAAGTTCGGTGTTGTCCGTGGCCTCATGACCACCGTTCACGCTGCTACTGCTACCCAGAAGACCGTTGACGGCCCTTCAAAGAAGGACTGGAGAGGCGGCCGCGGTATCCTCGAGAACATCATCCCTTCTTCTACCGGTGCTGCTAAGGCTGTCGGTAAGGTTCTCCCCGAGCTCAACGGTAAGCTTACCGGTATGAGCCTCCGCGTTCCTACCTCCGACGTGAGCTTCGTAGACCTCACCGTGGAGCTTGCAAAGCCCGCTGCTTACGAGGAAATCTGCGCTGCTATGAAGGCCGCATCCGAGGGTGAGCTCAAGGGTGTTCTCGGTTACACTTCCGACGCAGTTGTTGCTACCGACTTCCGCAACGATCCCCGCACTTCCATCTTCGATGAGAAGGCCGGTATCCAGCTCGATCCTACTTTCGTAAAGGTTTGCGCCTGGTACGACAATGAGTGGGGTTACAGCAACAAGGTTCTCGAGATGGCCCGCGTCATCACGAAGTAATTTACTCCAGAATTGTTTTGTAAAAGCCTCGAGGTTTACGCCCCGGGGCTTTTTCTTGTCCCATCACCACATTACATCGCACCTGGCGCCTAAGTTGTTGAGCCTCATAGCTTTATCGATTTTGCCCGCATTGATTTTGATGCAGGCAAAAGCTGTAACCACTTGATTGATGTTGAGTTGCGCGCCAAGTAGGCCGTGTCGTAGATGCGTGACGGGGAACTATATCCGGCGTTTCTGCGCCAGCCGTCCCAAGTTGTTGCGGGGGTAAGAACGGTATCCGGCGTTTCTGCACCAGCCGTCCCAAGTTGTTGTGGGGGTAGGAACGGTATCCGGCTTTTCTGCACCAGCCGTCCCAAGTTGTTATGGGGGGTAGGAACGGTATCCGGTTTTTCTGCACCAGCCGTCCCGAGTTGTTGTGGGGGTAGGAACGAAATCCGGCTTTTCTGCTCCCACTGTCCAATGTTGCTGCGGGGGTAGGAACGGTATCTGGAAAGGATCAGATTAAGGTCGCGGCTGGCGGCCTTTGTATCAGGCCGCCGGGCGCCAAGGCGGAATTCCGACAGCTAACAAAAGGCGGCAACTTATATCTTCGGCAGACTCCCCGGCAGCTGGCCGCCGGCGAGGAGAGCCCGCCATGCTGGTGTTGCTCGCCGCAGTCGGCGTGCCCGCAGCCGCCGCGAGACGAAGGGGCGGAGACAGTCGGAGGGGCTTGAGGCGAGGGGCTAAAGGAATTCTCCTGGAGCGCAGCGGTGC
>CAMKAJ010000039.1 GCA_946410455.1 uncultured Bacteroidales bacterium
CACGCCCTGGAGGGCGCGTCCAATCGTCTGGCGACTACTATCCCCCGCAGCTGCGGAGTAAAACCAGCAGCGCCTGAAAAGACAAGGCCGGCAGAGTTCTATCACGGAGAGGCGGTGGCAGTGGGAATGCTGTACATGGCAGAAGGCGAAGCAAAAGAAAGAATAGAGAAGCTGCTGCAGAAATACGGACTTCCGACAGAAGACAACTTCAGAACGGAAGACCTGCTGACCTACGCCCTCCACGACAAGAAAATGAAAGGCGGCAAAGTGAAGCTAGTAAGAGTAAACGAAATAGGCAGCTTTCGCTTCCAAGAAGCCGGACCGGAAGAACTCAGAACCATAATCCAAGCACGCAAACAATGAGAAACACCATAGGCACAAACGTAATCCTCACGCTCGCAGGCGAATCCCACGGCGAAGCCATAGTAGCGGTACTCGACGGCATGGCCCCAGGCATCCCGGTAAACGAAGACTTCATCACCCGGCAACTCGCACTGCGCCGCCCGCAGGGCCCCACAGACACCGCCCGACGCGAGAGCGACGCCTTCCGCATCCTTAGCGGAACATTCAACGGACTCTCCACCGGCGCCCCCATCACCATACTCATTCCCAATGTCAACACCCGCAGCGCCGACTACGAGGCCACACACAGTCTCGCACGTCCTTCTCACGCCGATTACACCGCACACATCAAATACGGCGGTTACGAAGACTGGCGCGGCGGAGGCCACTTCAGCGGCCGCATAACGGTAGGAATAGTAGCGGCAGGAGCAATAGCCATCGACGCCCTGAGCCGCAAAGGCATAAGCATTGGCACACACATACTCAGCTGCGCCGGAGTTCAAGACAGCAGCTTCGATTCGGCTGACCCCGAACTCACGGCAGCTCAGGTACGCAAAGTGGCCGCCCTCGACTTCCCGGTCCTGAGCGACGTTCGTGAAGCTATGGAGGCCCGCATCCTGGAGGCCAAAGCGCAGGGCG
This sequence comes from uncultured Bacteroidales bacterium, assembly GCA_946410455.1. Taxonomy (GTDB): domain Bacteria; phylum Bacteroidota; class Bacteroidia; order Bacteroidales; family UBA932; genus Cryptobacteroides. The sequence goes on from CAMKAJ010000039.1 coordinate 982, forward strand.
ACTCGGTAGGAGGTGTAATCCAAACCGCAGTCTGCGGCCTTCCCGCAGGAGTCGGCGAACCATGGTTCGACTCGCTCGACGGCCGCCTCGCCAACGCCATGCTGTCTATCGGCGGCATCAAGGGAATAGAATTCGGCAGCGGATTTGCACTGGCCGGCATGCGCGGCTCGCAGGCCAACGACAGCTTCTGCACGCAGGACGGTAAAGTACGCACACTCAGTAATCACAGCGGCGGTATCAACGGTGGCATCTCCAACGGTATGCCGTTGATATTCAACTCGGTAGTGAAACCCACGCCCTCTATAGCGCAGGCCCAGCAGACCATAGACCTGAGCAACGGAGAGGCCGCCACACTGGAACTGAAAGGCCGCCACGACCCTGCAATCGTAAGGCGTGTCTGCATCGTGGCCAGCAGCCTTACCGCAATAGTACTCTGCGACTTACTGTCTCTACGCTTCGGCACAGATTACCTCAGATAATGGAATTCGGACTCATAGGCGAACACCTGGGGCACAGCTTCTCCAAAGAGATTCACGGAATGCTGAGCCCGGAGCCTTACACTCTGCAGGAGCTTAGGCCGGAAGAACTCGCAAACTTCCTCAAGGCCAGAGAGTTCCGGGGCATCAACGTAACCATTCCGTACAAGAAGTCTGTTATGCAGCTGCTGGATGAGCTGGCCCCGTCTGCCCTTAAGACCGGAGCCGTGAATGCTATAGTGAACTATGGCGGCGCGCTCACTGGGCATAATACCGACTACGACGGATTCATCGCCCTCGCAAAACACGCCGGAATTGATTTCTCCGGAGCCAAAGTTGCGATACTCGGTTCCGGCGGAGCGGCAAATGCAGTTGCAGCCGCAGCGCGAGACATGGGCGCGGCATCAGTCTGCTACGTAGTTCGGACTGTCCGCAGCCAGGAGCAGGTTCCCATCCAGCGCTCGGAACTCTGGAGCGACTGCGAAGTACTCGTCAACGCAACGCCCGTCGGGATGTACCCTAACTGGAAAGACAGCCCAGTGCTGCTAGATGCACTCCCACGCCTTCGCGGAGTCCTGGACTGCATCTACAATCCAATACGGACGCACCTGGTGCTTGATGCCCAGGAGCGTAGCATCCCCGCTGAAGGAGGTCTCTATATGCTTGTTGTCCAGGCGGTTCGCGCACGTGAGCTCTTTGACTCTCGCGATTATCCGGCCGAGAGTTCGGAGCAAATCTACTCCCGCATACTGCGCAGCAAAAGGAACATCGTTCTCTGCGGCATGCCATCCAGCGGCAAAAGTACCGTTGGACGCGCGCTAGCAGAGCGCAACGGCAGGCGCTTCATAGACATAGACGAAGTAATTGCTACTCAGGCCGATATGGAAATACCGGAGATTTTCGCGCGCGAGGGCGAGGAAGGATTCCGCGCAAGAGAGACAGCAGCAATAGAATCGGTAGCTGCCGAGCAGTCGGCAATTTTCGCCACAGGAGGCGGCGCAGTGCTGAGGCAGGAGAACGTACGCCTGCTGCGTCACAACGGCATTATCTGCCTGCTCCAGAGAGACTTGCAGCTGCTGCAGCCCACACCGGACCGCCCGCTCTCTAGCGACCGCGCGGCCCTTCAAGCTATGTATGAACGCAGGCTGCCTGCATACCTCAAAGCAGCAGAGATGGTAATAGACAACAACGGCCCGCTGGAGCGGACGTTGGCAGAACTAGAAAAGCTATGCTGAGTAAAGACAAAAAGATACTCATAGTAGGACTCGGCCTTATTGGCGGAAGCTACGCCCAGGCGCTTAAACGCAAGGGCTACCATGTGGGCGCCGTGAGCCGCTCAGGAGACACCATAGATTACGCCCTGCAGTACGGCATCATCGACGCCGGCACCACAACCCCCACGGCAGAATTCGTAGGAGCCTACGACCTGCTGGTCTTCGCGCTGTATCCCCACGTATTTCTCCAGTGGATAACTGATTATCAGCAATTTATCAAGCCGCAAGCACTGCTTACAGACGTTACCGGAGTAAAGTGCAGCGTGGTTTACGAGGTGCAGAAGATCCTGCGCCCGGAGCTGGAGTTTGTAGGCGCACACCCCATGGCCGGCCGCGAAGTTTATGGAATTCGCAATGCCAACTGTGAAATATTCAAGGGAGCGAACTTCATAGTCACACCCACCGACGCCAACAGCGAGGAGGCCATCTGCGAGATAGAGCAGCTCGGGCAGGCCCTCGGATTTGCACGCATCTCCCGGCTCTCTCCAGAGCGTCACGACGAGATGATCGGCTTCCTGAGCCAGCTCACGCACTGCATAGCCGTAGCCCTGATGACCTGCAAGGACGTAGAGCACATGTCGGCCTACACCGGCGACTCCTTCCGCGACCTTACCCGCATTGCCAAAATAAACGATGAAATGTGGAGCGAGCTCTTCTTGCTGAACCGCGAAGAGTTACTCTCGCAGATAGACCTTTTCCAGGCAAAGATGGACGAACTCAAGAGCGCCATCGCCACCGGAGACAGCGAGGCGCTGCGCCGCATGATGCGCCTCTCCACCGAACGTAGAACCTATTTCGACAAATAATGAACATGAGATTCAACCGCGAGCTCTTCAGCCCGCAGGAACTTAAAAGGATGTACTCAGTCTCGCCTGCCGCAGAAGCGCAGAAGGCAGAAAACGATAAAGCTGTAAAAGCAGTGCTTGACGGCAGCTCAGACAAGCTCCTGCTCATTATCGGGCCTTGCTCGGCCGATCGCGAGGACTCCGTACTCGACTATATTTCACGGCTGCGCCCCGTGCAGGAGAAGGTGGCCGACAAAATAGTTATTGTGCCCCGCATCTATACCAATAAGCCCCGCACTACCGGCGCCGGTTACAAGGGCATGCTGCATCAGCCCGACCCAATTGCCGACCCCGACTTGTTCAAGGGCCTCGTGTCTATTCGCAAGTTGCATCTTAAAGCCCTGGAACAGACCGGTTTTTCATGCGCCGATGAAATGCTTTATCCGGAGAATCACCAGTTCCTCTCCGACCTGCTGTCTTACGTAGCCGTAGGTGCACGCAGCGTTGAAAACCAGCAGCACAGGCTGGTAGCCAGCGGCATAGACATCCCCGTGGGCATGAAGAACCCTACCGGCGGAGACCTCAGCGTGATGATGAATTCCATCAACGCGGCGCAACACTCGCACTCATTTATCTACCGCAACTGGGATGTTACCAGCGAGGGTAATCCTTACGCCCACGCCATTATGCGCGGCTACGTAGACAATCATGGCACCAGCCATCCCAACTATCACTACGAGGATCTTCGCCACCTCTCCGACCTGTACGCCGCCGGGCAGTACGCAAATCCTGCAGTGATTGTAGACTGCAACCACTCCAACTCCGGTAAGAAGCATCTGGAGCAGGGACGCATTGCCAAGGAAGTATTGCACAGCGCTCGCGAATGCGATATGGTGGGCAAGCTCGTGAAGGGCCTGATGATTGAGTCTTACATAGAGGATGGCTCCCAGAAGTCCGGAGACCACATCTACGGCTGCTCCATCACCGACCCTTGCCTCGGCTGGGAGAAGACCGAACGCCTAATTTACGAGCTCGCCGATCTGCGATAGCGGTAATGGCCCGTCGAATGTAACTGCCATTACACCAGTCACTTACGCAAAATCGCCCGGGTGAAAACGCCCGGGCGATTTTGCGTAAAACACTGGTGCTTAACAACTTGCATTCGACGGCTGATTCAGCACCCCTTGTTAACGACCCATTCGGCAGGTCTAGAACGAAAGACATTTGACAACCGATCACCAGCGTCCGCCGGGGCCGCCGCCGGACCCACCGCCGCTGTAGGTGCCGAGAGATACCGAACTGCCGCCTGAAATGCCGGAGGTGGCCCAGATTCCGTTGCAATAGGTAGTGCCGCTTACGCTTACTCCCTTGTAACCGGAAGACAGTGAGGGTGCAGAAACTACAACGCTGCTTATTCCAGAAGGCAGTTTGAATGCGCAAAGGTACTTGCTTCCGCCATAGAGTGCATTCCAGGAGCCTGCCGTGCAGCTCATGGTCTTCACGGTCTGCGAAGCTGAATATCCACTCTCCAACCCTCCATAAGCCACAACTGTTGCTCCACTGTTGATGTAGAGTTTGTAGCGGTCTTCGGTGTTGGCATCCAGTGCCACCTCGGGGCTGCCCTTTGTAGTGATAGCAAGTACATATCCACCAGAGAGTTTGAGGTCGTGATTTGCGTCGATGGCATCGTTCTGCGAAGAGTACGCATACACATAACCACCGTTGACATTTATCTCGCCCTGGCTGTTGATTGCGTCGTCTGCAGATGAAGTGGCATAAACCTGGCCGCCGTTTATCGTAAGATTGCCCTTGGTCTCAAGGCATTCAGCTCCGGAGCAACTGAGCACCAGGCTGCCGCCTTCGATAATCAGATTGCCGGCATTTGCGGTTACCTTTGCGCGGTCGCCGCTGCCGCTCTTTGTCACCCAGCCAATCTTGACGGCCTTGCAGGACACGTCGTTAGACTCTTTGCCGGTGGTCGTGATGTTGATTGTACCTCCGCTGATGCGGCTGTCGGCCACAGTGTGGTTTACGCTGTCGTAATCGTAGTCGCCGGCGCGTATTCCCTTGCCGCCGTTGCCGCTGTTCTTGATGGTGAGCGTGCCGGAAGACATAGTAAAGTAGTTGTCGGCCTTGATGCCATCCGCACCCTTATAGTCTTTGCCCACGCTGTCGTACACGACTCCCCCGCTCATGGTTATGGTGGTAGTGCCGCCGGCGATGCTTACATGCTCGTCGCTGCTCACTCCCCTTGCGCCGCCGCCGGTGCAGGTAACGTTCAGGGAGCCGCCATTGATCAGCACGCCCTTGTCGGCCTTGACTCCTGCAGCGTTCTTGAACTCCGCGTCCTCGGTGTCGTAGGCCGATGCGCCTGTGACGTTCAGCGTCGTGGAGCCACCGTTGAACACCACCAGGGAATCGGATGTGAAGCCCTTCTTGGTGGCAGCGCTCACCGCAGCCTCTATGCTTCCGTTAGACACTAGAATGTAATCTTTGCCCCTCACACCGTGTCCGGCAGACGAATTCACCTTCACGGTAGGGTTGGACATAAAGCGTACGTAATCGTCGGAACTGATGCCGGCCTTGCCGGTAGCCGTTACGTTGAGCAGACCGCCGCCGCTGAAGACCAGCTGTCCCTCGCTGAAGAGCACCGCCTTCTCGTCCTCCTCGGCGGGAGTGTCGGTATAACTGGCGCCGTCTGCAAGACTGTTCGTTCCCTTTACAACCACGAAAGTGCGCTTCTTGCTCTGGTTGTTGATTGCAGCGCCGTTCTTGTTGGTGATGCTTACGCGATTCAGAACGATGGCCTGCTTCTTGGTGCTGTACAGCTTGAAGAAACCGTCGGAAGTACTGCCGGAAAGCTCGTAGATAATGGTGCTCTTAGTAGAGTTGTTGATGGTAACGTCGTTGCCGTTGATGGTCACGCCAAGCGCAGAGGCATTCTTCACAACAGCATCGCCCGACTCGGAGAATACCACGCGCACGGTATAGTCGAAAGTCGTATTGCTCACGATATCGTCGTCGTCCGGATCCACATCGTCGGACTCAATAACTCCGCCGCCAAGGTCCTCATCATCCTCTTCGGGGGTATTCCATTCAAGGCCAGTAGTTACGTCGCCGAGGTCTATCCCGCCGGAGCGCACGACCTGGGCGGCAGCATCGCTGCTCTTTACTGCAACTTTGCCCTCAGTGTCTGTGAGTGTGAGAGTAAGACCCTTGCTGAGCTCCACAGGAGCGACAACCAGGAAATACACTCCGGCAGGGATAGCGCCGCCGCTCGATGCGCTAAGCGTAACGGAAGACGAAGAGCCACCGCCGCTGAGCTCGCCGCTTGCAAAAGAAGCCGTAACGGTACCGGCAAGCAGTTCGGAATTATTTCCCTCGAGCTTTATAGAGACCACGTTGTCTGCCACTATTTGCAGACGAACGAGACCAGTCACGTTGCGGAACTGAAGATTCGTCTTGTCGCTGCATTCTGCTACCGACAGCAGGGCATCTTTATCAACGGACACCGAAGCTGATACTTTCTGGGAAGAAGGCAAGACCAGCGAAACTTCACTGCCGTTCCTGGCGGAAACAGCTGCATAGGGATAAGAAGCATATAGGTTTCCGGTGTATTCGCTATTCAAATTACCCTCGAAAACCGCGCTGTTTCCACTGTATTCCTTTATCTTAAAAACGCGCTTGCCATCATCAAAAACAGCAATTTCGTCGCTCTCTGCCCAAGAAGGGGTGAGATTACCGTCGCTCACAGATACCTTGGTGTCAATACTTTCAAAGTAAGCCTGGAGGCAGGCATAACTCAGTCCTCCAGTCTGGGAGCCATTGTCGTCAGTCGTAACATCAACGTCGATTTTGTCTTGAACGCAGCCGGCCGCAAAAAGAACCAATGTAGCTGCTGCAAATCCTCTTAATATCGCCTTCATAATACTAACTGTTTTATTACCATTCATATTCAACAAGATCGTCAAAGCTCTCTATGGAGCCGGATAAATCGCTGGAACAAAGCAGCTGCTCCAGCATGACGCCAGGGATGGCGATGTCGGGTTTGTGGTAGGTTTGTTGTTTCATGGCGCTTTGTTTTTTTAATGATTCGATGACAACATAAACAAAGCGCGGGCCACTCTGGAAAGTACTCAGCGAACGAACCGATTTAATAAGCAAACTCGAATTCGTCTATATACAGGACGCTGCCGACAGCCCCAGTCTGGATGTCGGCGAAGCGGCTGGCAGTAACGGCAAATGAAGCATAATGAGGAGTCTTTCCGTTCTTGTACACGAACGGAGCCTCAAAAGGAACATATCCGGCTGTGGCCTTGTCGAGTATGATGTACGCCCTGGCAACAATATGCGGGTCATTCACAGGGTCGATGAATCCGTCTTTATGGCTCACTTGCTTCAGGGGTTTATCCCAGTCCATAAGCAATACTTCAATCAGTCCTTCATCCATCTTCCCCAGCATTCTCTCCGACGGGTCTTTGGTGTAGTTGATTATCTTGGGGGTATAGTGGTAAAATCCCTTGAGGCTTTTGGGACGGCCACTGAATGGCGCGCCGAGTTCCGTCTCTACGCCTTTCAGCTCTACGGCCCGGACATAATGGCCATTATAGAGGTTCCCTCCAACGAACGCCCATGCCACTTTACGGCTCTCCAAACGGGCTGCTGCCTTGCCCGGGCCCTGAACGGCAACATGCTTATACTCAGGAGTCACCAGGTTTACACCCACTATCCTCGTGCCGGGATTAGGAGTATCCCACACACGCTGGGACGCCGGGGCATTCTTAGGATAAAGATACCACGCCCCGCCAGACTTCGACCAGGTATCGAAGCTGGAATTATATAGCTGCGGCCCGCTCTGAGCGCTCAGGTTGGCACAGATTAGTGCAGCGACGGCAAATACGGCTATTCTTTTCATTCGAAGCTGTGTTTTCCTAAATAATCTTTCAATCCCTGGCGATACATATCGCCTACAGGGAGCACGGTACCATCATCCATCGTAACTTCCGACTTCCCTACTTCGCGAATACGGGCGAGAGGCACAATGTACGAACGATGTATACGCAAAAAACGCTCCTGAGGCAGTTTTTCAATCAAATGCTTGAGTCCGAGAAGGACTACCAAAGGATTTGGATTGCCGTCTGTATAAACTTTTATGTATTCGCTCATGCTCTCTACGTAACGGATTTCATCTATACGCACGCGCACGGATTTATAATCGGTGCGAAAGAACAGCGCATCATCTACCGGCTCCGAACTAACAGCACCGGAAGACCGTGACGTTAGGGCCTCGTAACGGGACTTAAGACGATCTGCCGTCTTAAGAAAGTCGGCAAGGCCGAAAGGTTTGAGCAGATAGTCTACTGCATCTACCTTGAAACCCTCTATCGCATACTCGGAGTAAGCGGTTGTAAACACGGTCAATGGAGGATTAGCCAGCATGCGGACGAACTCCATGCCGGACAAATCCGGCATATTGATATCCATGAACATAGCATCTACGAGCTTATCTTCCAACACAGCGCGAGCTTCCAGGGCGCTACGGCAAGATGCAACCAGCTGGAAGAAGGGAACCTTGGATATATACGATTCCAACTGTTTGAGCGCGAGGGGCTCGTCATCTACGGCAATAACTCTTATCATACTCTTTTACTGGGCGTTGCAGGGATAACGAGCAGGAGCTCATATTCCTCCGGGGATTCATCGATATGCAGGGTATAATTGTCTCCGTACAAAAGCCCGAAACGCTGCCGTGAATTCTCTATTCCCACCCCCTTGCCAGAGCCGTCGTGTTGAGGAGAGCGACTATTGCGGCAGCGGAAAATCACCTTGCCGCCGTCGAGCGAGACACGGATATGCACGAAGCTCTTCCGTTCGTAGCTCATACCGTGCTTGAAAGCATTCTCTACAAAAGAAGAGAATGTAAGTGGCGGCACTTCAGCATCTTCGCAACCGACAGGCCGCTCATACACAATATCCACGTCTTCCGGGAAGCGGATACGCATTAGCGCTATGTAGTTCTCCAGAAAATCCAGTTCCTGCGACAGAGGGATAGTGGCTTTGTCTGAATCGTACAGCACATGCCGCATCAGCTTACTGAGTTCTACGATGCTCTCTTTTGCCTTCTCCGGATCCAGATCCACCAGCGCATGAATATTATTGAGCGTGTTCATGAAGAAATGCGGGTTGATTTGGTAGCGCAGGCTCTCCAGCTGGTACTTCAGATTCTCTTTTTCGAGCCTCACCATATCCTGTCTCTCTTTTTCTGTGTGGAAGAACACTTTAAAGCCCAGATTGCCGCCTACCAACAGAATCCCGACGAGCACTCTCAGCACATTGGGATGCATAGGTCTGCCCCAGCGCCCATCCCCAGGCGGCATACCGTCCATATCCCAGTCGCCGGAGGGTTCGGGAGGAACCATTCCCGGCTCCGGCCCCTCAGAGAAAACCAGAATCCATACCGCAAACAATGCCAGCATCAACAGCGTCAGAACGGTATAGAGCCCCGGGTTCTTTTTGTACACAAAAACCGGAGCCACGATATAGTTATGCAGCAAGAAAAGGATTAAGAATGGCACGACCTGGACCCAGGAAGACAAAATGCCCCGGAAATCTATAGCACTCTCACCGCGCACGAAACACTCTACTGCAATTCTTGCAGCGAGGAAAAGGAAGACTGCCATCCATGCGAAAGCGTACAGGCGGTTTTCTCTGTGTTCTTCTGCTCTGATAAGCTTCATATCCGCAAAAATAACCATTTCGGAGCAAAGCAAAACCAAGTTAACTGAAAAAATATATGCGTTCACTGAATCATTTTTGGAGTGGCGGGGTTATTGCGTTTATTAGCAATAAACTTTTTGCATTATGAAGCGCGTAATTATTCTTTTAGCTGCACTGGTGTTGCTCGCTCCCTCACTGGATGCGCAGGAGCAACAGAAGATAGATAAAAAAAACTTGCTCATCAAGGAATGGAATACAGACGCCCGTAGCAACATAAGAGTGAGCAAATACTGCATCGGAATCACCCTTACAGACACGGCCGTCAAGAGCAACCACACCGCGCGCATGGACTACGTGTTCTGCAGCCCGGCCGTATGGCCCAAGCGACTCAACTATGTAGTGGGATACAACGAGTTCTTCCCCGACAGCCGCGACGCCCTGCGCTGGGACTTCCTGCTAGAAGAGATGCACCGTTTCCGTGGCGGAGAATGGAAGGAGAATCCTTACCTGCATACAGACTAGAGGTACTACCCGACAATCCACTTCCCTACTCGCGGGATGCGCTGAATCAGGCAGGAGGCAAGAGCCGTCAGCGTGAACGAGATTACGGTGCTGCAGACAATCTGCACAGGGGTGGTCCATATTCCCAGCTCACCTTCGGCCCCGAGTCCAAGAGCACTGCGCATCCATGCAGAGACGGCGCCGAGGATAAGGAGGTGGCAGAGGTACATGCCATAGCTCACCTTGGAGATGGGAAGCAGCACTTTCTCGTAGAAACGTCCGCCGTGCTCTATCTTACGGAATATCAACACGTATGCTATGACCATCAGCGCCACTCCTATTGTATCGTTGAGCCATGGGCCCTCCCATAACGCGGCAAGCCCCACAGGGCCCTCGATTGGGAACTGCCCGCCGCAATCTGCCCACACGCGAGAAAGGAAGCCGCCGCAGCAGATACTAAATCCTATAACGAAGCACGGCAGCGCAATAGCGAGCGTCCTGCCCCAGCTGAGCCGCCCCACAAACTTACGGAAGTAGAGCCCGAGAAGCATATAGCCAACGAAGCCGCTGAGATAGTAAAACAGGCCATAGGTATTCCAGCTGGCCTCGCCCCATAAGGGGAACTTAGCCGCATTGGGGATACCCGAAGGGCCATAAATAACAGGAGGCGCACCACCTGCCCACTGGCGTATAAAGGGTATAATCGTCGTGAATAGCCAGATGGCAAGATACACCTGGAGCTCGCGTTTGCCCACTTTCTCTGCCCAGGGAGACAGCAGAGGCATAATCAGGTACAGGCCTACGAGCATATACACGAACCAAAGATGCCCTGCAGCATAGTTGAAGTTGAGCAGGACGTCTTTGAAGTTCTGCACGGGATCGCCCCATGCAAGGGCATAAACCACAGTCCAGAAAACAAATGGAGGGAGGATGCGGACTACCCGTTTTCTAAAGAATTCGCCGGTAGAATAATGCAGAGGGAACTGCAAATATGAAGAAGCGAATACAAACAGCGCCACGCACGCGCGCGGAATCACAATCACATTGAGAATAGAAACCCAGATAGCATCATACTTTGTGAGTATCAGCGAGCCTTCGCCGCCAAGATAAAAGGGCTCGCAGCAATGGGTCGCCATCACCAGAAAGCAGGCCGTCACCCGCAGCCAGTCGAGCCACATTTCTCTATTGTCGTTCATGGTGCTAAGATAGGCAATTCTTTAGATTATTGCGCAAGTGTATGGAATTCTATTTCGTGGGGCAAATATAAAAAGCCGATGATAATTATGTGGATACTTTTCATAATCTGTTTTTCGTCACGAAAATAACAAAAGCTGCATCCCTGGCAAAGCTTCTCCAGGCACGCTTGCGTAAAGGATTCCCGGCCATCCGTTCTTCATCGGCACCCAGTTCCATCCTGAGTTCAAGAGCACGCCGGAGCAGCCCCAGCCCATCTTTACGGCCTTCATCAAGGCAGCATTGGAAAGATAGCTCCTAATGTAATCAATAGAGACTTCCATGCGGATGCTCCAGAAGGGGTTTTGAAGTGACTCCTACAGAGATACTTTGCAATCATATGAGATTGTGATGCAATAACATAAAGCATTTATCTGGTAGTTTATAGGTAGTTTTTGGTGTAGTTTATAGGTAGTTTTTGGTGTAGTGTTTTTATCTTAAACTAATTCTCCGTAGCAAAATAGTCTGATATGTTGTTCCATTTTTGCAATAATGGCATTATTATCCGACTTGGTGCAACAAAAGTATATTTTATTGGACTTTTTCTTGCGCTTTAAATAATAATTGCATATATTTGCGCCAAAAGTATATTTTATTAGACTTATGAGTCTTTCAGAAGTAATAAAGAATCGAAGGAAAACGCTTGCTATCTCGCAGCAAGATCTTGCAGAGATGGCTGGAATTGGACTCGCAACAATTAAAGATATTGAGCGCGGAAAAGGAAATCCGTCTATGGCGACTGTTTCAAAAATTATGGAAGTCCTTGGAATGGAGATCGAGTTTAAGGTTCGTCAGACAGTATGATTCTATAGACAATGAGACAAGTAAATGTATATGTGAATGACCGGAAGGCCGGGGTGTTGACAGAGATGCATCCTGGTAAGGGTTATTCTTTCAAGTATGATCCGGTTTATCTTTCGTCTGATGCCCCATCGATATCCGTATCATTGTCCAAAAATAATGCTTCATATGAATCATCCTCTCTATTTCCTTTCTTCGCAAATATGCTTCCAGAAGGAGCTAACCGCAAAGTGATTTGCAGGACATATCGGATTGATGAAAACGATTTGTTCGGTATTCTTGCCGCTATGGCCGGAAAAGATTTCATAGGAGGAGTACAGATTAAAACGACAGCTAAATGATTGATATCAAACATTGCCCTTCCTGTCTTGAGGAGGGCTTCTCTACATATAGCCCGAAGGCCGCGCGTGCGTTATTTGATGGCCATAAGGTGAGCCATCAATTAGACTTTGATATTGACGGACTTCATAACAAGCCGGAAATTGTAGAAGCCATGCACAGGATTTCCGTTTCCGGTGTTCAAGAGAAGTTTCCTGCTGTCATAGAGAGGGGCAGCATCCGTATCGCTAAGGAAGATGAGCAGTCCACTTACATTTTGAAGCCCGCACCTTGGGATGAAACACTCCGGGAGCGTAAGCAGATTCCTGCGAATGAGAATCTTACTATGCAAATCGCAGCACAGGTGTATGGAATACAGACAGCGGCAAACGGCTTATGTTTTTCCAGGAAGGGACAAGCGGTATATATTACTAAACGATTTGATGTCCTTCCAGACGGGTCAAAGATGCTTATGGAAGATTTTGCGTCAGTAATCGGAAGAAACGAGCAGGACGATGGAAAGGAATTCAAATACAGTGGTTGTTATGAGGATATCGCCATAGCCATCCGGAAGAATGTATCCGCATGGATGGTTGATATGGAAAGGTTCTTTGAACTGGTAGTGTTTAACTACATCTACGCCAATGGCGATGACCACTTGAAGAATTTCTCTTTGATTCTGCAGGGACAGGATTATCGTCTTGCTCCGGCATACGATCTTCTAAACACAAGTTTGCACGTGCGAGGCGACGATTTCGGTCTGAATGGAGGTCTTTCTCCAAATATCTTTATGAGTGATGTGTATTCCCAAACCGGACATCCCTGTCGTCTTGACTTTGAGCGGTTCGGAGATTGCATCGGTCTGGTGAAATCTCGTGCGGGCAAGATACTCGATAAGTATACGCAACTGCCAGAGTCTGCCATTACACTTGTTGGTAGGAGTTTTCTAAGCGAGAAGTTGAAGCGCTACTACTTAAGAATAGTCAATGAGCGAATAGCAAGATTCAATAGAGAATCAGACTAAAGTGCTTGAGTATTGCTTTCAATCCGTGGGGCAACCGTGGGGCAAATATAAAAAGAAAAATCGCTAAGTATGTGATTTTTCACGACTTAGCGATTTTTGGTGGTGACTCCTACAGCAAGCCGCCTTGCAAATAGTTACATCATAAGCGGTTATGGCATTGCATCGGGTCGTGTGTAGTCCTATAGTCTGGCTTAGAATTGCCAGGTCTTTAAGATAATCTTCTCAGCGTCGGGTTCACCGATCTGCGTGCTGGGGGCAAAGTACAGGATAATTTTACCTTCGGGTTTGGTGCTCTTGGAATCCACAACGGCCTGAGCAGCGTTGATGGCCTTGGAATCGTTGGCGCTGCTGCGTTCGGAAACAGTGCCGACGGCACTTTTGACGGCCGAGTGCATTTCATCGGCCAGCTCTCTTAGTTCCGTGTAGGATTCACCGGACACGGAGCATCCGTAAACGCCATGACCGCCCTGCTTCTGGCAGGAAACGGCTGTACAAATAAGTGCCATTGCGGCAACAAGTGCAAAGAATAAAGCTTTTGTTTTCATAATTATTATAGTTAATCTTTCCAATATTCAATTCTGGTCAGGGCGAAGGAGGCCGGATAGCGCTGGCCGTATTCGTCCTGGCGGATGGCGCCCCAAATCATGGTCTGGTCGTCCAGGGACATGATTTCCCACCACTCGCGGTACTCGACGCCGTTGTCAACCCAACGCGTGAGGAGCAGGCGGCCGTCTATGCAGTACTCGTTTAAGGTATTTGTGCTGGGCACCCAGTTGTCACCTTCCTTCACATAGTAAGTAAAGGATAATTTGTCATCATACTTCCAACGATGCACCTGACCGTCGTCATACTGGGAATGGTCACTGGTCGCGCGGCCCTCCCAGGTGCCCAAGATGTAGGACCCGTAATTGACAGGCGCCTTTTCCTGCTTCCTGAGCTCCAGATTCATGGACGGATAAGGAAGCGCCCTTCCGTCCTGATACTGCGTGCGCCGATACAGGCAGTGGATGTTATCATCATCAATGGCGCCTACAATCATTTCATCAACGAAGGTGGTGTTCTCGTCCACCTTGCAGGTGAGGGTAATCACATTGTTCTCTATCGCATAGTCGAACTCGCGCCGGGTGGCCCATTCCGTCTGGCCGGAGATCGTTTCTGCAAACGAAGCGCTGATGGTAGCCTGGGTTCTGGAGAAGAAGGTGAATACGGCCTTTTCGTTGGTGAGGGCGACTTCGCCGTTGATCTTCTCCGTCATCCACTTGGTGGCCTTGATTTTCTGCATGATTTCGTCGGCCGTAGGGACAGGTACCTTATACATAACAAAGGATTCTACATACTGCTCTCCCAGTTCGTTCTTTCGCAGGGCGGTCCAGATCATGGTGTCCTCCTCGATGCTGCGGATCTCCCACCATTCACGGTTCTCCACGGTGCCTTCGCCGGCGTTCTTCCAGCGGGTGCACAGCAGGCGGCCATCCACAAAGTATTCGGCGAACTCGTCCTCCACCTTGACCCACTGGTCCTCTCCAACCTTGCGATAGAAGTTATAATGGCCATCTCCCAGATACTCCCAGCGGTGGTATTCCGTGGAGCCGCCGGCGGTCCTCCGGCCTTCCCAGAGCCCCAGGATGGGTTTGCGGTAATTCTCTTTTATCCTTTCATAGAGGATATGGTCGCTGACACTGCCTATTATTCCGCCATCCTTCATCAAGGTTCCAGCCACATCAGCCTGCATCTCATCGGCATTGATGGAGGTAACAATCATCGAAATGTTCAATGTCTTATGCTCGTCCAGCTGGCGAGTGAGCCAAACTATATTACCGGAGATTTCCACATCCATCGGGGTAAGGTCGTGCCACAGGTCTCCCAGTTCGGGACGGGAGTTCACAGAGGAGCTCATATAGGCCGAAGAAGTGTTGAGGAAAGTGTAAACGCCTTTGTTATCGGTCAGGAAAGGATTTCCGTTAATCGACTTGCTCATCCACTTGCCTATGATGGATTTCTCCAGCTCGGCCTGAGAAGGAGCAACGATCTTCTCCATGGTGAAAGCAGCGGTATACTGGCTACCGTCAGCCTCCTCGCGAAGGGCAGTCCAGACCATGGAACTCCAGCCGAGTGCGGCAATTTCCCACCATTCACGGTTTTCCACGGTGCCCTCGCCGGCATTCTTCCAGCGGGTGCACAGGAGCTTGCCGGCCACGAACCACTGGGAGAACTCGTCATCCTTCGCCTCCCAAATGCCCTTGCTGTTCTTGATGTAGAACACGAAGGTGCCATCCTCCTTGAACTCCCAGCGGTGCTCCTGACCGTCGTCGAACGCAGACTGATCACTCGTCATCTTGCCCTCCCAGAGGCCCAGGATGTTCTTGCTGTAGTCCACGTCCACCTTCTCGCAGCGGATCATGGACTCATCAGATTTCACCAGACCGCCGTCTTTCCTGACGGTTACATTGCGCTTGCCTATCATCGTCGTGCCCGTGATGGCATCGACGTGAAGGTCGACCACCACAGTCTTACCAGGTTCAGGACTATGGGTGAGGGTCACATTATTGCCGACAATGTCCACATCGGCCTCTCCCCTGTTATTCCAAACGGGAACATCTGCTACATCATCGGTGAACGAAAGGCTCACGTAGGCCTTGGTGGTGGAGACGAAATCGTATACGATCTTCTCATTGGTGGGCAAGACCTTGCTGTCGGTCTCGGCGAACATCCATTTCCCAACGATCTTGTTGGCTAAGTCCCTATCGGGTTCCACCTCTTTTCCTTTGTCGCACCCCGCGAAAAGGATGCTCATCATCGCCAGGGCGATGGCTGCTAGTGTCTTTTTCATATCGTTATTTACTGAATTTTCTAAGAAGTTTGTTCATCTGTTTGCCCACGTCTCCCCGGTCCAGGGGGAAATCGGCATTGGATAGGATGCTGTTGAAATAGACGACGCTGCCGGTTTCGGCATCGACGACAGCGGTGTACAGGGCGTTGGCCGCCTGATCGTGCGCGCTGTAGGTTTTGGTCAGGTTAAAGACTTTGCTCATGGCATAATCAACAAACTCGGCCAGCTTTTCCTGGTTGTAGGTTTCCAAGCTCTCGATATAGCCGTTGGCGTGCAGCACAATGCCGTAGCGGTGCCCGGTGGATTTGATCAGGGCCGACAACGCCTTGGGCACCCTCAGGCGGGAAATGTCCGACGACTCAAGGTCTACGAAGCTGTCAATCCATTTGCCGATGCTGGCGCCGTCCCCGTTGTAGTCCACGGGAACCGGATCCGTGAAGGGATAGCGGTAAGAAGCGACAAGGTCGGTAAGCAGCTGTGCCGATGCATTGCTCAAGGACGGATCCACGAATCCATGACCCGGAGCGTCGTAATAGGCTATAATGGATTTGGGCTGAATCAGAGCCAGTTCATCAATTTTGGAGACATTTGTACCACCGGCAGCGTACGAAGCGCCGCAGGAAGCGGCAGCGATTGCCGCGAGCAGAATCCCGGCCAGGGATATCCAAATTGAAAAGTGTTTAGTCATATCTGTGGTTTTACTTGATTAATCTGAATAAGTCCCGGCAGAACCGTTTCATGCTTTTGAGGAATCGGGGCGTCTCTTCAAGGTCTTCCTCCCCTTTCTGGTCGTTTATATTGACTTCCAGGACAATGTCTCCGGTTTCGGCCTCCAGGACACAAAGGGTGCCGAAGATGCTGATGTAGCGGCTTCCCAGCGGGCCGGAGCCCTGGGCGCGTTCGAAGGTATCCACCTTGAGAACGACCTGGTAAGGGGCTTCGCCCTCACTTACCAGCTCCATCCCGGGGCTGTACACGTTGAAAGTGTCAAAGAAGGATGTCTTCATCAGTTGCATAAGCTCTTCGTAACCGTCCCCAGCCCAGGTCTGGAAATCACCCAGATTCTCTTTGGCGAAGATGCCGTTATTGACGAACCGGGTCTGGGACAGGTCAATAACGTAAGTGGCGGTGACATCCTGTTTAAACACATTCAGACTACCCTTGCTAACCTTCAACGGTTTGGCGGCAAACAAGGACACGGAGCCCAGCAAAAGGGCAGAGACAAGCAGGAATCTTTTCATTATATAAAATGGTTCTTATATAGTTATACAATATACGCACTCCCGGCATATGAGTACAATAGGTCGGGAGTCTCAGACTGCAAATATTGCAGATTCTGAAACT
>CAMKAJ010000040.1 GCA_946410455.1 uncultured Bacteroidales bacterium
GTTTTTGCAGAGAAACGGCTGGAAAGGGGCCGGGAAAGGACTGTGGCGAGTGCGGCAGTCCTTTCGCAGACGGTTTATGCAGAGAAACGGCCGGAAAGGGGCCGGGAACGGACTGTGGAGGGTGCGGTAGTCCTTTCGGGGGCGGCCCTAGTTCTTCGCCTCCCTCATCTTGGCGTATTTGAGGAGGAGGAGTTTCTCGCCAAGGGTGTCGAAGCGGACGCGGGCTTTGAGTTCGGGGACGGTGCCGGTGATCTCCAGGATTTCGCCGGGGCCGAAGCGGTTGTGTTCTATGCGCATACCGGGGCGGAAGGCGGTCATCGGCAGCGGCTCGAAGTTCGGATCGACTGGCGCAGCGGCTTTCGGTACAGGGGACTCTCTCCGAGCGGGTTCGCGCAAAGCGCTCATCCCTCCAAGCGGAGCTGGGCCCCTCCCGCTCACGTAGCTGCGGGCGGCTACGCCTGCCGGAGAGTAGCCTCTTCCCCCTTGTGAGCCTCGACTCGATTCGCCGACAATCCGGTCCAGCCTTCCTCCGGTCCAGCGAGAGCCGAAGCCGCCCCATTCGTGCCTCAAGCCGTCGGCGCTGAAATCTTCTTCTGCCAGAGGGTGGTCGAGGTACCGTGAGTCTATCTCCCGCAGGAAGCGCGAAGGCGAGTTGGACTCGTGACGGCCGTTGCGCATGCGGGTGCCGGCATAAGAAAGCGTTACCGCCCGGCGGGCGCGGGTAACAGCCACGTAGAAAAGCCGGCGCTCTTCTTCTATATCCTTCTGGCTCAGCAGCATAGACTGGCTCGGGAAGAGATTCTCTTCCAGTCCGGCCACAAAGACATAAGGGAACTCCAGGCCTTTGGCGGAGTGCACTGTCATCAGCGCTACCTTATTATTAATGTCATCTTCATCGACCAAATCTACATTGCTGAGCAGCGTGATATTCTCCAGAAAATCATCCAGTGTAAACACTGCGTCGGCAGCCTCGTCGGAGTCGGCAGCCTCGTCGCGACGGTCTTCCACAAAAGAAGCGACCGAGTTCACGAGCTCCTCTACATTGGCAAAACGTGCCTGGCCCTCGATGGAACTGTCGTCCTTAAAAAACGCCCACAGACCGCTGTCCTGCGCAATTTTCTGAGCCAGCTCAAAGGCGTCGGTGGTTTTGACGAGGGAGCAGAAAGCGTCTATCATGGCGCAGAACGCCCTCATTTTAAGAACGGCGGCGCTCCTGAGCCCGAATTGCTCAAGGTCGTCCAGATAAACGGCACGGAACAACGGGGTGGAATGCGCCGCAGCGGCAGCCTCGAGCGCCTTGAGCGAAGTGTCCCCGATAGCGCGGGCCGGCTTGTTCACCACCCGCTTGAAGGACTCGTCGTCGAGCGGATTTACGGCCAGCTTGAAGTAGGCCATCATATCCTTGACCTCCGCCCGCTCGAAGAAAGAATTGCCGGAATACACATGATAAGGTATATTGCGGCGGCGGAGCTGCTCCTCAAGGGCGCGGGACTGAGAATTGGTACGGTACAGAATCGCAAAATCCTCATATCGGGCAGCCGACTTACGCATACGGGACTGAATCTCGGACACGATTTCTACTGCCTCATCCTGTTCGGTAAAAGTCTTGAGCACCTTGAGCTTCTCTCCCTCTTCACCCTCGGCATAGCACTTCTTGGGGATACGGTTGGAGTTATGCTCAATCACGGAATTCGCCGCATTTACGATATTTCGCGTACTGCGATAATTGCGCTCCAGCCGAAATAACTTGCACTCCGGATAATCTTTCTTGAAATTGAGGATATTCTGTATCTGGGCGCCACGGAAGGCGTAAATCGACTGGGAATCATCTCCCACCACGCAAATGTTGCGGTGAGAGGCAGAGAGCTTCTTGATAATGAGGTACTGGGCATAATTGGTGTCCTGATACTCATCTACCATTATATAAGAGAAGCGAGATGCTATACTCTGCAAAGCCTCCGGGTTGTCTCTCAAGAGGATATTCATGTTTACCAGAATATCGTCGAAGTCCATGACCCCGGACTGCTTCATCCTTGTCTGATAAAGCTCGTAGACCTCCACCAGGCGGGGCTTTTTGGCATGAGCGTCTGCCCTGAGGGCCTCCGCATCGGCCTTGTAGCCTTTGACGGTAATGAGTCGGTTCTTGGCATTGGAAATCCTGGACAAGACCTCCCTGGGCTTGTACTGGGAGTCGTCCAGCCCAAGCTCTTTGATTGCGGCCTTCACCGCAGATGTAGAATCGCTCTGGTCGTAAATGGTAAAGTTCTCGGGATAGCCAAGACTCGCGGCATACTCCCTCAAGAACCTGATAAACACGGAATGGAAAGTACCCATGACAAGGCGGCGGGCCTTGTACTGCCCTACCATCATGGCAATTCTCTCCTTCATTTCGCCTGCGGCTTTCTTGGTAAAGGTAAGCGCCAGCACACGCGAGGGGTCACAGTCGTGCGCAAGCACATTGGCCACACGGCTGGTGAGTACACGGGTCTTCCCGGATCCTGCTCCCGCCACAATCAATACAGGCCCGTCCATACACTCGACCGCCCTTCTCTGCTCCTCATTCAATTCTGCCATAACGGCACGCACATTGTTCTCCATAATGTCGCGAAAATACAAAAAAAAGTGGTATCTTCGCACGCTTAATGCAAATTATAATTTAACCTTATACAATGTCTGAAATCATCGTTTTGAAAAGAGGTCTGGAAGTGCCTGTAAATGGCTGCGCAGACCTTCGTGTCAGCAAATCGATGACCCCTGCCACAGTAGCCGTCCAGCCAGACGGCATCAAGGGCTTGCTCCCCAGGCTCCTGGTCAAGGAAGGAGACCGCGTCCTGTGCGGTTCTCCGGTCATTGCTGACAAGAAAAACCCTGAGATTCTCCTTACTGCGCCAGTCAGCGGCACTGTAAAGGAAATCGTAAGAGGCGAGAAACGCAAGCTTCTCGCAGTCCTCATCGAGGCGGACGACAAGCAGCAGAGCGTAGACTTCGGAGCCAAGGACCCCAACGCCCTTAGCGCAGAAGAAATCAAGAGAGCCCTCATGCAGAGCGGTTTGTGGCCCGTGCTAGTACAGCGTCCTTACGGCACTCTGGCCGACCCCGCCGCCGCACCAAAGGCGATTTTCGTTTCCGCATTCAACACAGCTCCTCTCGCTGCCGACACAGAGTTCACTCTCGGCACGCAGGTAGCTATGATCCAAAAAGGCATCGACGCCCTCTCAAAGCTTGCTCCCGTTCATGTGAGCCTGAACGCAAAGGTCAAAGATTCTGCTTTCGCAAAGCTCAGCGGATGCACGCTGCATCGCTTCCAGGGCAAGCATCCCGCAGGAAACGTGGGCGTACAGATCAGCCACATAAGCCCCATCCGCAAGGGTGAGACCGTGTGGACTCTCCCCATGCATGGGCTTGCTGCCATAGGTAAGCTCTTCGCCACCGGCCGCTACAACGTACGCCGCCTGGTGGCCATAACAGGTCCCGCTGCAATCGAGGCCTGCTATGTAGCAACCGTTCCCGGCACCCCCATCAAGGACTTCGCTCCATTCTACGGCAACACGCCCGAGCTTGTGCGCTTTATCAGCGGCGATGTGCTGAGCGGATGCAACGCCGGAGAGAACGGCTACCTTGGATGGGCCGACGACCAGCTCACTTTTATCCACGAGGGCACCGACAAAGAGCTCCTGGGCTGGATCCGCCCTCTGCGCTGGAACCAGTTCAGTACAGACCGCAGCTACTTCAGCTGGCTCATGCCCTGGCGCAAGTACGACATGACCACCAACCTGCACGGCGGCCCGCGTCCTTTCCTCATGAACGACGCATATTACGCCAAAGTGCTCCCCATGGACATCTACCCTGTATTCCTGGCCAAGGCGTGCCTGGCCGGCGACATAGACAAGATGGAGAAATTCGGCATCTACGAAGTGCTCCCCGAGGACCTCGCCACCTGCGAGTTCGTAGATCCGAGCAAGATTTACATTCAGGACATTATTGCAAAGGGCATTGACCTGATGCTCAAAGAAATGGCTTAAAAGATATGAACAAGATTTTCGAAAAAGGCGGCAAGCTCCAATGGCTTCACAGCACCGTCGATGCTTTTGAGACATTCCTTCACGTGCCCGGCACCGTGACCCTCAAGGGTACCCACGTGCGTGATGCAATAGACCTCAAGCGTCTCCTTATCCTGGTGGTGATAGCCGCCGCCCCCGCAGCCCTCTTTGGTATGTGGAACGTAGGTTATCAGCACGGACTTGCAATGGGCCAGACCGGCGTACACATTCTGGAGTACTTCTGGTTCGGCTTCCTCAAAGTCCTCCCCCTGTACATGGTTTCCTACGTCGTAGGACTCGCTATCGAATTCGCTTCCAGCCAGATACGCGGAGAAGAAGTGAGCGAGGGATACCTCGTGAGCGGCTTCTTCATTCCGCTTATCGTGCCGGTAGACATTCCCCTGTGGATGCTCGCCGTAGCAGTGGCCTTCGCCGTCATCTTCGGCAAAGAAGTGTTCGGCGGCACCGGAATGAACATCTGGAACCCGGCTCTTCTTACCCGTGCGTTCCTGTTCTTCTCTTACCCTAACTACATGTCCGGTTCTGAGTGCTGGATAGCCTTCAAGAAAGGAGAGACCGCAGTGGCCGACGCTTTCACCGGCGCCACTCCCCTCGCCCTCGACGGCCCCGCCCAGTACGGCACCGGATTCTGGGACCTCTTCATCGGCACCGTCCCGGGGTCCGTTGGTGAAACCTCAGTAATCGCCATACTGCTCGGCGCCATCCTGCTCATCTGGACAGGCATCGCCAGCTGGAAGATCATGTGCGGCAGCGTGCTCGGAGCCCTTTTGGTGGGCTGGATAGGCAACGCGGCCGGCATTACCGATATCCCCTTCTACATGCAGCTCCTGTACGGCGGCTTTGCATTCGGTACCGTGTTCATGGCCACCGACCCTGTAACTTCCTGCCAGACTGAGTGCGGCAAGTGGATTTTCGGCATTCTCGTAGGTATGCTCTGCATCACCGTGCGCCTCTTCAACCCCGGATACGCCGAGGGCATGATGCTGGCCATCCTGCTTTGCAACACCTTTGCTCCTCTCATCGACCACTGTGTCACCGAGATACATATTTCCCGCAGGGCCAAGAAATTTAACGCAGCATAGCCATGAATACCAACAGCAACGTCTATACAGTCATCTATACCACGATAGTCGTGGTGATAGTGTCGGCCGTTCTGGCTTTCGTGGCCATGAAGCTGGGCCCCGCCCAGGATGCCAACGCAAAGGCCGAAACCCTGCGCCAGATGATGTCTGCAGCCGGCGTCAAGCCCACTGAGGAGCTCTACGCCACCAATAACGCAGACATCCTGCAGCTCTACGCAGACAACATCGAGGAGGCCTACACAATCGGCCTCAACGGCGAGAAGAACGGTGATCTCTCCATCGCCCAAGACAAGATTGAGCTTATCAGCAAACTCAAACCCCAGCACAAGGCCATACTCGCCGGTGAGGGGGCCACTCTCCCTGTTTATATCTTCAAGGGTGGCGTGACAGTCATTCCCATTTACGGTGCAGGTCTCTGGGGCCCGATCTGGGGCTACGTAGCTTTAAACCCTGATTGCTACACAATTGCAGGTGCCTACTTCGACCACGAGAGCGAGACTCCCGGACTCGGCGCCAAAATTAAGGATGAGCCGTGGTTCCGCGAGAAATTCGTAGGTAAGACCATAGAATGGGGCGAGGAGCGCGCATTCAAGCTGGACAAGAACGCCGAGGCTACCGGTGCACCCAACACCGTGGATGCAATCACGGGAGCAACAATGACTTCCAAGGGCCTGAACGAGGCACTGAATATCTGGTTCAAAGCCTACGAAAAGCACTTTGGGGTTGGCGCGTTCTTCCACGCTCTGGAAGAGCACGCAATTGAAGAAACTAACGTTAACGCAGAGGAGGAATAAGATATGGCACAGAAATTAAAAGAAACCATACTCAACCCCATTCTCAAGGGCAATCCTATTACCGTCCTGGTGCTCGGTATCTGCTCCGCGCTGGCCGTAACGGTACAGCTCAAGGGCGCCCTGGTAATGGCTCTGTCCGTGACCATCGTCACCGGCCTTTCCAGCCTTATATGCTCACTGCTCCGTAATACCATCCCAAACCGCGTGCGCATTATCGTGCAGCTGGTGGTTGTGGCCATGATGGTTATTCTGGTAGATCAGATACTCAAGGCAGGAGAAGCTACTTACGCAATAGACAAGCAGCTTAGCGTCTATATCGGCCTTATCATCACCAACTGCATCGTGATGGGACGCATCGAGGCATTCGCCCTCGGCAACAAACCCATCCCCTCGCTGCTGGACGGTCTGGCCAACGGCCTCGGCTACGGTCTGATTCTCATCGTCGTGGCCTTCTTCCGTGAACTTCTCGGAAGCGGCACCCTCTTTGGTTTCCAGGTGCTTCCGGCATCTTATATACCCAACAATCTGGTAATCCTCCCTCCTTTTGCTCTCATCCTGCTCGGATGCATTATCTGGGTACACAGGGCACTGGACAAGGATCTTCAGGAAGACTAACAGAGACGCCCTATGGAATACATCAGTTTATTCGTAAAGTCAATCTTTGTTGACAATATGATCTTCGCATACTTCCTGGGTATGTGCTCATACCTGGCAGTATCGAAGAACGTCAAGACAGCCAACGGCCTGGGCCTCGCTGTTATATTCGTGCTTCTCTGCACGCTTCCTCTCAACTGGCTCCTCAACACCTACGTACTGCAGCCCGGCGCCCTGCGGTGGCTCGGCCCCCAGTTCGCAGAAGTAGATCTGAGCTTCCTGAGCTTTATCATCTTCATTGCCGTGATTGCCGCATTCGTGCAGCTGGTAGAGATGATTGTGGAGAAATTCCTCCCCTCGCTCTACTCCTCGCTCGGTATTTATCTGCCGCTGATTGCCGTTAACTGTGCAATCCTCGGAGGTTCCCTCTTCATGCAGCAGAGAGACTTCACCGGCATTGGCGAGCCTCTGGTGTACGCACTCGGCTCCGGTATCGGCTGGTACCTGGCCATCGTGGCGCTCGCCGCAATTCGCGAGAAGATGAGCTACAGCAACGTTCCCAAGCCCCTTAAGGGCATAGGCATCACCTTTATTACCGTGGGCCTCATGGGTATGGCATTTATGATTTTCATGGGCATTCAATTGTAAAAGGATATGAGTCAGACTATTATTGCATCTATAGCGGTCATCGTACTGGTTACGCTGATCCTCGTGGCTCTTCTCCTTTTCGTGAAGGCCAAAATCACCCCCAAGGGCACCGTCAAGATCGACATCAACAACGGCAAGAAAGAGCTTAACGTTACCTCCGGCAACAACCTCATGGCCACCCTGGCGGGCGAGAAGATTTTCCTCCCTTCCGCGTGCGGCGGCAAGGCCAACTGCGGGCAGTGCAAGGTGCAGGTATTCGAGGGCGGCGGAGAGATTCTGCCTACCGAGACCGGCTTCTTCAACCGCAAGCAGATTAAGGACGGATGGCGTCTGGGCTGCCAGGTGAAGGTGAAAGACAACCTCAAGATCCAGGTCGCAGAGAGCGCCCTGAGCGTCAAGAAACTCGAGTGCGAGGTTATCTCCAACAAGAACGTTGCTACGTTCATCAAGGAGTTCACCGTCAAGCTCCCGGAGGGCGAGCACATCGACTTCAAGTCCGGAGAGTACATCCAGATCGACATCCCCGCTTACGAGGCAGACTTCTCCGATATGGATGTAGATCCTATCTACAAGGGCGACTGGGACAAGTACGGCATCACTTCGCTCAAGTACAAGAGCACCGAGCCTACCATACGTGCATACTCCATGGCCTCCTATCCTGGCGAGAAGAACATTATCAAGCTCAACGTGCGTATTGCTACGCCTCCGTTCGACCGCACCCAGCCCAAGGGCGTATTCAAGTTCGTCCCCGGCGTGCCTCCGGGAATCGCTTCTACCTTTGTATTCTCCCGCAAGCCGGGCGACAAGGTGTGGATCAGCGGTCCCTTCGGCGAGTTCCTCCTTCCGGAGAACGACCCCGAGGATATGGAATACATCTTTGTGGGCGGCGGCGCCGGAATGGCCCCTCTGCGCAGCCACATCATGCAGCTGTTCAAGACATTGAAGACCGGCCGCAAGGTGCACTTCTTCTATGGAGCACGTGCCCTGGTGGAGGCTTTCTATCTTGAAGACTTTGCAGAGATCGAGCGCGAATTCCCGAACTTCAAGTTCCACCTCGCTCTCGACAGGCCTGATCCCGCAGCCGACGAGGCCGGCGTAAAATACACCGCTGGATTCGTTCACAACGTAATGTACGAGACCTATCTCAAGGATCACGAGGCTCCCGAGGACATCAAGTACTTCATGTGCGGTCCTCCTATGATGACCAAGTGCGTCTGCGACCTGCTGGATTCGCTGGGCGTCGCACCTGAGAATATACTCTTCGATAACTTCGGAGCTTAATTGAAAATCTGTTGTATGATAGCATCGCTGCGCCTCGGTGGCGCAGAGCGCCAGCTCTCGGGCTTGGCGCTGATGCTACATAACAGAGGGCATGAAGTAGAAGTCCTCACCTACAGAGAGGGGGACTTCTACTCAAAAGCCCTTAAAGATGCCGGGGTAAAGTTTCACCTTATCCCCCACCCCGGCAACGAAAAACGGCTTGTACAAGAGGTGGCAGCCCACCTTAAAGAAGAAGGCTTCGAGGTGCTGATTTCTTATTTGGTAGGCACCAACATCAAGGCGTGCCTTATCAAACAAGCCTGCCCCTGGCTCAAGCTCATCGTCTCCGAGCGAAACTGCAATACTGGCATGTGGCTCTATTCCAAGATACGCCTGCAGTTTTACCGCTACGCAGATGCAGTAGTTTGCAACAATTACGCTCAGGAGGCACTGATACGCAAGCGCGGCTCTTATCTGGACAAGAAGCTTACGACCATCCCCAACTTCGTAGATGCAGAGCGCTTTGTCCCCGCTTCCGGGCACGAATTCAAAAAAGATGGGCGCATACGGATTGTTACTACTGCAAGGCTTTACCAGCGCAAGAATGCTCTGGGGCTGATAAAGGCCGCAGCGGAGGCTGCATGCGACAATCTTTACTTCGACTGGTACGGTGCCCTGAACAACGACAAGTACTATGGGCGCTGCATGGAGCTTATCCGCAAACTTGGGCTCAAAGACCACATCCATCTGCACCCGTGCTGCGAGAATGTAGAGGAGCTGTATGCCGAGGCTGATGCGTTCTGCCTTCCTAGTTTCTACGAGGGCACTTCCAATTCGCTGGCCGAGGCCCTTGCCAGCGGACTCCCTGCAATATGCAGCAACGTGAGCGACAATTCCCTCTATGTTATTCCCGGCCAGAACGGACTGCTGTTTAATCCTCAAGATACCAGCGACTTTGCCGCCGTGCTGCGCCGTTTTGCCTCAATGCCTGCCGACTCTCTTGGCGAGTGGGGGCGCAGGAGCCGCAGCATAGCTGAAGAGAAGCTCTCAGAAGAAGTCTTTATCCAGCGATATCTGGATCTTCTTGGGGGACTTTAGAGGGGTAAAAAGGGCAGTCTGATAAAAATCAGCAAAATCTGCTATACGATTTTTTTGATTCCATTGGCATTCAACGGAAGCTGCATAGTTTTGCGGCAGTATGAGAACGAAATGGAATCAAACAGGCCGGCCCACACCTTCTTACCGGCGTCCGCCGAGGAGCACTCTGCTCCAATCAATTCTTATGTTCAGCTTGCTTTTAACCGTTACTCCGGCCTGTTTGATGACTTCGTGCTCCAGAGTAGCGGAAGAGCTACCTCAAGAAGAAGTAATTGTAGCCGTAGACAGCTGCTGGTTAGGGCTGAAGTTCAGCATAGACAATAATGTGTATGAGTCTATGCCCGAGGTGCGGCGCCTGGACCTGCTGTTGTACGATGCCAACGGAATGGGGAGCATAGAGTTGTGGAACCGCTACGAGGCCCTCCCGGACAGCATTACCCTTCGTACGGCCAAAAGAGCTATGACCGCAATTGCCATTGCAAATTCACCGCGCAGCTTCAGCCGTGCGGCTATAGAGAGATACGATTCTATAGAATTGCTATGTTATGAGTTTGGGGAAGATGCCCCGGATTATCCTTTGATGAGTGGAATGTGCAGTATGGAACCAGGTAGCCCGGGGCAGATTACCCTTGCGCCGCTAGTCTCGCGCGTGCAGCTATGTGAGGTGAGTAATTCTATGAAGGACTATGTTCGCCTGGAAGATCCCAGGGTGTATTTGAAAAATCTGAATTCGTCTGCTGAAATACTGCGGTTCAGCGGTTTCCGCCCCACTGAATCGCTGGAGCGCTCAGATCCGGCTCCCCTCCCTTACGATATTGGCATATTCGCCCAGCACCCTATGACTGAGCTGTTCTGCTTTCCCAACGATTCCCCGGAGCCCAGCATAGGCACCCCCTGGACAACCCTTGTTCTGGAATGTGAAATCAGCGGCCAGACCTGCCGCTTCCCTGTAGAACTTGAAGGACTGGAGCGCAACAAAACCCTTCACATCGACCTCAACGTCCTCTCCTCCGACGAGCACGAAAGTCATATTTACTGAGTGTCCGGTGCCAATAAGTACGCGTTTGATAACTTTTTTCGTTCCAAGTAAAAAATGAAGTATCTTGTGGGGAAAATCAACCGCGATGTATTTCAGCATCTTCGATACATAAAACAGCTCCAAAGAGGAGCGCCGAGATAGCCGGGAACCTGGACGGAGTGAACGCCTATGTGGTGCCTGTTTCGGTACAGATGATGGTGGAGAATGCCCTGAAGCACAACCGCCACGGGGCTGAAGCAAGCCTGACTATCCGAATCTACAAAGAGGGGGACAGGATAGTAGTAGAGAACAATATCCTTCCCCGATTCGGCAGCCCCCATTGCATTAGCAGGCATAGGCTTTAGGTTTTAATGATACGTTTCACTTTTCTATCGGCAATCTTCTTGCTGCTGAGCTCATCAATTGCGATGGCCCAGCAGCTTGATGCTTCTTGGGATTTGCCGGAGGAAAAGCAAACTATACAAAGGGTCGGCGATGATGTCCAGGACTTTGAGATAGGTTGTAAACATTTGCCTGCATGAAAAAGGTAGCAGGCAAAAACGATATATCGCTAATTCTCAACTGTTTGCGCGCCAGGCAAAAGCGCGCACGCCCTCCGCCGATCCTTTCACAACTACTTTTCTGGTCAGATACCTGCAAAACACGCCTCTGAAAGGACTGGATGCCCCAGCACAGTCCTTTCACGAATAGTCAATAGACGACATTACCGTAATGGAGATACGGAATATACCAAAGCCCCGTTCTGCACAATGAAGCTTTCGGCGTCTGCGGGTATTGATTTAAAATCATTGGACAGGCCCTCCCCAGTGTACTTCAACCAGGCTTCTTTCTGAGTCCAGAGGCAGGTGAAGGCAATCTGAGGGTTGGGTGCAGACAGCACTGAAGCCAGTTCTTCATCAGAGCAGACATACCGGCACAAATCCATGTCAAGGAACGGAGGAACTGCTTCTACATCACAGCCTACAGGACTGTCGGCCACAACACACAGCGCAGCGCCCGGACAATGGCTGAGGTTGAAATGAATGTGCGGATAATCCTTTAAAAACGGCTTTCCGTGAGGACAGAAGTCAAAGACAGGCGGTTCCATGATGCCGTATTCCTTCCCCAGTGCCTCCATCAGCAGCAGATATACGGCCAGGGACAACCTGCGGTCACAGTCTCTGACATACTTCAGGGCATATTCCCGCCGCTGGACGCTCACCTTCGCCAGCGCCGCTTCAATCTCAAGATCCTCTGTATGGGTATTCAGGTAAATCACCACCTGCCCTTGAAAACGTCCGGATTCACAACAAGAGAAAACCAGCCCCAATTCGCATGGGAAGAGCCGCCGCCTTGCTTGAGCTGTCTCATAGTTTCAGTTCCAATCATATGGGTGTACCCGATTTCCAGGGCTATCCACTCATTGAAGCGATAGCTAAGGGAAAGGTCCACATCGTGGCCGAGGGTGCTGTCCATGTCTCTCAGCTTTGTTCCTGCGGTCAGGAAGTGATATGTTACGCCGGCTTTGAACCCCTTGAACGGGCTCACGTCAATCCCTGCATAAGCGTTCTGCAGACCCGGAGTGAAACCGTGTATATGCGCGCTCTGGTAGAAATAATCCAGCAACCCGTAAAATTTGGTACGTGAGCCCATCATGGGGATAAAGCCCTTGGACACATCGTGGCGCGGAAGACCAAAAGTGCCGCCGTAAACCATTGGCACATAATCGTCTCCGCTCAGGTAATCATATCCAAGAGTGAAGCCGAGGAACTTCCACGGCCTCACATCGGCCTTGGCACTGGCCATCCATGCATCCACTTTGCCGGCATTCTGGACGGCATCCACAAACCATCCCCACTGGTGATAATAAGAGGCCTCAATGGTCATGAAGTCCGGGGCATACTTAAGGTAAGTACCTGCCAGCTGCTGCCATACAACTCTGGGCTGATTATACGACTGGTCCGGATTACCCGCCTGCTGTCCGATATTCATAAACAGAAGCGATGCTCCTAGCGGGAACTTTGGAACGTCGTAGTGATACCAAAGAGTCTGCATTGTCTTGTACGGCTGCGCGCCGTTCACATAATACGTATTGGTATAGACGTTGGAGCCGTTCTGGTTAAAGGCCACAATTGCATGAGCCTTGTGGCCGTGACCCTCATACCCTGCCCTGAGGACATCATGAGAAAGCGACGCCATGGCAAAATCATTCAGGCCGATGATGCGTTCGTCGTCATAGGCAAGAGCCACCCTGCCAAGTTGGGCAAAGAGGCCGATCCGGTTACTGAGTTTTACCCATCCCTCGTACAGGCCGACGGTCATATTGCCTGACATGCCCCATATGGCCATATTCTGGATAACCGCCCTGGCCTCAATGCCGGGGCGCTGATAGCCGACGTTCAGGCGCAGCCGGCCCATGATGAAACCGGCGACATCGGCCACATTTGTGCCGGGGTCCGTAGACTTGGGCAGCCCCCCGCCCTGCACCTCTCCGTGGGTGAGGAAGTTGATTCCGACGCTGATCTGGTTCCTGAGCGTATCTTTCTGTGCCTGAGCTGATAACGAGCACAGGGCTGTTCCAATAAGGACAATTATTGCTTTCGGGATTAGTCTCACTTTACAAATCTACCTTTTTTTTTGATAATTTTTCAAATAAATGAAGCAAGTTTCGTTCCTACCCCCGCAGCATTCCGGTCAGGAATTATCTTTACTGCGCGTACAGGTACTTCAACCTGTACCTGTACGAGCAATTTCGGGCATTTTTGCTCGTAGGGGTACAAGTCATGACACCCCTACGAGCACTGTCTTTATACCTGGGCGCTGCCCAAGTTGAACATTTTGCTCGCGAGATACACCAGAGCCATTTCTCATTGATTTCGTGGCCGCAAAAACCCCGATTCCTTTAGAAACTCCGTCACGAAATACACCAGAACCGTCTCCCGTTGATTTCGTGGCAGCAAACTACTGGCACAGGCTCCACCCGTTCTGTCAGGTGATCCCTTTTAGGCCCCTCA
Source organism: uncultured Bacteroidales bacterium (assembly GCA_946410455.1). Taxonomy (GTDB): domain Bacteria; phylum Bacteroidota; class Bacteroidia; order Bacteroidales; family UBA932; genus Cryptobacteroides. Next base: position 13,570 of record CAMKAJ010000040.1, read on the forward strand.
AAAAACACCCACTTTTGAGGCAAAAAATCACCCCGAAATCTGAGCGAAAACGGGGCGACTTTTGGAGGTAATTAACTGATTATCAGTTATTTAAAAGTTGTGGAAATTATTGGATTCGAACCAATGACCCCCTGCTTGTAAGGCAGGTGCTCTAAACCAGCTGAGCTAAACTTCCATACATTTTTGGACTGCAAAGTTAGTTAAGTTTTATTTATTTCCAAAACTTTTTACAGCTCCTTTTGGTGCAACCAGGAAATCAAATAGGGCGATTGCTCCGGGAAGGACAAGGAAAATAATCAAAACCACAGATAGCGCTCCTGAAGCAAGGCACTTTAGAATCATCGCAATCATCTGATCCTTAATAGTTAAGCTCATAACAAGCGGAGCGATTACAATTATAAGGCCGGAGGTCAGGATGGAGTGGGACGCACCTTTATATGCGGCACCAATCGACCCGGGGACGCCTGTCTTCATTCGGCTTTCTCTATAATAACTCGTAAAGAGAATACAGTAGTCTATAGTCGCACCCATCAAGATACTCTGCACTATCAGGTAAGACATAAAGTACATCGTATTGCCCCCAAGACCGCTCACAAATACATTCACATACACACCGGACAATACGGCCAGAATAAGCAGTACCGGAACAGCCAGAGAGCGGAATGTAATGGCTACTATCAAGAAAATCGCCGTAACAGTGAGTATCGTAAGTAATAGCATCTCACTGGGGAAGGACTCTTTAATCTCCTTGTACATCGCCGACTCGGCAATAATAACATGCTCCCCCTTGAGATTCCGGTCGGCCAGCTCTGTAATCCTCTCAAGGAACGAGAAGGTCTGAGGAGACTCGAACTCATAATCGGTCATGATGGCCGCTATAGAAACACTGTCGGAGCGCAACGTCGTTGCCGCCATGTTTAGCTCGTCCTTTCCCTGGGCCAGCTTCTCGCGGGCCTCGTCGTCAAGAAAACTTGCAAAGGCTGGATTCTGCAGCAATGTTCCATCTACATAATTCACCAGCTCGCTCACACTCATACGCTGCTTGGAATTATCCCAGCTGCGACTGCCGCCATACAGGTACAGCAGGTCCATCTCTTCCTGGCTCACGCGAATTCCTGCAGCACCCAGAGCGCGGCGCACAGTACGAGATTTGTACTTGCGGCCAGAGAAAGCCATCTCTGCAAGACGCTCAAGCGGGGTAAGCTCCGGCTCCGGCTCTTCCTCAACCTGCGAGAGCATAACTCCAGCGTCTACTGCAGGTTGCACTGCAATGCTGTCTGCTACAGCAACACCAGCCAAAGAATCAGCAGCAGCCGACGAATCGGCCAAATCGGCAAGCAGCACATCCACAGGAGCCGGTCCGGCCACAAATGCAGAATCGATACGCTTATACACAGTCTTGAACAAATCTGCCTCCTCCTTGGATATGAACGAAGAATAGCGCTTGTCCTTGAGCAGCTTATTGTTCACAAAACTGAATATCTCATGAGGATTCATAGTAGCAGGCCTGCGTGTGCGTCCGGCCATGCGGTAAATCATATTCAGATAAGAACGCTCAATGCCATAACGCTCCGAAATCTGCCTGGCAGTAAGCTGCTCTGTTACCATCTCGTAGGTAATCACGTCCGGGATAGACGGCAGGCCATCCGGCACAGTTTGAGCTACAAACGGCTGAGCATTCACGGCAGGACGAGTATGTGCAGCGCTGTCAACATGAGCAACACTCGCGCTGTCTGCAGGGGCTAGCGCCAAGAGTACAGTGTCTGACTGTGCAGGTACCACCGCCACAGTATCGCCGGCCTGAGCCACAACAAGAGTATCCGGAGCGGCAAGCAGCACGTCAGAAGGCGCAGGCTCAGCAGAAGGTACCGGCCGCGCAGACTCTGCAGAAGGTGCCGGCTCGGCAGCCGCAGGCTTAGCAGATGCTGCTCTCATGAGCTTTTTCATGACAGACTCCACGTCAAAGCCCTCCGGCATGAGCCCCAACTCGGACAGCTCCTCTGTAAGGCTCTGTATATCATTGATACTCAAGCGCTCATCTCTTTCCGGGTGAGAGTAAGCATAATATACTACATTGAGAATGTCTTCCGTTATTAGAGGAGAAATGGAAGACATCTGTTCCGCCATCTCAGAAGCAGTAAGGCCCCTCTTTATCAGACCGGGATAGCTCAGACAAGACTCCACCATAGGGTCTCGGCTCAGAGTATCCATTATAGCCGGGACGGCATCTTCATCCTCGGTCTCATACATCAGAATCATAGGATTCTGAGGAGGGAACTGCTTGGCAATCTCTGTTTCCCAGATAGCGGAGAACGCAATGGGAGTTCGCTTCTGAAGAATAAATGCAGCAACAAAGATACCCACAAAGAGAGCAGCAAGAGGAGCCCTCCAGCGCACCTCAAAAATTGCCAGCTTGCGAGCAGACACATTGGGCACCTTCTTCTCTGTCTTTGTAATTGCCTTGTCGAACAGCAGAACCAGCGCGGGCAACACCGTAAAGTTGCAAATCATGCTGATCAGCACGCCCTTAGAAAGAATCAGACCCATGTCCATGCCAATCTTGAGACGCATGAACATAAGCATCAGCAGACTCATTATCGTAGTAAACGCACTGCTCAGAACCGCCGGGGCAGCACTTCTGAGCGCTTCCGCCATCGCCAGGTCATTCTTACCCGGGAATCGTTGCTTCTCCTGGCGGTAGCGGTTCATGACTATGATTGAGTAGTCCATGGACAAGATCATCTGCAGCACCCCGCCAACGGTAAAGGTAAGGTAGGAAACGTTGCCCAGTATCAAGTTGCTGCCCATATTGAGGACTACAGCAAGAAGTGTGGTAAACAGGAACAGGAGAACCTCCATTACTGAGGAGCACATGATGAGCAGGATGATGAACACCAGTACTCCGGCCGTAATAATCATAGGGATTATGTTAGCCGGCATGTTCTTGTCTACATCTACAGTCACCTCCACATCGCCGCCGTAATGGCGCTTGATATCCTCGCGCCGCGCCATGTAATCGCAATCCTTAGTTACCAGGAACTGATAGAGTGTGTACTGGTCTTTCTCCTTTACAGACAAGCACATCAATCCGCCTGTGAGCTCCGTAAGGACCTTCTCCTCCTCTTCTTTGTCTGCTACATCCTCCAGCATGACGCTCAGCATGTTCAACTGCCCACTCAATCCCGGGAGTTCTTTTTCCATCTTCTGCAGCCCATTTTTCATGGGTGAATCATCCGGGAGAAAATAGGTAATCTCCATTATGACATTTACCTTGGGAATCAGATAACCACAACAAGCTGCCAATGCCAGCATAAGGGCAAGCAGGATGTTGCGTCGTTTTACAAGAAACCCGGTAAAGTTCATAGCCTGCAAAGATAATAATAATAGTGGTAATTTGGAATTCCCGCACAATAGTTTTATCTTGCCGGTAGTTTGACAGTATAATTTTCGATTTTTTCACCAGAAGGCCCTCCAGGGT
>CAMKAJ010000041.1 GCA_946410455.1 uncultured Bacteroidales bacterium
TACTAGCGAATCCAGCTTCACGGAGTCGGGTTGCAGACTCCGATCCGAACTGAGATGACTTTTCGAGATTCGCTCCCCATCGCTGGGTGGCTTCCCTCTGTAGTCACCATTGTAACACGTGTGTCGCCCCGGACGTAAGGGCCGTGCTGATTTGACGTCATCCCCGCCTTCCTCACACCTTGCGGTGGCAGTCCCGCCAGAGTCCCCAACTTCACTTGATGGTAACTGGCGGCAAGGGTTGCGCTCGTTATGGCACTTGAGCCAACATCTCACGACACGAGCTGACGACAACCATGCAGCACCTCGACTGGTGTCCCCGAAAGGACGTCACCATCTCTGGTTCTCTTCACCAGCCGTTCGAGCCCGGGTAAGGTTCCTCGCGTATCATCGAATTAAACCACATGTTCCTCCGCTTGTGCGGGCCCCCGTCAATTCCTTTGAGTTTCATTCTTGCGAACGTACTCCCCAGGTGGATAACTTATCGCTTTCGCTTGGCCACCGACTGTCTATCGCCGACGGTTAGTTATCATCGTTTACTGCGTGGACTACCAGGGTATCTAATCCTGTTTGATCCCCACGCTTTCGTGCCTCAGCGTCAATCGCTGATTCGTGAGATGCCTTCGCAATCGGTGTTCTGAGTAATATCTATGCATTTCACCGCTACACTACTCATTCCTCCCACGGCATCCGTATTCCAGCCTGCCAGTATCAAAGGCAGTTCCGGAGTTAGGCTCAGGTATTTCACCCCTGACTTGACAAACAGCCTACGCACCCTTTAAACCCAATAAATCCGGATAACGCTTGCATCCTCCGTATTACCGCGGCTGCTGGCACGGAGTTAGCCGATGCTTATTCGTGATGTACTCTCATCGACGTACGCGTACGTCTTATTGCTCCACCACAAAAGCAGTTTACAACCCATAGGGCCGTCTTCCTGCACGCGGCATGGCTGGTTCAGCCTTCCGGCCATTGACCAATATTCCTCACTGCTGCCTCCCGTAGGAGTTTGGACCGTGTCTCAGTTCCAATGTGGGGGACCTTCCTCTCAGAACCCCTAGACATCGTCGCCTTGGTGGGCCGTTACCCCTCCAACTAGCTAATGTCCCGCGAGCCAATCCGTATCCACCATAGCTTTCAAACAGAATCCATGCAGATTCCGTTGTTATGGGGTATTACGCGACGTTTCCATCGACTATCCCCCAGATACGGGCATGTTGCTCACGTGTTACGCACCCTTCCGCCGGTCGCCACCAGGTATTGCTACCCGTGCTGCCCCTCGACTTGCATGTGTTAAGCCTGCCGCTAGCGTTCATCCTGAGCCAGGATCAAACTCTTCTTTGTATATCTATACTTTTGCTTGATCCTCGACACTTAGATTCCTTAAAAGAATCAACGCTCTCGTTGTTCTCGGTACTTTTGCTTGTACTTTCCTGTTTCAGTCTTTTCAAAGATCTATTTAAAGAACTCGTTTCAAAAAAGGCGTTAAAAAAAACCAGCCCTTTTCGGCTGATGGCCTTCCCCCGTTGTCAAGCGGGATTGCAAAGGTAAGCACTTTTTTTTATTCTGCAAATTTTTTTTACTTTTTTTTCGAAAAAATCAGCAAAAAATGCGGGGCTACAACCAAAGCCGAGCCCCGCACGAAAGCTAAATAGCTGATTTTTACATCATTCCACCTGCGGGCATAGCAGGAGCCGCCGGAGCGGGCTCGGGAATGTCGACTATACCACATTCTGTGGTAAGGAACATTCCGGCAACAGAGGCTGCATTCTCCAGAGCCACACGTGCCACCTTGGTAGGATCTATGACACCAGCCTCAAACAGATTTACATACTCACCCGTGCGTGCGTTATAACCAAAGTCGGCCTTGCCTTCCTTGATCTTCTGCACAATCACGCTGCCGTCAACTCCGGCATTGGAAGCAATCTGGCGCAGAGGCTCCTCGATAGCCTTTGCTACGATATGGATACCGGTGGTCTCATCCTCATTATCACCATTGAGTTTAGCGAGAGACTCAACGGCACGAATGTAAGACACACCGCCTCCGGGCAGATAGCCCTCCTCCACTGCAGCGCGGGTAGCATTGAGAGCATCCTCAACGCGATCCTTCTTTTCTTTCATCTCAACCTCGGTGGTGGCACCTACGTACAGCACTGCCACTCCCCCGCCAAGCTTGCCGAGGCGCTCCTTGAGTTTCTCCTTGTCGTAGTCGGAGGTGCTGACCTCAATCTGCTTGCGGATCTGCTCTACGCGGTCTGCGATAGCGTTCTTGTCGCCAGCTCCGCCAACGATGGTAGTATTCTCCTTGGTGATGGTAACCTTCTCCGCCTTTCCGAGCATATCAGGAGTAGCGTTCTCCAGGGTAAATCCGCGCTCCTCGCTGATAACCACGGCACCCGTGAGGGTTGCTATGTCTTGAAGCATCTCCTTGCGACGGTCGCCAAAGCCGGGAGCCTTGACGGCAGCTATCTTGAGAGTGCCGCGCAGCTTGTTCACCACGAGAGTCGTAAGTGCCTCTCCGTCAACATCTTCTGCAACAATAAGCAGCTCCCTGCCCTCGCGTGCGATAGGCTCGAGGATAGGCAGAAGGTCCTTCATGGTGCTGATCTTCTTGTCCGTCACCAGGATAGCAGGATTGCTGAGTTCTGCCTCCATCTTGTCGCCGTTGGTCATGAAATAAGGGGAAATGTATCCACGGTCGAACTGCATTCCCTCGACAACCTTCACCTCGGTGTCGGTGCCCTTGGCTTCCTCTACGGTGATAACTCCGTCCTGGCCCACCTTAGACATTGCATCGGCGATGAGCTTACCTATATAGGAATCGTTGTTGGCGCTCACGGTACCCACCTGCTCCACCTTGGAGTAGTCGTTGCCAACCTGCTTGCTCTGCTTCTTGAGAGACTCCACCACGGTAGCCACAGCCTTGTCGATTCCGCGCTTGAGGTCCATAGGGTTGGCGCCTGCGGTCACGTTCTTGAGGCCCACGTTGATGATAGCCTGTGCCAGCACGGTGGCGGTAGTGGTACCGTCGCCTGCCTGCTCGTTGGTCTTGGAGGCAACCTCCTTTACCATCTGGGCGCCCATGTTCTCGAAGCGGTCTTCGAGCTCCACTTCCTTAGCTACGGTTACGCCGTCCTTAGTTACCTGAGGAGCGCCGAACTTCTTGTCGATTACTACGTTACGGCCTTTAGGCCCAAGGGTTACCTTGACTGCATCGGCCAGCTGGTCTGCGCCGCTCTTCATCTTGGCGCGGACATCGGTATTGAATTTTATCTCTTTTGCCATAATTACAGAATTGCTAAAATGTCAGACTGTTTAACGATGAGGTATTTTTTGTCGTCAACGGTAACCTCTGTGCCTGCGTACTTGCCGTAAAGGACTACGTCCCCTACTTTCACTTCCATGGGCTCGTCTTTTTTGCCAGGGCCAGCAGCAACCACCTTGCCCTGCTGGGGCTTCTCTTTTGCCGTATCGGGGATGAAAATTCCCGAAGCTGTCTTGGTCTCGGCCTCCTTGGGCTCGATAACCACTCTGTCTGCTAAAGGTTTAAGCATAATATTTATGTAATTAGTTGTCAAAAATAGCGCCCCCGGAACTCCGGAGACGCTTATACATAATTCAACGTCCGTGCCAGTGACAAATTGTCATTAATACTTATTCAGCGGCATACCAGCAGTCATCTGGTTAACCTTCTTGCGCACTTTAGCGAGCACCAAGGCGTGTGCTGCAAGGGCGGCGGACTGTTCTGCAGTAAGTTCATCCTTGGCAGTGAGTGCATCCATGCATGCGGCGGCAGATGCCAGCACAGTGTCAATAAACTTCGCCACAGTTACCATGTCCTTCTCTTCAAAGCCACGTGAAGTAATAGCCGGCGTACCTATGCGTATACCGCTGGTCTGGAAGGGACTGCGGCTGTCAAACGGTACCATATTCTTGTTGACTGTAATGTCGGCCTTCACTAGTTCCTTCTCCGCCACGCGTCCGGTGAGGGACGGGAAGCGTTCACGCAGGTCGATGAGCATCAGATGGTTGTCTGTTCCGCCGCTGACCACCTTGTAGCCAAGTCGCAAGAATTCGGCACAAAGAGCCTTCGCATTTGCAATCACCTGCTTCTGATAGGCCACATACTCCGGCTGCTGGGCCTCGAAGAACGCCACAGCCTTGGCGGCAATCACATGCTCCAGCGGTCCGCCCTGCACGCCGGGGAATACGTAAGAATCGAGCACCTGGCTCATCTTCTTCACCACACCCTTGGGCGTAGTGCGGCCTTGAGGGTCGTCGAAGTCTTCTCCCATCAAAATAATGCCGCCGCGAGGGCCACGGAGGGTCTTATGTGTGGTAGATGTGACTATGTGTGCATACTTCACGGGGTTGTCCAGCAATCCGGCAGCGATAAGACCGGCAGTATGGGCCATGTCGATCCACAGTATGGCGCCCACCTTGTCGGCAATTGCGCGCATGCGCTTGTAGTCCCACTCGCGGGAGTATGCAGACGCGCCGCCCACGATAAGCTTGGGCTTATGCTCTAGCGCCAACGCCTCCATCTTGTCGTAATCCACCCTACCAGTCTCGGGACTCAGCCCGTAAGCTATTATATTATATAGTATACCGGAGGCGTTCACGGGAGAGCCGTGCGTAAGATGACCGCCCATGCTGAGGTCCAGTCCCATCATGGTATCGCCCGGTTTGAGCACCGCCATGGTCACGGCCATGTTGGCCTGGGCCCCGGAATGCGACTGCACGTTGGCCCAGCAGGCTCCGTAAATGGCCTTAAGGCGGTCTATCGCCAGCTGCTCTATCTGGTCTACCACCTCGCAGCCACCGTAATAGCGCTTGCCCGGATAGCCCTCGGCGTATTTATTTGTGCAAATAGAGCCCATCGCCCTCAACACATCGTCCGACACATAGTTCTCTGAAGCAATCAGCTCCAATCCGCTATGCTGGCGCTCCGACTCCTTCTTTATCAATTCGAATACCTGGATATCCTTTTTCATACTTTATATATTAGCCCTCAAATGTAAGATTTTTTGTATCTTTGTGCAAATGCGGGACAGGAAACTTTTGAATATTGAGCTCGGGCGGGTAAGTCCTGAATCATACAAGGAACTTCCCGATTCGGGTATCGTTTTGATTCTGGATAATATCCGCAGCGCCCACAACGTGGGCAGCGCCTTCCGTACAGCAGACGCCTTCAAGGTCGATAAGATCTGGCTCTGCGGCATCTGCGCCTGCCCGCCGTCGGCCGAGATTCATAAATCTGCCCTCGGGGCAGAGGACAGTGTGCCCTGGGAGCACCGGAGCGACACTACTGTGCTGGTGCGGGAACTGCAGGCACAGGGGTACACGGTGCTAAGCGTGGAGCAGACAGAAAAGGCCGTGCAGCTGCAGACCTTCGAACCTGCCTCCGGTGCCCGCTACGCGCTGGTGTTCGGCAACGAAGTGGACGGTGTGCAGCAGGAGGTCGTGGACGCCTCCGACGGCGCGCTGGTCATCCCGCAGTACGGCACCAAGCACTCGCTGAACGTCTCTGTCAGCATAGGTGTCGTCCTTTGGCAATTCGCAAGATAATGAAAAGATACATCTTCATCCTCGCCGCGTTGCTTGCGGCAACGTCGCTCAGCGCGCAGACCGTCCGGCACACCATGAAATTCCAGGAGCAGGAGCGCGAATACTGGCTCTACGTCCCCGACACCCTGTGCGCGCAGCGGCCGCTGGTCTTCATGTGCCACGGCTACGGAGGCAAGGCCGAGGGCTACTTCCCAGCCATGATTGACTGCGCCCGCAGACACGGATTTGTGCTTTGCTACCCCCAGGGGCTTAAGGACCCCGGCAAGGGCAAGCCCGGCTGGAACGTCGGCTACCCTTCGCAGGAAGGATGGGAGGTTGACGACGTGGCCTTCATCCTGGCGCTGCAGAGCAAACTCCAGCGGGAGTACGGGCTGAACAAGGCCAACACCTGCTTCAGCGGCATGTCGAACGGCGGCGAGATGTGCTACCTTCTGGCTTACACGCATCCCGAGCGCTTTGCGGCCATCGTCTCGCTGGCGGGCCTCACAATGGAAAAGATTTACAGGGAAATCAAGCCGCGCGGCCCCGTGCCCTTCATTGAGGTTCACGGCACCGCCGACAAGACTTCACGCTGGGAGGGCGATCCCGATAATCACGACGGCTGGGGCGAATATATCGCCGTGCCGCATGCCGTCGGGCGCATGATCAGCGTGAACAACTGCACCCACGAGGTCTGCGACACGCTGCCGCTGTACAAGCCTGGGAGCCACACCGTGGTGCGCCACCGCTACCTCGACGGCACCGACGGCTGCGAAGTCCGCCTCTACGAAATCATCGACGGCGTCCACAAAAACGGCTCAGCCGACATGGACGTCCCCGAAGTCCTCTGGGAATTCTTCAGCGGCTACTTCAAATAGGGTCCGAAAGCCCAGCCCACCGACAAGGTCAGGGCATTATAAGAAAACGGTAGCGACAGCCATCCGGCCGAAACCACAAAGCGGCCGACGTTGGCGCTTAGCCCAAGTTCAGCGCACAGCCCCTTGCGGCTTGCATCCGAAACTTCCATCCAGAGCCCTTCCGAGTCTTCCCAGCACAGCCTGCGTTCACCATAACCGAGACCGCCGAACACGGAGAAAAGGTCGGAAATCCTCACCACGGGGCCGGCCGTCACGAAAAATCGGTCCACGGCAGCCGCGCCGCTCGTCCAGACCGGGAGTCCCGACGAAGTGCCGTCAGACAAAGCGGAGTACTGGGTCTTATGGAAGGAGAAATTACTCCTGAAAGCCGCATAAGCGCCAACCCTGTCCCGGCAATACCGCGCCACTACTCCAGCGCTGAACTCAGGCAGCACAATCATTGATGGAGATATTGCCCACGCATAGTCAATTTCAGGCACCTCTGATGTCGGAGGGTCGCATATACACGATTGGGGCGCAATTGCGGGAGGGGCAGCAACCAGGCAAGGCAGGCAGGGCGGAGCGGGAATGCCTTTCGTGTCGGCGACGACGCCGGAAGCATACATCTTTCGTATGGCCTCGAACCTGCGGCGTGCAGCGGCCGGCATACGCTCCCCTGCTCCATAGAACTCCGATTTGAGGCTTTCCAGTTCCTCCATCAGCGCGGCAAGATGTGCATCCGACACCGGCTTGCCGGCATTGCTTTCGGCCTTAAGTTCAAGACATTTCCGGCAAATATTCTCATACCTGTCGAGCATCGCATCCCATTTGGCACTGCCCGACTCCTGGGAACGAAGGGGCACCTGCAGCAAGAGCAGCAGAAACAATGCAGCAAACACCCTCAGAAAGCACTTCATCAATGCAAAAATAGCAAAAAAATGCGTACCTTTGAACTATGGATGACGATATATCCGGATTCGTAGGAGCACCGCCCTTTTTCGGCGAGGCGGATATCTCCAGTTTCACTCTCATTCACTCTTCGGAGGATGGGTTTTTCGCCCTGTACAGGGGCGAACGGGCCGGATTGTTCAGGACCTACAAATGCCTGAAGCCGCAATGGCGCGGGAATCCGCTCCATGAAGCGATGCTTAAAAAGGAGTTCGAGCTGGGCTATCCCCTGCGCCATCCAAATATCTGTGAGACAATACAGTTCACCGCCATCGAAGGGCTTGGCAACTGCATCGAAATGGAGTGGATAGACGGCGTGACGCTTCGGGAATTCCTCGGGCGCGGACGCCCTGACGAGAAACTGTTCCGAAAAATGGCGGGCGAGCTCTGCGATGCCATGTCTTATCTCCACAACCGCCAGACCATCCACCGCGACATCAAGCCGTCCAATATCATGGTGACCCACGACGGCTGCAGCATCAAGCTGATAGACTTCTCCCTTGCCGACAGCAGCCGTTCGGCACTGTTCAAGGCCCCGGCCGGCACACGTAAATACATAGCTCCGGAAGTGCTTCAGGAGCGTCCGGCGGACGTCCGCAGCGACATCTGGTCCCTGGGCATGGTGCTCCGGGAAATGACTTGCAGGCACAAACGTGCAATATCCAAATGCCTGCGGGACAAGCCGGAGGCGCGGTGGCAATCGGTGCAGCAGCTCAAGGAAGCGTTGCTTGCCCGTAATTATTCGCCAGCCATTGCAGCGCTCCTGCTGCTGGTAGTAGTTGCGGCCGCCATCCTGCAGCCATGGAAGAAGCCTGCAGCGGAAGATCCCGGGCAGCAGGCCACGCCCCCTGTGGTCCAGTCAAATACTTCAGCGGTCCCTCCCGTGGACAGCATTCAGCGCACTGTTCCCCGGAAGAGGAATGATGCGCCGAAAACCGATAAAAAAGCCGATGAGCTGGACCGTATCTTCCAGCAGGCCACAGACTTATTCGAAGACAGGCTCCAATGACAACTTGTTGAGCCCGCTCTGCTTGCCGGCAATATAGGATGGCAATGTCCTGCCGTCCCTGACGACTGCGGGCAGGAACAGCGGCAGGCCTTTGAAGAAGCAGGCCGCCTCGAAGCGGTCGCCCTCCAAGAGCTTTGAGTTGCAGCTCTTCACGATTTCCCACTCCTGGTCGCCAACTTTACGCAGGCGCAACAGTCTGTTGGGAGCCCAGCCGATATTGATGATGCCTCCTTCCTGCACATCGCGTGCAGACATGAAGCTCGCATCAAGATACCCGGAAGTGTCGTCCATCTTGCCGAACTGCGACAGGCGGAAATCTTCGAAATCCCTATATCCCACGAAACGTGAAAGAATGTCCAGGGTTGATTCCCTGGGCGTAGTCTGCTGCGATACATAGCCCCAGAGTCGCTTCAACGTAGACACCGAGACGACTTCTTTACATTCGTATTCAAGCAGAGCGGACAGCACCCTGAAGTCATTAGTATGCTCAGGCTGCCGGCCAAATCTCTTTTCCACTTCCTGCATCAGAGTCTGCAGTTCAGGGATTTCTTTCTTTTCCATATCAAGGTTTCTTCCAGCCGGCCGGCATATCCGGATAGTCGGAAAGTCCGGCGCAGCCATAAAAGCATAAATAATTTTTGGTGATTTCAGCGAACTGCCCCGTGTAGGCATTCCGCTCGTAAAGATGGACTTTCCGGCCATCGACAACTGAGTACGGCGATTCTCCGGAGAGGGCGGTGCAGTTCATGAAGGCTCCTTCAACATCTGTCAAGGCAGGGCAGCCGTCAAACAAAGCTGCCGGCAAAGCGGTCAGCGAACTGCAACCGGCGAAGGTCGATACCAGACGCAGCAAGCCATGACAACCGGACAGAAGTGTCTCCGGTAGTACCGTAAGCGAAGTGCAGTCGGCAAACGTCTCCTGTAGCTCACGGAGCGAAGCACCGGAGGCGACAAGCCGGGCCGGCAATTCGCGTAATGAGGAGCAGCCCTTGAAACACTGCTGAAGTCTCTCCGCAGAGGGGAAAAGCATATCCGGAAGGGCCTCCAGATTATCGCACCCGAAGCATACCCGGGAATAATCACAGCCTGGCGGGCATGAACTGAAAAAACCGGCAGGAAGGCTCGTGATTGCTGTCCCGCTGAATGCATTCCGGAAGGAGAGCACATCTGCAAAAGTGTCACTGCCAAGCGCCGCAAGCGCTTCAAGTCTTATCTGGTTCTGGAATGCACAACTGAGGTCTTTGAGGCCGGTATCGCCCCAGTCCAGAACTTCGCAGACACAATCTGCGTTCGGGAGCCCGTAGCTGGACAATGCCGTAACCATACCGCTTATAGAGACTTCGTAATTATCCGCAGCGGCGTAGGAGTGCGATATGCATCCGCCTGCGATTGTTCCGCTTCCGTACTCGCCCGTGCAGGCTTCCCTGTTGCCGTCGCCCCAATCGACCACGCACTTCACCGCCCCCCGGAGAGGCAGATACACTTTACCGTCCGCCGCAGGCCTGACACGGAGCACCATGGGCGCACGTCCGGAGCCGTTGTCCGGAGCCGAATAAGTAATAGGCTCGGACAGCCGCTCCACCCGTCCGTTACCGATATAGAAGCGGCAGGAATATTTTGCTCCGCCCATCAACCCGTCCAGCCGGACCTTGAATGCATCCTGAGAGGTCCGGACGCCCGGAGTTTTATCCGGAGCGGCTTGCGACCCGGTACTATTGGAAGAATAGACACCGAACTCGGACAGCTGCGACATGGACGTAACCTGACAGTTGAACTCCACAGACCCCGGGATGCTTTCATCAATTGTTACGGTTCCGAACTCGGGAACCAGGAAAGCGTCCGGGGAAGGGTCGTAGATACAGGATGACAGGACCGCTGAAATAGCGGCAATCACGCTCAGTATGAAGGTCTTCGGCCTCACTTTGCAAATTTAATAATTCTGCCGTCCGTGCGCAATACGCTTAACAAGAAATGCTGCTTTCAGAAGGACGCCAGACACCGGCCTGATATGTAAGGCCCCCTTCCTGGCTCTCGCATTCCGGAGCAGAATACGGAACTGCTGTTCGTTGTGTTGCCATTATTTAATAACGTAATAGATAACGTGGTTGCTCTCACTGTAATTATACAGGCCAAAAATGTTATCGTCAGATGCCGGTATGCCATTAATGGAGCCTGACACCTGAATAGGAGATGATTCGAATCCAATTTGAACTACAGCAGTTGCGCCGTTGTATTTACCGACGATCATTCCCATCGTTTGTGCATCATAATTGGCAACCGTTATCTTACAATCAACGATACACCCAAAAATTGAATTGGTGGCGATGTTGCCTATGTTGCCTACAAGTCCCGCAACACCACCATTCAATCCATCTACTCCACTTATCACTTCACCTTTGGCAGAGCAGCTCCAAATATGATGGTTTCTTGTATGAAAACCGCAGAGGGAGCCTATAGCTGAGCCGGCATTCCCAGACTCGAGAGTAATCTTCCCTTCATTCACGCAGCTTTGCATATTACCGGAGCCGCCCTCGATCCCTCCAATCCGGCACTTCATTACCCCTCTGCCTGTGATAGGACCTCGGTTCACGCAAGAGTATGCACCTTTGTTACTGCCATTCACTTCCTGCCCGGGCCATCCGACAATGCCACCAATGGCAGAATTCGATTTTGTCGCATCACTATCAACGATAACTGCGCCCTCATTTACACAATTAAAATAACTTGTGTTTGAACCTACGCCGGTAGTGCTGGTAAATAAATAGTCTCCCCCACCGATACCTCCTACACATGCAATGAATTCATACGGCAATTCCGTTCCCGGAGTACTATGCTTCAAACTAACGTTGACCTCACCATAATTATTGCAATCACGCACGTCACCACAAGGAGATGAAACTACGCCACCAATCTGATTACGGTTGAAGTTGCCTGTCATACCTGTCTCGGCTGCTGAGAGAGAATAATGAATAAGGCCATAATTCTCGCAAGAGTTCATGGAGAATCCGGGTGCTCCTATGGCCGCAACGCCTCCTATACTCGGAAGCACACCAGGCGCATCAATAATGTCTGACTTTGAAGAAATCGAGGGAGCCGAGAAAGATACCTCTCCACGATTCGTACAATTTTTCAATGACTCTGACTGGTATGCTACGATTCCGGCAACGCCAAGCCCGACTACGGCTCCAGATGATGAGACAGAGACTATTCCTTCATTCACACAATTTGCAATCGGCCTTGAAGACCTTCCTGCAATAGCGGCGATCAATACCGGATCCGGGATTGATGCCACAGAATAAAAAACGTCTCCTTTGTTAGTAACATCTGTGATAACGCCATTGTTCTCTGCCGCGATTATGCCGAATACAGGCACATTAGGAGTAAAGTAGCAAGAAGAATCTATAACAAGGTTTTTAACCGTTCCGTTTAATACGTTAAACAAAGGTGTGCTGGACTGAAAACCGGAGATAGAGTGCCCCTGGCCATCCAGAACTCCGTTGAAATTGTCGACCAAATTGATTTCCCTTCCGCTAAGGTTTATGTCTGCAATAAGTTTTACGTAACTGTCGCCACTTGTCAGGTTTTGTTCAAATTCATCCGCTGTACTCACAGATACAGGCTCGCCACTAATACCTTTATATCTGACAGTCGTAACCGTATCGTCATAATCAAAAGTTTCTATGTATTGATTAGCGTTTATCCATATTTCTGTCAGTCCAGGATTCTCACGACATTTCACAGTTTGAAGCCCGTTATTGAAAGATAAATCCAGATTAGTTAACTGGTTGGAGCCACAAGACAATTTAATCAATGCAGTGTTCTTGCTTATATCCAAAACGGTTAATTGGTTGGAAGAGCAATACAAAGTAGTCAATGCAGTGTTCTTGCTTACATCCAAGCTGGTCAATTGGTTAGTCGAGCAAGACAAAGTAGTCAACGCAGTGTTCTTGCTTACATCCAAGTTGGTTAATTGGTTTGTATAGCATGTCAAAGTAGTCAATGCAGTGTTGGCGCTCAGGTCGAGACTGGTTAACTGGTTAGTATGGCAATACAATGACCTCAGCGCAGTGTTTAAGCTCACATCCAAATTCGTCAACTGGTTGCAGGAGCAATCCAAATAAGTCAATGCAGTGTTAGCGCTAACTTCCAATCCCGTCAACTGATTATTATTACAATAGATTGACTTCATTTCAGTGTTTGCGCTCAAATCCAAACTCGCCAACTGGTTGTGTTGACAATGCAACTCAGTCAACATCTCGTTTGAGCTAAGGTCCAAACTGGTCAGTTCATTATAATAACAATACAACTCCTGCAGCTCCGGATTCTTGCTGACATCAAGCATCTTTAGTTTTCCAGGCTTAGCTTCAGTTCCTCGACAATAAAGATTTTGAAGATGTGGGCAATACTCAATACCTTCAACAGACTCAATGTTCTTCGTTTCATTAGTAAGGACAGAGATATATGTCACAGCTTCAGCCTCATCGAAGTCCAGCACACCATTGCCGTTGGTATCGAAGCTCTGAATCATATAGGCACTGAAGTTTTCATCAGGTATAAAAACATATTGCATCTGATTCCACTGCAGGCCCGCATCGGGAGTGGCTAGCGTGCCAAACACTGAGCGACGAATTGTGGCTTTTCCGGAATGTTCGTAAACTGCCCACGAGTCACCTTTATTGAAAGTCAACGTGAATCCGTTCTCGAAAACAGTAGGAACTGTGACAAAATAATAAGCCTTGCCTACCTGGAAAGTCTCTCCAGCAGGAGCGTTAAGTATTATGGTATCGCAGCCGTTTGCTATGCCTGTCACCGTTGGGAGTTTGTTGTCATCAATTCCGACGGTGATGGTTCCTGCTATCTGCTCGCCGGAATTACCCTTTAATGTAACTCTTTTTATTCCCTCTTCCGACACAGTAAACTTGATACCTCCGCAAATGTTGTAAAAAGCGATACTCAAGCCCTGCGAACGTCCCATAGTAAGGAACAGTTCGTCGGCAAATGTATCGGCTGTTGCCACCTGCGATGAAGGGAGAACCGTCGTAATGGAAGTGCCGTCGCACGAGGCGGCAGCGTTGTAGGGATATACTGCCCAGAAATAAGAATCCTCAAAATTGATTTCACTGCCGCCGGTAATGACACCTATTGTTCCTGTGAACTGAGCTACCCTGGCAGTCTCGGTATTCTGTGCTGTAAAACAGCTTCCGCCATTTTCGCCGCTCCCGTAGAACAAACTTATCTGGTCGCCAGGGCTCCAGAGAACCGAACCGTCTGCCG
>CAMKAJ010000042.1 GCA_946410455.1 uncultured Bacteroidales bacterium
CCCAAACCGCAGGAAAACAGGTCAATCGGGATCACTGAGCCCCTCCGGTGATCCCAAACCGAAGGAAAACAGGTCAATCGGGATCACCAGACCCCTCCGGTGATCCCAAAGACAGTAGGTTAGGAGCCGATCGGATAATCCAGAGCCAAGCGGCCTCCAATTTGCAGTTTTCAGTAGTGGTTGCTGGCCAGGCCCAGCCACAACTGCCATAATTTTTTGTATCTTTGTAAGCTATGCTTATCAAAGGGGCGAGAGTGAATAATCTTAAGAATGTCACGCTGGAGATTCCGCGTGGCAAGTTGGTCGTGATTACCGGTATATCCGGGAGCGGCAAATCTAGCCTGGCATTCGATACCCTCTTTGCGGAGGGGCAGAGGCGTTTTGCAGAGAGCCTGAGCTCATACGCCCGGCAGTTCCTGGGTCGTATGACCAAGCCGGATGTTGACGGCATAGAGGACATTCCTCCGGCAATTGCCATTGAGCAGAAGGTAAACATCAAGAACCCGCGCTCTACCGTTGCCACAACCACGGAAGTCTATGATTACCTGCGCCTTATCTTTGCCCGCATCGGACGCACTTACAGCCCCGTAAGCGGCAGGGAAGTGCGCAAAGACAATCCCTCAGACGTAATCAGATTCCTCGAGCAGCAACCTGCCGGCACAACCCGCTACATCCTGGCCGACCTTAACTGGAGTCAACGAACAGACCGCACGGAGCTCCTACTCCAACTCAAGGAGGACGGTTACAACCGCCTCTGGGCGGACTCCAAACCAATCAAAATCGAGGACCTGCTAAAGTCTGGCGGCGAGCCGGAGGACGCCTGGCTGCTGATAGACCGGTTCCGCGACCTGAGCGACCGCGACCGCCTGCTGGCCAGCGTTTCGGACGCCTTCGCCAGGGGTAACGGTCTGGTCCGCGTAGTATGCCAAGTCCCGGAAGGAACGGAGCCAGCCCCGGAAGGAACGGAACCAGCCCCGGAAGGAACGGAGCCAGCCCCGGAAGGAACGGAGCCAGCCCCGGAAGGAACGGAACGGACCCCCGAAACTGCAGTGGCCCCCGATACCCCGGGAGCGGCAGCATCTCCGGCACCCAACATCACCGCCAACTTCTGCAACCGCTTCGAGCTTGACGGTATAAAGTTCCTGGAACCCGACGATTATCTCTTCAGCTTCAACAGCCCGCTCGGAGCCTGCCCCGTGTGCGGCGGCCTTGGCAAAATAATCGGCGTCAGCGAAGATCTCGTGGTGCCCGACAAGAGCAAGAGCATCTACGACGGAGCCATAGCATGCTGGCGCGGCGAGAAGATGGGCTGGTTCAAAGACCATCTGGTGCAGCTCGCCCCGCAGTACGGCATAGACGCGTTCAAACCATATTGCGAGCTGAGCGAGCGCGAGAAAGACCTCATCTGGAACGCCCGCAGCGTACGGGAAGACGAAAGCTCTCTCGTGGGCATCAACGAATTCTTCGAGTGGGTAGAGACGCAGCGCTACAAGATTCAGTACAAATTTATGCTGAGCCGATTCAGCGGGCGCACCACCTGCCAAGCGTGCAAAGGGAGCCGCCTGCGAAAAGAAGCGCTATACGTGCGCGTAGGCGGCAAGACCATTGCCGAGCTGCTCGCAATGAACGTGCGCGACCTGCTGGACTTCATGCAGAAGCTCGAATTAACCGACACAGAAGCCGCCGTGGCCGCAGAGCCGCGCGACGAAATAATCTCCCGCCTACGGTGCATAGACGACGTGGGCCTTGGCTACCTCACGCTCAACCGTTCCTGCAACACCCTGAGCGGCGGCGAGAGCCAGCGAATCAACCTCGTTACAGCAATCGGCTCCAGCCTCGTGGGCTCCATGTACATACTGGACGAGCCGAGTATAGGCCTGCATCCCCGTGACACAGAGCGACTTATCAAGGTACTCAAGCGCCTGCGCGACCTGGGCAACACCGTAATCGTGGTGGAGCACGACGAGGAAATCATCCGCGCCGCCGACTGGCTCATAGACATGGGGCCTCGCGCCGGCGAATACGGCGGACAGGTGATTTACGAGGGCTACCCGGGCAACTACAGCAACGCCCAGCTCGAGGAATCCCTCACCCTGCAATACCTGGACGGCCGCCGCCACCGCTACGTGCGCACCAGGCGCCCATGGGAGTACAGCATCACCGTAGAGGGCGCCCACGAGCACAACCTCAAAGACATCGACGTCCGCATCCCCCTGGGCGTGCTCACCGTCGTTACCGGCGTAAGCGGATCGGGCAAATCGAGTCTGGTGGGCGACATTCTCTATCCTGCGCTCCAGCGGCGACTCACCGACTCCGGCGAGCTGCCGGGCGTCTTCCGTACCTTGAGCGGCAACCTGGACCGCATCGGCCGCGTGGAGTACGTAGACCAGAACCCCATCGGCCGCAGCAGCCGCTCCAACGCAGTAACCTACCTCAAGGCCTACGACCCCATACGCGAACTTCTCTCGCAGCAGCAATACGCAAAGCTCAACGGCTACGGGCCCAACTACTTCAGCTTCAACCAAGAAGGCGGCCGCTGCCCGGAATGCCAGGGCGAGGGAGTCGTGAAGATTGAGATGCAGTTCATGGCCGACGTAACCATGGTGTGCGACGAGTGCGGCGGCAAGCGCTTCAAACCAGACATCCTGGAAGTGCGCTACCGGGGCAAGAACATAGACGACATCCTGAACATGAGCGTACGCGAGGCCTCCGAATTCTTTGCGGCATGCGAGGAGCCCGAGGCCAAAGAAGTAGTGGAGAAACTCAAGCCGCTGCTCGACGTGGGCCTGGGATACATACGGCTCGGGCAGAGCAGCAGCACCCTGAGCGGAGGTGAGAGCCAGCGAATCAAGCTGGCCTACTTCCTGAGCCTGAGCCAGCGGCAGAAGAAGAGCGAACGAATACTTTTTATATTCGACGAGCCCACCACAGGCCTGCATTTTTACGACGTAGAGAAGCTGCTCAAGAGCTTCGACGCGCTGCTTGCCGCCGGCCATTCGCTGCTGGTGGTGGAGCACAATCCCGACGTAATCCGCAGCGCAGACTGGATAATAGACCTTGGACCCGACGCAGGCACCGAGGGCGGCGAAGTAGTGTTCGAGGGCACGCCGGAACAACTTAAATCTGCAACCACATTCACAGCTCAATATCTGTAACCATGACTAATATCAAACGTCTCATCTTATTTGCAGCAAGCCTGGCTCTGGCATCTTGTGCCATGGAACCTCTGGTTGTTGAAACCGAGCACCTGGTGCCTTATACGGCAGAGGCAAATATGCCTTCCTCAGACACCAAAACCCACTTGAACGGAAAGGAAGTCTTGTGGAACGAGGGAGACATGATAGCCATATATGACGGAGTCGCAGTGAGAGAGTTCGTGCTCAGCAGCGGCGCCGGCACCAAGCATGCCACCTTCCAGGGCGAGATTTCTGCTACTGCTACGAGTCTTTCGGCCGTTTATCCGTGCAGTTCTGCAAGGCTCGACGACGGCGTGCTCTCTGTAACTGCTCCTGTTGTGCAAACCATCAGCACCTACAGCACAGACGAGAAGGCCCTTACAATGAGCGCATCGGCCGCGAAAGGAGATGCCTTCATGTTCCGCAACCAGGTGAGCCTGCTGCGCTTCACGGTGAGCGAAGGATTCACGCAAATGCTCTTTGCTCCCGGAGGCGCCGAGGGTTGCATTACGGTAAATCTCCCTGGAACGGAGGGCACTTACGAGGTGGCCCTGACTCCCGGTGAATATCAGGGACTTACTGTTCTCGGGAAGAAAGATGACAAATGGTACGTAAAGTCCACCGAGAAGCTTCTCTCCGTGGAGCGCAACCATATCAAAAATATAGGAAGCATAGCTCTGACAGACGAGGCCGTTCCGATCCGCAACTCAATAGAGATGTTGGCCTTCCTTTCTTCCGCTTCCATAGAAGAGTCGCGTACCGTAGTGCTGCTCAGCGATGTTGGTATACAGTCTGATGGACCTGCCACGGCGGCAGATTTCTTCGGAGTATTCGACGGCCTGGGGCATAAGGTAACAATCTCCTCGTCGGCCCTCTTCTCGCAGAATCATGGCACCGTAAAGAATCTGACCATCGAGGGCAGCCTGGCTGAGATTTCTACGGAGTGTTCTCCCATAGCAATCAAGAACTACGGAGTGATGGAGAATATTCACAACAATGTAATGTTGTTCTACAGCTCTAAAACTGATATCGAGGAAGTTATTGTGCTTGGCGGACTTGCGGCATATAATTACGGCACTATAAATAATTGCTCCAATTCCGGACAGATTAGTCTGAGCGCCCATAAATCAATAGCAGCTCTTGCGATGGGAGGCATTGCCGGCTACAGCGAGGGCCCGATTGAGAACTGCACTAATAACGGCTTAGTTGCGGCGATAGCCACCCACGGCAGCGGGGTGCAACCGCTGGGCGCTCTGCAGAAGTCTGCATCTAATATAGGAGGAATACTCGGACTCGGAATGACAAATGCTCCATTGACGTCCTGCACCAATAATGGCGAGGTACAATTCTTCCTGACTGCGATAGACAAGGCCACAGCCGATTACAGCCGCAACCAGATTGGCGGAATCGTGGGCTCCCCGTACGGAGATGTTACGGAATGTATCAACCACGGTAAGGTACATGTAGACGCAAGGTCTAGTGCCAACGTCGCCTACGCTGACTTCGGCTCCCTTTATGACATAGGCGGTATTGCAGGTGGAAGTTACCATCAAACGGATAGCGTCGGTGCCCAATGCGATGCCACGAGCATTATTTCTTGTGTGAACGACGGAGACATTAATATATGGATTGATGCTACTAAGTACAATTCTCCGATTGGAGGAATCGTAGGCTGGCCGAACGGAGAGAAAAAGTCTCTTGCCAGTGTTGTGAGAGACTGCGAGAACCGTGGAGACATTACAATGGAAGGGCACGGAAAAGTACGCCTTGGCGGAGTTATGGCTGGCACGGGCCCTCTGGAGAATTGCAGCAACAGCGGAGCCGTAACCGTTCTGTCTGCCGACGCCACCTCTTGCATAGGCGGTATCTGCGCATTCCACTCCCAGGACCACAAGCTCTATGCTTGTACTAATACTGGCGATGTGGTTTCCAACGTAGCTCTAGACGGTGTTGGCGGCCTTATCGGCAACCAGGGCAATGTAACAAATAGTCATAGCGAAAAGTGTGTGGTTAAATGCCGTGTGCAGAATGTGAATTCCAGCTTCTCGGGGACTGGAATGGTTGTAGGCAGGTTCAACGGCACATCGGCGGCAGTCACCCTGGGCTCTCAAGACAATCCCATTGAGGTCGAAGGTATCATCTGTGCTGCAGACAAAGATATTACCATAGACTCGGGCAATTATTCTATGTACCTTCGCGGCTTTGTAAATACTACCAGCATTCATGTAATATACGCCTTCTGCACTGTGCCGGCCGCCGAGACCTTTGATTTTGCAGAGGGCTATGTAGTGTACACCGACACAGAGCCTGCCGCCGGCATTACTGTAAGCGACGGCTTTCGCGTCGCGGTTACAGACAGCAAGGGTTACTACAAACTCATGACCTCGAGCGATACTAAATATATATATGTATCTTATCCGGCAGATGCAGTAGTGGAGAAGAACTCAGAAGGCACTCCCGCGTTTTACCAAAAATACACGTATCCAACAACGGAATACGACTTCTTCTTCACGCGCCAGGCAGTAGAAAATGAATTCATGATATTCGCCTTGGCAGACCCGCAGGCTCACTATAGTGTAAGGGGAGATCAGAGTAAGGCCGACGTGTACCGTTTCCGGGATGAGGCTGTGCCTGCAATTAATACGCAGATAGCTGCACAAAGTTCCATGTGCTACGGCATTACCCTTGGCGACATTGTGTATTCAGAGGAAAACCGCAATTCAAACAGCGGAATGAGCAGGATGCGCACTTACTGCGGCCAGATTAATATGCCGGTGTTCCAGACCATGGGCAACCACGACTTTACTTTCTTCAACGCATCCAAACCTCTCTCTGTTTCGGATAACCGCAGCACTCTTCATCTTGCCGCACAAAGCATGTTCGAAGACACCTTCGGGCCAATTAATTATTCCTTCAACCGAGGGGAGGTGCACTTCGTTTGTATGCGCGATATCATTTTCGACAGCAATACCAACAATAAGAGCTATCACTGCGGCTTTACCGACGAGCAGTACTCATGGCTGCAGCAAGACCTGGCAAACGTGCCTAAGAGCAAGATGGTAGTGCTGTGCGTACACATCCCGCTGTCTTATTATACGGGCAGCACTTACGATCATGTAACGGATGTGCTGAATCTCCTGAAGACCTATAAATCACCTAAGATATTCTCCGGCCACACCCATTATAAGAATTTCGCACCAAACGTTAAGTCGCTGGGGATTGCCGAGCATATCCATTCTGCGGTCTGCGGCCAGTGGTGGTGGAGCAACATAGAGGGAGACGGCTGCCCCAACGGCTATACCGTTTACAAGTTCAGAGGCACGTCCATTGCAGATGAGTACTTTATCGGCCAGAATGACCAGATGAATACACGCGACTATCAGATGCGCGTGTATCGCGGCAACCTCAAGACGGGAGGCGATTTTGCATACTACCAGTGGCCATTCACTGCCGATAAGCTGATGATCAATGTCTTCAACGGAGACAGCCGCTGGACGGTGCAGGTGTACGAGAACGGAAGCCTCTCCGGCAATGCCACTTTGATGGCAAATTCTAAACACAGCTATTCTTCTGTGCAGGCGGGGGAGACCTACACAGTCCCCACTACATCCAACCAGGACTGGTGGGCAATAGGTTATCACATAGGCGTTCGAGCCCGTGGGCGTACAAGTACGAGCTACTACACCAACATGTTCCACATGTACACCTACACCCTCAAAGACCCCAACGCCAGCGTAAAGATTGTGGCAACAGACGGCTACGGCAACAAATATGAGTGCACAGACATCATCGGCACCGACTGCTGGTATCCGGATTATGTAATCGGCGTAAATGCATTGTAATACCATATACGACCCGCTGCGCCGCAAAGACGTAGCCGCAACCCCCGAGGAGCAGGTGCGCCAATGGTTCATAGGCGTGCTGCTCAGCGGCTGTGCCGTGCCGGCCCATCTGATGATGAGCGAGGCGCCTCTGCAACTCGGCGGTAAGAAGTGGCGGGCAGACATACTGGTGTACGACCGTTCCGGCGCCCCTCTGGCCGTAGTAGAGTGCAAGCGCCCCGACGTAGATATAGACGCCGCCGTGGCCTCCCAGGCCATGCGCTACAATCAGGTGCTGGATGTGAGCTGGCTCATACTTACCAACGGCCACAAGACCCTGGTCTTCCGCCGGGCCGGCGAGAGTTTTGTAAGTCAAACAGTATTACCTAAATACGAGGAAATGCTATGTCAACGATGATGCCCCAATTCCTCCAGCGGCCGGTCTTTCGGACTGTTGGCGAACTGGCTGCCGAGAGGGGAGTAAAGGCCTTTGTGATAGGAGGCTACGTGCGCGACTGCCTGCTCGGGCGGGAGTGCAACGACATAGATATTGTAGTAGAAGGCAGCGGGATAGACTTTGCCCGCGCCGTGGGCGAGAAGCTCGGGCACAATGTGTCGTACTTCCCCAATTTCGGTACCGCCATGCTTATGCACGAGGGGGCCGAGATAGAATTCGTGGGAGCGAGGAAGGAGTCGTATCGCCGCGAGTCGCGCAAGCCCATAGTTGAGAACGGCACCCTGCAAGACGACCAGCTGCGTCGCGACTTCACCATCAACGCACTGGCCCTCAGTCTCATGCCGGGGGAGGAGAGCTTTGGTGAGCTGGTCGATCCGTTCGGCGGCGTGCAAGACCTGGTTCACGGCATCATCCGTACCCCGCTCGAACCAGAGACTACCTACTCCGACGACCCGCTGCGTATGCTGCGCGCCGTGCGCTTTGCCGCCAAGCTCAGCACTCCGGAGCTGCGCTTCGAGATAGTTCCGGAGTCTAAGGAAGCAATGCGCCTCATGGCCGACAGGCTCTCCATCCTCTCCGTGGAGCGTATTTCAGAGGAGCTCGGCAAGATGATCGCAAGTCCCAATCCATCAATGGCTTTCCGCCTGATGGACGAGACCGGGCTGCTGCCTCACATCCTCCCGGAGATCAGCGCTCTCAAGGGCGTGGAGACGGTGGACGGCAAGGGCCACAAAGACAATTTCCAGCACACCATGGAGGTACTGGACCACGTGGCCGAGGTATCGGACAGCGTGCAGCTGCGCTGGGCGGCCCTGCTCCACGATATAGGCAAGCCGGCGACCAAGCGCTTCGACCCGGTGGTGGGCTGGAGTTTCCATGGCCACGAAGTGGTGGGCAGCAAGATGGTGCCCGTCATCTTTGATCGCCTGCGCCTCTCTATCGACATGAGCAAGTACGTGCGCAAGCTCGTGTGGCTGCATCTGCGCCCCATTGCGCTGGTAGATGGCGACGTGACCGACAGTGCAGTACGCCGTCTGCTCTTCGACGCCGGCGACGATATAGACGACCTCATGATCCTGTGCAACGCAGACATCACCTCCAAGAATCCCGCTAAGGTGGCGCGCATCAAGTCCAACTTTGAGCTGGTGCAGCAGAAGCTCGTGGCCGTGGAGGCCAAGGACCAGATACGCAACTTCAAGAATCCCATCACGGGCGAGTATATTATGGAGACCTTCGGAGTTCCTCCCGGGCGCCCCATCGGCGTGCTCAAGGAGGCTGTGAAAGAGGCGATCCTGGACGGTCTGATTGGCAATAACTTCGAGGAGGCCGACGCATACATGCGCCGCCTTGCAGCAGAAATGGGCCTGAATGAGAAATAAATACCTCTCGCACATACGCAACATCCGCCGCTACTCGCCGCGCACCTGCGACATTTACGCCGAGGTGCTGGAGTCTTTTGTGGCGTTCTGCGATGGCTCGGAGGACTTTGCTACCACGCTGAACGTCAACTCGCTGCGAGCATACGAGGTGTATCTTTTCGACGAGCGCAAGCTCTCGGCGCGCACCGTTACCCAGCATCTGAGCGTGCTGAGCGGATTCTGCCGCTTCTTGATGAAGCAGGGCGTGCTGCAGAGCAACCCCGTGCATCTGGTGCGTCGCCCCAAGGTAGAGAAACGGCTGCCGGTATTCTACAAAGAGCAGTCTATGGAGGCCTACTTCGAGAGCACCAAGGGAGATCCGGAATTCGGAACCTACGAGCAGAAGCTCCACCGCCTGACTATCAGCATCTTGGCCTCGTGCGGGCTGCGCCGGGCCGAGCTAATCGGGCTTAATGTGGAGGATGTAGATTTTGCCCGCCAGGTGCTTCATGTAAGGGGTAAAGGCGACAAGATGCGGGAGGTTCCGGTGTTACCCTCTCTGTGCGCCGATATCGGCCTTTATCTGCAGGCGGCGGAAGCTAAGTTCGGCGGACCTGGGTCTTCTGATACTCCTTTGCTGCGTACGCCAAAAGGGGGCCGACTGTATCCGGTTTACGTTGACAGGGTGGTCAAGAAAGAGCTTGGCGGGGTGCCGGATATTACGGTGCGGCGCTCTCCGCACGTGCTGCGGCACACTCTGGCTACGGAACTGCTGAGCGACGGAGCAGACCTGAATTCCATTAAGGAGCTTCTGGGCCACAGTTCGCTTGCCGCCACTCAAGTTTACACTCACAACTCTGTGGAGCGCCTGCGCAGTGTTTACCGCAGCGCCCATCCCCGGGCAGGGAAGGACGATAAAGAATAAAATATTTGCAGGTAAATCGAATATTTATTATATTTGGTACGGTTAAACCTGGCCCGCAATGGCCGCAATACATAAAACTATGGAGATTAAACTTAAAACCCTCAAGTTCGATGCTGGTGAGAAGCTCACCGCTTTCGTGGAGAAGAAAGTTGCGCGTCTGGAAAAGTTTTTCCTCCCCGGTGTCCCGCCCGAGACAGAAGTCTCGCTGGAAGATGTTAAAGAAGGCAAGAAAGCCAAGCTTCACATCCACCTTCCCGGAGACGACCTCATTATCGAGAGAGTGGCAGACACCTTCGAGAACGCGATTACCGGAGCTGTTGACGCGATGAAAGAAAAACTTACACGCACCAAAGCAAAGCTATTCGACAAATAATAATTAAAAAAGGCGGCCTGGTTGGTCGCCTTTTCTATTATATTACTCCAAGTTCTTTACCTACTTTGACAAAGGCGCCGATGGCCTTGTCCAGGTGCTCTTTTTTGTGGGCGGCAGAAATCTGTACCCTGATACGGGCCTGCCCCTTGGGCACCACGGGGTAGTAGAATCCTGTAACAAAGATGCCCTCCTTGGCAATCTCCGCTGCGAACTTCTGGCTCAGAGGCGCGTCGTACAGCATCACGGCGCAGATTGCGCTCTGCGTGGGCTTTATGTCAAATCCGGCAGCAATCATCTTGTCGCGGAAGTAGGCTACGTTCTCTTGCTGGCGGTCGTGTAGCTCGTCGCTCTCGTCGAGCATCTTGAACATCTCTATGCCTGCGGCGCAAATCATCGGCGGCAGGGAATTGGAGAACAGGTACGGGCGGCTGCGCTGGCGGAGCATGTCTATTATCTCCTGACGTCCGGTGGTGAATCCGCCTACGGCGCCTCCGAAGCTCTTGCCGAGCGTGCCGGTATGAATGTCTATGCGTCCGTACAAGTTGAACAGCTCTGCAACTCCCCGGCCCCTCTTGCCAACAACTCCGGCGCTGTGGCTCTCGTCCACCATTACCAGAGCGTCGTATTTCTCGGCCAGTTCGCAGATTTTGTCCATCGGGGCCACGTTGCCGTCCATAGAGAAGACTCCGTCCGTCACAATGATGCGGAAGCGCTGGGCCTGGGCCTCTTGCAGGCATTTCTCCAGCTCAGCCATGTCGGCGTTGGCGTAGCGGTAGCGCACCGCCTTGCACAGACGCACACCGTCAATAATAGAGGCGTGATTGAGAGCGTCGGATATAATTGCGTCTTCTGCTGTGAGGAGGGGCTCAAAAACGCCTCCGTTGGCGTCGAAGCAAGCGGCGTAGAGAATGGTGTCGTCGGTATGGAAATAGGCAGATATTGCTTTCTCAAGCTCGCGGTGCAGGTCTTGGCAACCGCAGATGAAGCGCACGCTGGACATGCCGTAGCCGCGCTCGTCCAGGGCCTTCTTGGCGGCCGCTATTAGGCGGGGATTGTCGGACAGGCCGAGGTAATTGTTGGCGCAGAAGTTCAGTGCCTTGCTGCCGTCTTGCAGGGTGATTTCTGCTCCCTGCGGCGAGCAGATGGTGCGTTCGCGTTTATAAAGACCGGCTTCGTCTATGGCTTTAAGCTCGTTCTGGAGGTGTTTCTGAAAAGAACCGTACATAAATTTTAGTGTTTGTCTCACAAATTTAGTAATTTTGCCTTACAGTTAATAACACGTGTATGAAAAATATACTTGTCATCGGTTCCACCGGCCAGATTGGCTCGGAGCTCACGATGAGACTCAGAAAAACCTATAGGCACGGCAGGATAGTGGCTGGCTATATACCCGGGTCTGAACCCACTGGAGATTTGCTCGAGAGCGGCCCGTCAGAAGTAGCCAACGTTTGCAATGCCAAGCAAATAGCCGAGATAGTAGATAAGTACGACATAGATACTATATATAATCTGGCCGCCCTTCTTTCTGCCACCGCAGAGCGGCTTCCGCTCAAGGCCTGGGACATCCAGATGAACGGCCTTATTAATGTGCTGGAGGTGGCCCGCGAGAAGCATTGCGCTGTGTTTACTCCTTCGTCTATTGGTTCTTTCGGCCCGGATACTCCGCGCGACAATACCCCTCAAGACACCATACAGCGGCCTACATCTATGTACGGAGTTACCAAAGTGGCTACAGAGCTGCTGAGCGATTATTATTTCCATAAGTATGGTGTTGATACCCGTTCTGTGCGCTTCCCAGGGCTCATTTCTTACAAGACGCTGCCGGGCGGCGGCACTACCGACTACGCCGTGGAGATTTATTATGCGGCAGTAAAAGGGGAGGAGTTCGTATGCCCTCTGGCTCACGGTACCTATATGGATATGATGTACATGCCCGATGCCATCAAGGCCGCCATCAATCTTATGGAGGCGAATCCCAGGTATCTTGTACATCGCAATTCCTTCAATATCGCTTCTATGAGCTTCGATCCGGAGGAGGTGTACGAGGCTATCCGCAAACACTATCCGGAATTCAAGATGCGCTACGAGGTAGATCCTGTGCGTCAGGCTATCGCCGATTCCTGGCCCAACAAGATGGACGATGTGTGCGCCCGCAAGGAGTGGGGATGGTCGCCGTCATACAATCTGGAAACCATGACCCGCGATATGATTAAGCACCTGAGGGAGAAATTGCAGACGGGGGAGTAGAAGCTGCTGGTTTTTGACGGTCGTTGGTTTGGAGGTCGCAGGATTTGCATAATACGTAAAGATTTACCAAATTTGCAGCCACTTTCCATTTGGGGCTGTTCTGGTTTTGACAGCATCGATTTCGGGAGGTAAGCACGTCGGGCGTGGACCGCTGGCCCGTTAATCCCAGCAGTCGAACAATTAGTAGGCAACTACAACTTCGCATACGCTTGCTAGTCTCCAAGAGACTGAGCATTAATCAGAGCCGCCAAGGCTGCGGCACTGACGTATATCCCTCCGGCTTTACGCCGCTTATGTCCGGGCACAGGGGTATCATTCAAAGCGGATGCGCGGAGTCGACGCCTCTACATTCCGCTAAGCTTTAGAGGATAAGCTGCTGCTAAGGGCGTCTTCCCTCGTACAGCAGCCCACAACCAAAGGAAGAATAAGCGTGTAGAAAGCTTTTCGGGACTTTGTTTGGACGCGGGTTCGACTCCCGCCAGCTCCACAAACAGAAACATCCGGCGCGGGCCGGATGTTTCTGTTTGCGGAGCCAGACACGTTACCCGGGTTACCGGAAGATTTTTTGGATCACCCGACAGATCGGTTGGAGTCTAAGCTAGGAGTTTGGCGAGACGGTAGATTGAGAGGGTCAGCGGAAGATGTGGGTGGAGTAGCTTTAGGAATAAATGACCTCTCTAGTGATCCCGAAGGAAGGACTTGGGAAGGACTTGGGAAGGATTTGGGATCACTGGAGGGGCTCGGTGATCCCGGTTGCCCTGTTTTCTGCCGTTTTGGGATCACAGAAGGGGCCTGGTGATCCCGTAGGCTATTCCGGAGCGGCACCGCCGCCGCGAAACGAAGGGGCGGATTCCGTTCCTACCCCCGCAACAGAATGGGACGGTGGGCGCAAAAAGGCCCGTTTCCGTTCCTACCCCCGCTGCAATTTGGGACGGCGGGAGCAAAAAAGGCCTATTTCCGTTCCTACCCCCCCCTCAGCAGCATGGGACGGCGGGTGCGACACCGCCGCTGCGACTGCGGAACGGAGCGGCCGGAGGTGCGACTTCGTC
>CAMKAJ010000043.1 GCA_946410455.1 uncultured Bacteroidales bacterium
ATCCTGATGTGTATATGGAGGCCGTGGGTGCTGATCTGGGCGAGACCATGGGCAATATCATCGCTAAGAGTTATCAGCTGATGGTTGAAGTTCAGCCGGATGCCGTTTTGGTGCTGGGAGATACAAACTCATGCTTGTCGGTCATCGGCGCCAAGAGACTCCACATTCCTATTTTCCACATGGAGGCTGGCAACCGCTGCAAGGATGAATGCCTTCTGCGTGGTGAGCGACAGTGGTACATTGCCTGAGGAGTCCTCATTCTTTACATCTATTGGACATCCGTTCCCCGCGGTGTGCATTCGCACATCGACCGAGCGCCCCGAAGCGCTCGATAAAGGTTGCTTCGTCCTGTCCGGCATCGACACCAAGGGTCTGCTGCAGAGCGTGGTTGTCGCCGTCTCCCTCATCCGCGACGGCCTCCCCGGCATCCCCGTCCCTGACTACGTGGACGAAAACGTTTCCACGAAGGTCGTCCGCATCATCCAGTCATACGTGGGCGTCGTCAACAAGATGGTCTGGCGCAAATTCTAGCGCGCCTCGTCATGCCCGGCCTTGACCGGGCATATTATCTTGACCTTTTTAGCATATTCCGAGAAAGAACGAACGTAACAGCGAGTGCGACTTTGTGGTATGCAAGAATAACAAGGTGCTGCAGGCGATACAGGTGTCGTACGACATTTCGGCATACAGGACGCGCAGACGAGAGGTGAACGGGCTGCTGATGGCGGCAAGGGTGACAGGGTGCGAGAACTTGCTACTGCTGACCGACCACGAGAGCGAAGTGATAGAGCAAGACGGGCATCGGATGAAGGTGCAGCCGGTGCATGAGTGGTGCGTGGAGATCGGGATTTGAGATAGGGGGCTGGTGCTTAGGCATCGGCCTTTTTTTGTGCCTGTGAGGATGAAATGAAAATGGAGTCCTTAATTGAAAATCTTGGGAATTTTTAATTGAAAATCTTGGGAATTTCGTATCTTTGCATCGTGATTCTTGAAGAAATATGTATTACGAAAGACTTATAGAAGAGCAGATTGCCCTGAAATTGAAGACTTCGGGAGCTGTCGTTGTCGCTGGACCTAAGTTCTGCGGCAAGACAACTACGTGTATGCTGTACCAGAAGAGTTTCGTGAAACTGAACACGAAACAGGCTATCGCTATGGCCAAGCTGAATCCGAAGGCAGTGCTGGTAGGAGAGAATCCAAGGCTGATTGACGAGTGGCAGAAGGCTCCGGACATTTGGAATCAGGTGAAGGATGAATTGGACTTTAACTATGAGTTCGGGAAATACATTCTGACGGGTAGCAGTACGCCTGCTGACAAGACGGAAGTGCATCATAGTGGTGCTGGCAGAATAACGCCCCTGAAGATGCGCCCAATGACGCTTTGGGAGTCAAAGGAGTCGAAAGGAACGGTATCTCTCAAAGACCTGTTCGATGGTGGAGAGAACTTTCCGTGGGATATGAACCAAGACTTTACGTTGGAAGATGTGGCATTCTTGCTTTGCAGGGGTGGCTGGCCCATTGCTGTGCTGGCACCACGTGACATTGCCTTGGAGATTACCAAGAATTATTATAACGGGCTCTTTGTGTTTGAGGACAGCGAGAACGAGCGTTTTAGGAACAAGAAGCCTGAGGTGCTGCGTATGATTCTGAGGAGTTATGCGCGGAATATATCTTCAGAAGCCGCAGTATCGACTATCATCAGTGACATTCGCCAAAGCAATGAGCGTACAATGGATACCAAGACGTATGATGACTATATGGAGGCGCTGAAGGACCTCTACATCATTGAGGATCTGGAGGCATGGAACCCGAATATACGGTCGAAGACTTCAATCAGGAGCACACCGACAAGGCATTTTGTAGATACATCTATTGCTTGCCGTAGTTTAGGTGTTAGCCCAGGTGATTTGATGAGGGATTTGGATAGCTTTGGGCTGTTCTTTGAGGACTTTGCCGTGAGGGATCTCTCTGTCTATGCAGGCAGCATGGGTGGAGTGGTGAAACACTACAGGGATAATGCCGGTCTGGAGTGCGACGCAGTGGTGCATCTGGAAGATGGCCGCTGGGGTGGGATTGAGATTAAATTGGGCGGCGATGACCTGATTAATGATGGTGCAGAGTCGCTGAAGAAACTGCGGAACAAGATTGTGGAGAAGAGTGACGAGAAGACTCCTTCATTCCTGCTGGTGTTGACTGCCGTAGGTGGTGCGTACAAGCGAGAGGACGGGGTGTTTGTGGCTCCGATTAATTTGTTGAGGCCGTAAAAATGAATACTATGAACGATAAGACAATTCTTTTAACCGGCTCGGCCGGTTTCATCGGCGCCAATTTGGTGATGCGCCTGCTCAAGGATATGAAGGAGGGCACCATCGTGGGCCTCGACAACATGAACGACTATTACGACGTGTCGCTGAAGGAGTACCGGCTGCGGCAGATCGATGCGCTCTATTCGACCGTTTCGTCGTCATGTCCGTCCCTCAACTATAAGTTCATTCGAGGGAGTATTGCCGATAAGGCACTGGCGGATAAGTTGTTCGAGGAGTACAAGTTCGATATCGTGGTGAACCTTGCTGCGCAGGCGGGGGTGCGGTATTCGATCGAGAATCCGGACGTCTACATCGAGAGCAACATCATCGGCTTCTATAATATCCTGGAGGCGTGCCGGCATCATCCGGTGGAGCATCTGGTCTATGCGTCGTCGAGTTCGGTGTACGGTGGCAACAAGAAGGTGCCGTTTGCCGTAGAAGACAGGGTGGATAACCCCGTGTCGCTATATGCGGCGACGAAGAAGAGCAACGAGCTGATGGCACACTGCTACAGCAAGCTCTACGACATTCCTTCGACCGGCCTGCGCTTCTTCACCGTCTATGGCCCCGCCGGTCGGCCCGACATGGCGTACTTCGGCTTCACGAATAAGCTGCTCGCCGGCAAGACCATTCAGATTTACAACTACGGCAACTGCCGGCGCGACTTCACTTATATAGATGACATCGTGGAGGGCATCGTGCGCGTGATGGCCAAGGCGCCGGAGCGGACTCCCGGTCAAGCCGGGAGTGACGGTTCCGTCATGCCCGACCCCGATCGGGCATCTATCCCGTATGCCATCTACAACATAGGCGGTGGTCAGCCGGAGAACCTGCTGGACTTCGTGCAGATCCTGCAGGAGGAACTCCTCGCCGCCGGCGTCCTGCCGCCCGAATACGACTTCGAAGCCCATAAGCAGCTCGTTCCCATGCAGCCCGGCGATGTGCCCACCACTTACGCCGACTCCTCCGCCCTCGAGCGTGACTTCGGCTTCACCCCCAAGATCACCTTGCGTGAGGGGCTGAGGAAGTTTGCTCAGTGGTATAAGGAGTATTACGGGTAGCGTCCCGTCATTGCCGGCTTTTTGCGGTCACACCCGACCCGATTAGGCGTCAACCCATCTAAAGTGGTTTACAGAGCGGAGCGTAAGTTCTACTGGCCATAGACCATTTGTGCCTGAAGCTGATCCCACGCGGCTACAAAATAGACAAGAAAAGCTTCGGTAATAGTTGCATATTAAGCTATTGTTTGTATATTTGCAGAAGAATAGTTTAATATTGAACTGTTATGGAAGATATCTATATGCTGTCGGATGCGATGATTCTCACGAAAATTGGGGAACGGCTGAAGATGGCTCGTCTAAAGCAGAACATAACACAGCAGGCCCTGGCGGAGGAGTCGGGGGTGTCGATTTCGTCGGTAAAGAAGATTGAAAAGGGGGAGATTGGATCCTTCGACTCGCTACTGCGGGTGCTGCGGACACTGGGAAAACTGGACGTGTTGCTTCCGTTGGTGGAGGAGGAGCAATTGAGCCCGAGTGAGTATTACGAACTGGTGCAGAAGGCGGGCGCGCATCAGCGTAAACGGGCGGCAAATAGGTCGAATAAAGTGAAGGAGGAACAGTCATGGTAGATGTTGCAAGGGTGAATCTGTTCGGGCGACCGATGGGCGCGTTCCGTTGGGATGAGCGCTATCAGGTGGCTCAGTTTGAATATGACCGCAGTTTTGTGGGGCGAGGGTTGGAGCCGTCGCCACTGATGATGCCGGTAAGGGAAGGGCGCGTGTATTCGTTTGCAGGAATGAACCGTGATACATTTATGGGCCTGCCAGGGATGCTGGCGGACTCGCTCCCGGATACTTATGGCCGTGCTCTATTTGACCGTTGGCTGGCACTTACGGGACGCACGAGTAGCAATCCGATAGAGAGCCTGTGCTTCTTGGGCAAGCGTTGCATGGGCGCACTGGAGTTTGAGCCGGCCATCGATACGGGTTATGATCCGCAGCAGCGGTTTGAAATCGATTCGCTGGTGGAGGTAGCGCGGGAGGCACTGTCCGACAAGGCGGCTTTTGGCGTGAACCTGAATGATGACCGAAAGGCTGCGATTGCGGAGATTCTGCGGCTTGGGACGTCGGCTGGTGGGCAGCGGGCGAAGGCTATCATCGCATATAATAAAGAGACGGGCGAAGTGCGCTCCGGTCAGGTGGAGGCGCCAAAAGGTTTTGACTATTACCTGATTAAACTGGACGGTGTATCGGCCAAAGCGGGCTTCCGCGAAACTGAGAACTATGGAAGGCTTGAGTATTCATTTTATCAGCTGGCGACGGCTTGTGGCATTGAAATGACTGAGTGTTCGCTCATTGAGGAGAATGGGCGCGCGCATTTCCTGACAAAGCGCTTTGACCGCGAGGGCGGCCGAAAAGTGCATATGCAGACGCTCTGCGGTATGGCACACTACGATTTCCGGCTGCTGCGGGGGTATTCCTACGAACAGGCGTTCAACGTAATGCGGGCACTGCGGCTGACGTATGCGGAGGCACGGGAAATGTTTCGACGAATGGTATTCAACGTGGTTGTGCGCAACCAGGACGACCACACGAAGAACATCTCGTTTCTGATGGGCGAGGACGGCAAGTGGCGACTGTCTCCCGCTTATGATATGGGTTACGCATACAACCCGCAGGGTGGTTGGACGACTCAACACCAGATGTCTGTGAACGGAAAGTTTGACGGCATTACTCGCGCGGACTTGCTGGCATTTGCATCAGCAAACGGTGTGAAAGATGGGCCAGAATTGATTGACCAGGTGTGCGACGCAGCAGCCTGCTGGCCGGAGATGGCCCGGAATGTTGGCGTACCGGAGGCGATGATCAGTGGCATTGTAAACAATATGAAATTGTCTTAAGAATCTTAATGCCATTCTATTATGAACAATCCGTCGCTTGCGTTTTGGATAGTCGATGGACGTGTTGTTCCGGATATGCCAACGGACTTTGCAGATGTCCCGCGTGCCGATGACCTCTTCCATCTCCAGCACTTCCATAAGGATGGGCTGCAAGCCATGGCCCCGGAGCTTCCGCCGCTGCCAGAATGTATCGTATGCTTTGATTTCCATATTAGGATCGAGTTTGTTTTTTTCTGCAAATATCGCCCTGAAAAATGGCGCGTGATGTCCCGATAATTGGGACATTGAAGACATTAAAGGCCGATTATGCGCTTGATGTCCGGGTTTTCGGGACATTGAACACAGTCGCCGCCAGAGAAGTCGCCTCGGATGAGTTCAGAGAGCAAAACAATCGGCATTTCCAAACGAATTCAAGCTTGAAATCGTTTGAGCTGGATGTTTTTTCTGGCGAAATTTGTAATGAGAATAAAACGAAAGGCAATATGTCGCTTGATTTACATATTATTTCGCAGGAGCCAGTGAAAAAGCACGGAACGGGAGTCTATATCCGCGAGAATGGGCAAACACTTGAGCTCAAAACGATGGAGGAGGTGCGGGCACATTTCCCGGGAAAGGATTTATCCCATATTCATGAGTTTGATTATGAGGATGAAAGCTTCTGGCACGGAAACATCACCCATAATATGGGGAAAATGGCCCGTGAAGTGCCTGTGGAAGGAACAAATCTGTCTTTATATGATTTGTTATGGCAGCCGGAAGATCATGGATTCAACTCTGCAGGATCGCCATGTTATCGGGAATTAGTTCTCAAGGGATATCTCTATCTCCGGGCGCATCGGCAGGAACTGTTGCCCCTCAATCCGGATAATGGCTGGGGACACTATGATTTGCTCCTAACATTCACGGAAGATTTCTTGCTGCATTTGATACGGGCCGGGGATGATTGCCGGATAGAAGCGGGAGTGTAGCTCATGCTGGGCGCAAGATTAATATCAAGGACAGTAGACACGGGTGCTGTCCGGCAGGCCGTCTTGGATAATGAAGGCCGAATTAAGGAATTGCCCGCCGCTCAGTGGCTTCGGTTCCCGTGGGAGGAAGTGCGGATGTTTATGCATGAGTATCCGGTGTACGTACTTCCCACCATGGAGCTCCTGGATGCGTTGGAAGATTTGACGAAGGGGCTTCGAACCATTGAAATCGGCGCCGGTTCCGGGAGTATCGGCAGGCATCTGGGGATTAAGATGACGGACAGTTACCTGCAGCAGGACAATGAGCAGGTAAAGGTGTTCTATCAGCTCACTGGACAGCCGGTAATCCATTATCCGTCAGACGTGATAAAGGCCGATGCGCTGACTGCTTACCGCCGCTTTAAGCCGGAATGTATCCTGGGCTGCTATGTTACGCACCGCTGGCGGGAAGGAATGCAGACCGGGAACATGTATGGCGTTGACTTTGAAAGGCTTCTTCCTCTGGTGGAGCGTCTTATTCTGGTAGGCAACAAGCACGCACATGGGGAAAATCCCATCATGGTGCTACACCATAAGGAGATAGATTTGCACGGCACGCTCATCACTCGCAGTGAAGACCGGGCCAGTGACCGAATATTTGTGTGGGATAGCCCGGTGTGAGTTTAATGTCCCTAAAACAGGAACATTAGCAACGATTAAGGCCGATTATGCGCTTGATGTCCGGGTTTTCGGGACATTGAATACACTACTCCCACATGATATACACCGGATCCAGCAGAATTCGACGGGGATGGCCGTTGGTGCCATGAACCTGATAAGGGGAGGCGGCGGGGCCAAAAAAGGATCCCAAGGCCCGGTTCAGATGGGACAGGTTTTCGCTAAAGGCATTTTGTCCCGGGGCGATGAGCCGCTCAATTCTTTCCCGGCAGATATCCTGGTCCAGGTTGGGGAAGATGTGGGCATAAATGTCCATTAGCTCTTCCCGGTAAGCGTCTTTTTCTTTGACTCGAATGCCTTCGGGATGCTTCAAAAACAGGATGAAAACGCTCCTGAGAAGTGGCCGGAGAGGAATTTCCTTCAATCCCAGGCAGTCAATATAGATGCGGTAGTCTTTGCTGATATGGAGGGTTTGTGGCTCCGGGCAGATGGACTCATCAGCCTTATCTATGCTAACTTCATAGCCTTTCTCATGCAGTTTTTCCTGCACCTTTTGTAGCAAGTCAAATAGCTCGCGGGCGCTCAGGAGGTCCAGCCTCTCGGCATCTCCATACGGCACCTCCGGCTCTTCCAGGACGCTTTTTCTCCCAAAGAGAATCTCCCAGGAGACTCTGGCCTGTATGCCCATCAGTTCTTTCATGGAAGCGAAGATAGGGAATTCATCTCAGGGGAGCAAGGGCTTATAGCAAAAGAATCGGCACCGGCAAATGAATTCAAGCTTGAATCCGTTTGATTTCCATAAGGTTTTGGCCGATATTCGCAGTCAGATCCGATGCGACTAATGTCCCGAAATCAAGGACATCGGAAGCAAAAAAGGCCCCCAATGTGCCTAATAACCAGAATTATCGGACATTAAGCACACTAACCTACCGCAACATGACTCATGAGGGAAGAAGTGTGCAAGACCAAAAGGAGTCACATGATATCTGTAGCGCTTGACAAATATATGAGGAAAAAGGAATACTGGCTGGTTACCACCGAACACCTGGAAGACAGGCTTTTGTTCAAGGATGCAGATGACTTCCGGGTGGGTATGAATTACGTAGCTGTCATGACCTTCAAATGCCAAGTAATTGTGTTGGCTTTCATCCTGATGTCTAATCATTTGCATTTTGTGCTGTATTGCACCAGAGAGCAGGCGGAGCGGTTTATTACGGCATATAAGCAATTGTATTCCAGGTATTTGCAAACAAAATACGGCAACAGGGAATATCTGCGTGGCAATGGTGTGGATATCCGCTTGATCCCTCCTGGGGATGAGGCCTTGGAGAAGGCGATAGCCTATGTACTCATGAACTGCGTGGCTGCAAATATTTGTAGTTCGCCGAGGGATTATCCCTGGGGGACCGGATCCGTTTTCTTCAATGGACGGCAAGCGGGACTCCCCATGCCGGAAGACAGTACCGTCATCCGGGGGCGTACATTGGCATCTATTTCGGCCAGGGAACAAAGGCGGCTCATTCACAGCAATTATGCGCTTCCCGGAGAATGGATAATCTCAGACGCGGGCTATATACTTCCTTTTTCCTATGTGCGTAAAGACTTGGTAGAGAATGCGTTTGGCTCTCCGCGCAGAATGAATTACTTCCTTCAGAACTCATCCAAAGCAAAACAGAGGCTGGAAACGGGAGAGCAGCATTTACCGGCATTCCGGGACCAGGTAATTGCTTCGTCGCTGCCGGATTTGTGCTGGTCGCTTTTCAGGAAGCAGCAGGTGTCACAACTGTCCGAGGATCAAATGGTTGAACTGATGCGGCAACTCCGGTTCCGCTTCTCGGCCAACGTTAACCAGATTGCAAGGGTTACTGGAATGTCCTATGAAGAGGCGGCTATATACATGGATAGGGCGTAGGATAATCCGAAGAAGTGTGCTTGATGTCCCGATAAATGGGACATTAGCAGCATTAAAGGCTGAATATGCGCTTGATGTCCCGATAAATGGGACATTAGCAGCATTAAAGGCCGAACATGCGCCTGATGTCCGGATTTTGGGGACATTAAGCACGGTTACAGCACGCTACCGTTAAGATATGCTTGGCGCTCGGACTCCGGAAAGCGTTCGATGGCGTAGCGGAGCATTGTCCGGGGCATATTCAAGTACCGGGGGAGATTTCTAGACTTCCTCCGGCCGCTCGAAACGACAGAGGGGCCGGGCGTAACGACACCCCCCCTTGGAATCCCCCATAAAAAGAACAAAGTGATTCACATCACCAGGCTATAACGTCGCCCGGGTTTTGTAGAGACCGTTTCTGTCGCGCTGGATGATGTAAGGGCTGGCCTTTCGGCGGCCAAGGGCGGAAATAAACTTGCGCTTGATGCGCGAGATATTGGCGTAAAAACCCTCTTGGACTCGGCGCATAGCGACTCCAGAGCACATTCCCTCAGGGGCTTTTCGCTAAACCAGGATTCCTGCTCGTAGATTGAGCATAGTTCTTCCCAATAGGCCGGGAGGCTATCAGCCTGAATACCTTCGGGATGAGCAATAAACAGCTGATATAGAGTGCGTTCCATGGGATTGAGACATATCCTCACACCTTCCTTCGGCAGGGATGTGATCCCCAGCTGCTTATCAAACTCTACTGTATGCCGCGTCCTCATAACGGCAAATATCCGTTGAGAACGCGTAGAATACAAATGATTACAAGCTTGTAATCGTTAGGAAATGTCGATTGTTTTGTTAAAGGGGAAAGCCTATTTATCCCCTTAATTCTTCTTCACCGGATCGCAGGTGAGCCCGACGCCTAGTTTCTTGAACACCTTGCGGTCTACCTCGCTGAGCATTACTGTGCAGTGAACCTGACATCCCTCGAACAGAGGCAAAGTTTCCAGGGCGCGGCGGCAGTTTTCGTCGTCTTTGCTGAGCATCGAAAGGGCCACGAGAACCTCGTCGGTATGCAGGCGCGGATTGTGCCCGTGCAGGAAGGTAACTTTGGTGCGCTGGATAGGCTCTATCATCTCTTGCGGGATTAGCTTGACCGAATGGTCTATCCCGGCAAGATGCTTTGCGGCGTTGAGTATCAGTGCCGCGCTAGGCCCGAGCAGGGGAGAAGTGTTGGCGGCGATTATGGTGCCGTCGGGAAGTTCGATGGCGGCAGAAGCAACTCCGGTCTCCATCTTGCGCTCGTAGGCGGCCACTGTGGTTTTGCGCCATGCTGTAGTGACGTTGGCCTGTCGCATGAGGAGGGCGGTCTTGTTGACCTCCGAATCGTCGCACACACCGTTTGCGAGCCTGCTGAGGCTTTCGTAGTAACGGCGCACTATCTCGTCGCGGGAGGCGTTGCTGCACACTTCCTCGTCGCTGATGCAGAAGCCTATCATGTTGACTCCCATGTCGGTAGGCGATTTGTACGGATTCTCTCCGTAGATGCCTTCGAACAGGGCGTTGAGCACCGGGAAAATTTCTATGTCGCGGTTGTAATTCACAGCGGTCTTGCCGTAAGCCTCAAGATGGAACGGATCTATCATGTTCACGTCGTTGAGGTCTGCGGTCGCAGCCTCGTATGCCAGGTTGACGGGATGCTTGAGGGGCAGGCTCCATACGGGGAAGGTCTCGAACTTGGCGTACCCAGCCTTGACCCCGCGCTTGTGTTCCTGGTACAGCTGGCTCAGGCAAACAGCCATCTTGCCGCTGCCAGGCCCCGGTGCCGTTACCACCACGAGAGGGCGCGTGGTCTGCACGTAGTCGTTGCGTCCGAAGCCCTGGTCGGAATCGATAAGGGTTACGTTGTTTGGGTAGCCGTCTATAGTATAATGGTAATAGACCGTAATGCCGAGGCGGTTGAGGCGTGCACGGTAGGCGTCGGCGCTGGCTTGCCCGTTGTAGTGCGTAATGACCACGGAGCTGACCAGGAAGCCGCGCTTTTCGAACTCGTCGCGCAGGCGCAGCACATCCATGTCGTAGGTGATGCCCAGGTCTGCTCGAACCTTGTTCTTCTCTATGTCTATTGCACTGATAACAATGATGATTTCTGCACAGTCTCCCAGCTGCATGAGCATCTGCAGCTTACTGTCGGGCTTGAATCCCGGCAACACGCGGCTGGCGTGAAGGTCGTCGAATAGTTTACCACCAAACTCAAGGTAAAGCTTGTCGCCGAAGCGGGCGATTCTCTCCTTGATGTGCTCTGATTGAATCTTGAGATATTTCTCGTTGTCGAACCCGTATTTCATACGGACTGTAAAGATATGGATTTTTTGACTAACTTTGCACTTTTAAGACACAAAAAAATGAATATTTCTAAAAATAAAGTTGTAGCCCTGAGCTACGAGCTTGAAGTCGAAGGCAAAATTGCCGACAAGGCCGGTGCCGAGGCCCCGCTTGAATACATCCACGGAACCGGTATGCTCCTCCCCAAGTTCGAGGCGGCCGTAGAAGGTAAGACCACGGGCGAGAGTTTTGAGTTTACTCTTTCTCCCGAGGAGGGTTATGGCACCTACAATCCCGGCTATCTTGCCCAGATACCGCTGGAAGCGTTTATGCTCGACGGCAAGCTGATGTCGGAGTTCCTTGTGCCCGGACGCACCCTCCCCATGCTTAATTCTGAGGGCCAGGTGGTGCAGGGTACCGTAGTTGAGGTTGGCGAGAAGAACGTTATCATGGACTTCAACCATCCCATGGCGGGCAAGACGCTGCACTTCACCGGAAGGGTGGAGGCGGTGCGTGAGTCCACCGAGAAGGAGCTCAAGGAGGGCCTGCACGGTGAGTACCTGCCGCCCGAGGAGGGCTGCCATGGCGGATGCCACGGAGGCGGCTGCCATAAAGGCGACGGCGAAGACTGCGGCTGCCACCACGACGGCGGAGGTTGCCAAAAAGAAGACTGCGGCT
>CAMKAJ010000044.1 GCA_946410455.1 uncultured Bacteroidales bacterium
CCTCGGCCTGCGTCTGGATGGTGCAGGCGGGGGCTTTCTGGACCAGGATGTCGCCATTCTTGCCGTTCTCGAAGGCAAAGAGGACAAGGTCAACAGCCTCCTCAAGGCTCATGATGAAACGGGTCATCGAAGGCTCGGTGATGGTGATGGGGTTGCCCTTGCGAATCTGGTCAATCCACAGCGGGATGACGCTTCCGCGGCTGCACATGACGTTGCCGTAGCGGGTGCAGCAAATCTTCGTGTTGCCGGACATCCTTGACTTGGCCACGGCAATCTTCTCCTCGATGGCCTTGGTAATACCCATGGCGTTAATCGGGTATGCGGCCTTGTCGGTGGAGAGGCAGATGACACACCCCACGCCGGCATCGATAGCGGCATCGAGGGTGTTGTCGGTGCCGATGACGTTGGTCTTGACGGCCTCCATGGGGAAGAACTCGCAGCTGGGCACCTGCTTGAGGGCGGCGGCATGGAACACATAATCAACGCCTTGCATCGCATAGTGAAGCGTGCTCTTGTTGCGCACATCGCCAATGTAGAACTTAATCTTGTTCGCCACTTCCGGCATCCTTGCCTGGAAGTCGTGACGCATGTCATCCTGCTTCTTCTCGTCGCGCGAGAAGATGCGGATCTCACCAATGTCGGTCTTCAAAAAGCGGTTTAACACTGCATTGCCAAAGCTACCGGTTCCACCGGTAATCAGAAGTACTTTATCCTTAAATAATGACATATATGTATAACTTGTTTAATATCGTTACTTGACGGGCTCAAAATAAGTATCCGGCTTGTCGGGGTTGAAGATCTCGTTGCAGTACATCACGGTAACCAAATTCTCAGTTTCGCTGAGGTTGATGATGTTGTGCGTGTATCCAGGCAGCATGTGCACGGCCTGGATGTTGTAACCGGAAACCTCAAATTCAATCACATCGTCCGTTCCCAGTTTGCGCTCCTGAATCAGACCATGGCCGGCCACAACAATGAAGAATTCCCACTTGGTGTTGTGCCAGTGCTGGCCCTTGGTGATGCCGGGCTTGGAGATATTGATGGACACCTGGCCGCAATTCAAAGTATGCACCAGCTCGGTAAAAGAGCCGCGCTCATCCACATTCATCTTCAGGGGAAAAGCCACTTTAGATGCAGGAAGATAGCTCAGATAGGTCGAATAGAGCTTCTTAGCAAAGCTTCCGGAAGGGATCTCCGGAATCAGGAGCGTTTGCGGCTGGGCGGCAAACTGCCCCAGCAGCTCCACAATCTCCCCCAGCGTTGCCTTGTGCGTCACCGGCACGTAGCAGTAGCGCCCATCGGCCGATGGCAAAACCTCCAGCCCCTCGAATTCGCACCTGTGCTCTTCTCCGCGAAGGCAGGCAATCATCTCGTCCACCAGGTCATCGATGTACAGCAGTTCCAGCTCCACAGACGGGTCGTTCACCGTGTACGGCAAATCGTTGGCGAATGCGTTGCAGAAGGTGGCCACGGCCGAATTGTAATTAGGGCGGCACCATTTGCCGAACAAATTCGGGAAACGGTACACCAGCACCTTGGCCCCAGTCTCGCGGCCATAATCCAAAAACAGATCCTCCCCTGCCTTCTTGCTGCGTCCGTACTCGGAATTCCCGAATCGGCCCGTGAGCGAGGCCTGCTGGCTGGACGAAAGCATCACCGGACAAGCATTGCCGTGCCGCCGCAACGTAGAGAGCAGCGTGCTGGCAAAGCCAAAGTTCCCCTCCATGAACTCGGAGGCGTTCTGCGGCCGGTTCACGCCCGCCAGGTTAAAAACAAAATCCGCCTCACGGCACCACTCATCCAGCTGCTCCGGCGTAGAATCCAGGTCGTACTCGAAAACCTCTTCCACCGCCACATCGCCATAGCAACGTGCTTTGCCGTCCTTGATATTATTCAGTTGAGCGCACAGGTTCCGTCCCACGAAACCCTTGGCGCCTGTCACTAGAATTTTCGCCATACCATTTTGTTCACAATGCCCGTGTAGCTCTGGATGATTTTCACCACCTTGGTGCTCACGTTCTCATCTACGTAATCCGGAACTGGAATGCCGTGCTGGCCGTCCCGGTTAAGGTCCACTGCCGTATCCACTGCCTGAAGCAACGACTTTTCGTCTATTCCGGCAATTACAAAGCAAGCCTTGTCTATCGCCTCCGGCCGTTCTGTGCTGGTGCGAATGCAGATGGCCGGGAAGGGATGGCCGACAGAAGTGAAGAACGAACTCTCCTCGGGCAGGGTACCGCTATCGCTTACCACCGCAAAAGCATTCATCTGCAAGCAGTTGTAGTCGTGGAAGCCGAGGGGCTCATGCTGAATGACGCGCGGATCCAACTTGAATCCGCTGGCCTCCAGGCGCTTGCGCGAACGCGGATGGCAGCTGTAGAGGATAGGCATATCGTATTTCTCAGCCATTTTGTTAATGGCGCCAAACAGCGACATGAAGTTCTTCTCGGTATCAATATTCTCTTCTCTATGTGCAGA
Organism: uncultured Bacteroidales bacterium; assembly: GCA_946410455.1. Taxonomy (GTDB): domain Bacteria; phylum Bacteroidota; class Bacteroidia; order Bacteroidales; family UBA932; genus Cryptobacteroides. Next base: position 2,479 of record CAMKAJ010000044.1, read on the forward strand.
AAGAAGAATGTACTTACCCTTCTCCAGGCCCAGCCGCTTATGAATATCGCTGGCCTCAATTTCGGAGAGATTCCCGTGCAGCACCTCCGCCATCGGGGAACCAGTCACATAGGTGCGCTCCTTAGGCAGACCACAATCGGCAAGGTAGCGGCGGGCATGCTCACTGTACGCCATGTTTACATCGGAGATGATATCCACAATCCTGCGGTTGGTCTCTTCCGGCAGGCATTCGTCCTTGCAGCGGTTGCCGGCCTCCATGTGGAAGATGGGGATATGCAGACGCTTTGCGCCTATCACGCTCAAACAGCTATTCGTATCCCCCAGCACCAGAACCGCATCGGGCTTTACCTCCACCATCAATTGATACGACTTAGCGATAATGTTGCCCATGGTCTCGCCCAGATCAGCACCTACGGCCTCCATATACACGTCCGGGTCGGCCAATTTCAAATCTTTGAAGAACACCCCATTGAGGTTGTAGTCGTAATTCTGCCCGGTGTGTGCCAGCAGGCAGTCGAAGTACTCCCGGCACTTATTTATCACCGCCGCCAGCCGTATAATCTCCGGCCGCGTGCCCACAATAATCAGAAGCTTGAGCTTCCCGTTGTTTTTAAAACTTGCCATATCGTAAAACTCATTCAACATACTTGGGCAGAGACTCTATCTGCTTGCCCGTCAGAACTTTATCAGAAGCAACGGCACGCAGCGGACGGAGCATGTGAAGGTCGGTGCCGGCCCGCCCGTAGTAGCCCTCGCGCAGCAACTGCATGGCCTTTGCGCGGGCATCCTGCCCGTAGAGGCCAAAGAGCGACATGAGGTTGAGCTGCAGCTCCACTTGCATATCGCGCAGACGCCGGTAGTCGCTCATATCCATGTACACGTAGCGCTCGGGGTGCGCCAGCAGCGGTTTGTAGCCCTTCTGCTTGATGCGCTCCAGCAGCCCGTACAGGTCCATGGGGGGATTGAAGTAAGACGTCTCTACCAGCAGCGTGTCGCCATTGGTCCCCATGGGCATCAGTGCCCCCGCCTCGAAGCGCTCCTCAAAGAGCTCGTCCAGCATGTGCTCGGCGGCCAGATGCAGCTGCACCGGCCCCCGATACTCGCTGCGCAGCTCGTCAAACCGCGCCCGCAGGACCTCCGGCGTATTGGGGATATCCTCCATAATGTGCGGAGTGAGCCACACTTGAGTTATCCCCAGTTCGGCGTAGAAATCCAGCGCCTCGAGCGACTCCTCCATGCTTCGGAAGCCGTCGTCCACCCCCGGCAGGATGTGGCAGTGCCAGTCGGTCATCCCGCGCAGGAAGCCGGAGGACTGCAGAGCGTATTTACGGGTAAACGGCCACATCAGCTTTTCTTCTCTTCGTCCTCGTCGCTGCCGTATGCGCTGCCGTATGCGCTGCCGTAGGACTTACCGTAGCCGTAGCCATAGCCATAACCGTAGTGGCCATAGCCATAGTTGTACCTGTAGCCATATCGGCTGCTGCTCTCGGTGCCATTGAGCAGCACTGCAAGATTGACGTACTTCTTGGAATTGTAGAAGCGGTCTATCTCCGGCAGCATGCTACGCTCCAGCAGTCCTGCACGCACCACAAAGATCGAGAGGTCGGCAAGGCGGTTGATGATATCGGGGTCGGTAACCACCTCCACCGGCGGGCAGTCAAGGAAGATGTAGTCGTACTGGCTGCGGAGCTTCTCTACGAGCGCATCCAGGCGCACGTCGGCAAGCAGCTCAGCCGGGTTGGGAGGTATTGTACCCACGGGCAGTATGTCCAGCGAGCTGTCGTTTACGTTGCGCACGATGAGGCTCTCGAAGTCATCCACCCTGCCGTTCAGATAGTCGGAGACGCCCTTCTTGGGGTTGCCGATCATCTCGGAGAGCGACTTCTTGCGGAGGTCAAGGTCGATCAGCATGGTCTTCTTGCCCTTGATGGCGAAGGCCGATGCGAGGTTGGCCGATATGAAGGTCTTACCGGAGCCTGGGTTCATGGAGCTGATCATCACCACGTAGCCACCGGTGCTCTTTCCGCGCATGAACTCAAGGTTGGTACGCACCACGCGGAAGGCCTCGTTTATCATATTACGGCTGTGAGGCACCACTACGAACTTGCGCTCTCCCTCAACCAGCTTGCGCTTCCACTGCACCCCGAAGACCCTGGTGAACCAAGACTTCTTTCTCACGGCAGACGGCACCTCGCCAATGAAAGGGGCCGCCAGCTTCTTGAGGTCTTCCCTGCCTCGTACGGTAGTATTGAGTATTTCGAGCAGATACAGCAGGCCGAACGGAATTGCGAGTCCGAGTGCCAGCGCCACCAGCAGAATCATACTGCGCTTGGGCGATATAGGGGCGTTGCTGCCGTTAGGTGCCATGAGCACGCGGGTGTTGTAGGCAATAAACGCCTGCGAGAGTTCGTTCTCCTCGCGTTTCTGCAGCAAGAACAGATACAGACTCTCCTTGACCTTCTGCTGGCGCTCTTCGCTGAGCAGCTGGCCTGCTTGCTGAGGGTTGCTGCTGATTCGGGCGTCAGCTGCGGCCTGGGAGCTCCGGAACGAAGCGAGCTGCATATTCACGCCCACGATGTAATTGTCGATAGATGAGAGAATTGCCTGACGGTACCCATCCAGCTGGCGGTCCATGTCGCGCACCAGGTAGTTCTCTTCGGAGCTGCTCTCTACCAGTCGGTTACGCTGCAGCAGCGTGGTGTTGAACTGGTTGAGCATGTTCTGGATATTGGACTCCTGCAGACCTGCGTCGGCCGGCAGCAGACGTCCCTGCGACTCACGGATGTACGACTGCAGGTAGCGGGCGATGGATAGCTGGTTGTTGAGCGTCATGATCTGGCGGTTGGCTTCGCGCGACGCCTGCATTTCCATGCTCGCCACGGCGCCGATATCCGGCAGACGGTTCACGCTCTTGAAAGAAGAAATGGTGCGGTCTACGTCGCCCAGCTCAGACTGAATCACCTTCAGACGCTCGGCGATGAACTCGTTGGTGCTGATTGCCATGAGGTTCTTGTCTTTGATCCACATCTCGTTATACACGTTGATGAGCATGTTGATGGCATCTTCTGCACGCTGGATGTTGACGTCGCTCATGGTGAGGTTGATAACCGTGGACATCTTGTCTGCAAGGGTTACGCTAAGGGCTCCGTTGAAGCGGCGTGCGGCCGAATTGTAAGAAGAACGATACACGTGCATGACTGATTTGAGCGGCGGTACGTCGGGATACTTGGATGCCGTAAAAATGATGCGTCCCAATGGGCTCTGGAGCGTATCCCCCACGGCTGCCGTCATATTCTCGGCGCCTGCCAGCTCTTTTCCGTTACGGCGGAACGCACTGAAGACGTACGAGCTGCTGTCGGCTGCGGGCTGCACGTCCAGCGAAGCCGACTCGCCGTTGCCCAGGTCAAGGAACTCCAGCTTCACAGGCAGGGAGTTGCCGTAGAGCGTACGGTCGTACATCCTGTGCTCGAGCTTGTAATCGGTCTCCAGATGGAGTCGCTTTACCACCTCCATCATCATGTCCGGAGACGAGATGTTGAGAATCTCGTTGCTCACGTTCACGTTTCTGTTTACCAGGCCCAGTTCAGAGATGGATGTCGACACGTCGCTGGCGATGGAGCGGCCCCTGCGTTCCTCCTTTATGAGTACCTGGGCGGTGCGGGTATACACGGGAGGAGTGCGCATAAGGTACAGCGTGGCCACCGAGTAGCATATCACCACCGAGATGACGAACCACGGCCAGCGGCTTACGCACATAGACCAGATATCCCTGAGGTTGAGCGATATGCCCTCCTCAATCTGAGTTTTGTTGGTGTTAATATCTTCCATAACTGATGCTATTTAGTGATGAGAAGTGCTAAGGAAATGATGGAAGTTGCGATAGAAGTTGCAGAGGATACGATGCTGATCCAGAACGAAGGGGTAAGAGCCGCATTGCCCATAATCGTTGACTCGCGCAGTATCTTTTGACTGGGGGTCACATAGATAATGTCGCCCTGTTGGATGTAGTAGGCGGGCGAGGAATATACGTCGTAACTCTTGGTGATATCGAAAGTGTACACCTGCTCGCGGTCCGTGCCGGAATCTCGTATCAGCATGATGTCTTGCCTGTGGCCGTTGATAGTGAGGTCGCCGGCAAGGCTTATGGCATCAAACACGGTAAACTCGTCCCTGTCTATACGGTAACGGCCGGGCCTGGATACCTCGCCGAGCATAGAAAAGCCGAGGTTCATGAATTCAACGGTCACGATGGGGTTCTTGATCTGCTTGCTGTCTATCAGCATCTGCTTCACGTACTCGGAGGTTTCTGCCCTGGTCTTGCCCTGAACGTAAATCTTGCCCAGCACGGGGAAATCGATATTTCCCTGGGAATCAACGGTGTAGCCAGACATGCCGTTGCTGCCGCCAGAAAGGCCTCCACCCATGTTGCCGCTACCGACGGTGAGCGATTGGGCGGCTCCCAGCTGCCTACTGTACACGGGCAGGTTGAACATTGCTGACACCTGAGGATCCAGGCCCGTCACCACTATGGATATCTGGTCCATGGGTTTGAGCCTGATAGGCGAAGATGGCACCGTATGAATCTGGGATCCATTCTTTACATCTTGCAGATACACAAGGTTTTTGGGTACGCTGCACCCTGCAAGCAGCAAGACTGCCGCCGCTACTGCGGGTGCGATTCTAAGTAAAGATTTTTTCATGTGTGTATTGAGTTATTTTGTTTTTAGTCTCTCTTGAAAATGTCTCGCGTATAGACTTTTGCGGCAACATCGTCCAGGGCCGCGTCGTAGCGGTTGGCGATAATTGCGTCGCTTTGGGCCTTGAAAGAGTCAAGGTTGTTGACTACGTAGCTGCCGAAGAAGGTGCTGCTCTCTTCAAGCGTGGGCTCGTAAATAATAACCTTGGCGCCCTTGGCCTTGATACGCTTCATAATGCCCTGTATTGCGCTCTGGCGGAAGTTGTCGGAGCCGGCCTTCATGGTGAGGCGGTACACTCCCACGGTTACCTCTTTTTCTTTGGCGGTGTCGTAAGCACTTGATGCTGTATAATATCCTGCTTTCTCCAGTACTCGGTCGGCAATATAATCCTTGCGAGTGCGGTTGGAGTCAACGATTGCTTTTATGAGGTTCTCCGGCACGTCGTTGAAGTTGGCCAGCAGCTGCTTGGTATCTTTGGGGAGGCAGTAGCCGCCATAGCCGAAGCTTGGGTTGTTGTAATGGGTACCGATGCGCGGGTCGAGCCCCACTCCCTCTATAATTGCCTGAGTGTCAAGGCCCTTCATCTCGGCATAAGTATCCAGCTCGTTGAAGTAGCTCACGCGGAGGGCCAGGTAGGTGTTTGCGAAGAGCTTCACTGCCTCCGCCTCGGTGCTGCCCATAAATAGCACCGGCACGTCTTCTTTAATGGCGCCTTCCTTGATCATTGCCGCGAAGCTGCGGGCAGCTGCCGCCAAACTGTCATTGCGACCGTCCACTTTGTCCTTTCGACCGAGCGAAGCGAGTGGAGAAATCTCCTCATCATACCCAACGATTATCCTGCTGGGATACAGATTGTCGTACAGAGCCTTGCTCTCGCGGAGAAATTCCGGCGCAAATATGATGTTCGGAACCACGGTGCGGAAGGTGCCGTCGGCCATGCGCTCGCGGTAGCTGAACTTCTCGCGCACGCTCTTGGTGTAGCCCACGGGGACGGTGCTCTTGATCACCATCACCGCCTCCGGGTTCACCTCCAGCACCAGGCTGATTACCTCCTCCACGTGACTGGTATCAAAGAAATTCTTCTTGGGGTCGTAGTTGGTAGGGGCGGCAATCACCACGAAGTCAGCATCCTTGTAGGCGGCTCTGCCGTCCAGAGTGGCCTTGAGATTCAGTGGCTTCTCGGCCAAATATTTTTCTATAAACTCATCCTGGATGGGCGAGATGCGCTTGTTAATCTTCTCCACCTTCTCAGGAATCACATCCACGGCAGTCACCTCATGGTGCTGCGAGAGGAGTGTCGCTATACTCAGGCCCACGTAGCCTGTTCCTGCAACAGAAATCTTCATTGATGAATGGTTTTTATTGGGATTCTTGCATACCTTCCCCTCTCCGGGGTCGGGAGTAAAACCAACCCAGATCGAGGCCGGGACTTTGGCGCGTTTCTCCGAGCCAGCCGGTCCTGCTCCCTCCGGGAGCGGTGTCCGCAGTCCCCCGCTCATAGCATGGGGCTATAAGCATACAAAGATACTTATAATTTATTATATATCCTAACCCACGGCGATTCATTTATTTGAACGGCGCCGCTTGATAATACTGAAATAGTTCTTAAATTTGCGCCTAAGTGTTAAAATACAAATACATAAATTCACAAATATGGCAAACAAATATGCAGGTACCCAGACCGAGAAAAATCTGGAGGCAGCGTTCGCCGGCGAGTCACAGGCGAGAAATAAGTACACTTACTTTGCTTCCGTAGCCAAGAAAGAGGGCTTCGAGCAGATGGCAGAGATCTTCCTCAAGACCGCCGACAACGAGAAGGAGCACGCAAAGCTCTGGTTCAAGGAACTTGAGGGCATTGGCAGCACTGCCGAGAACCTGGCAGCCGCCGCTGCAGGCGAGAATTATGAATGGACCGACATGTACGAGGGCTTCGCCAAGACCGCAGAGGCCGAAGGCTTCAAGGCACTGGCCGCAAAGTTCCGTATGGTAGCCGCCATCGAGAAGCGCCACGAGGAGCGTTACCGCGCACTTCTACACAACCTCGAGGCTCAGGAAGTCTTTGCCAAGAGCGAGGTCAAGGTTTGGGAGTGCCGCAATTGCGGACACATTGTAGTTGGCACCGCTGCTCCCCAGCTCTGCCCCGTCTGCGCACATCCCCAGTCTTTCTTCGAGATTACCGCCGAGAATTTTTAGCGTAGATTTTCCGCGCACGTTCCCTGTCGGCACGTCGAATGACACTTCCGCCAATTCGCCCCCGACGGCCCGTGGAATGACACTTCCGCCAATTCGCCCCCGTCGGCCCGTCGAATGGAAGTTGCTAACTATCAATAGATTACAGAAAATCGCCTACCCCAAATGAGGTAGGCGATTTTCTGTATATTACTGGTTATTAAGGATTTACATTCTGCGCCTTATTCAGCTTCCGGGGTGGCGGGAGCCTCCGGTTCTGACGGAGCAGCGGGTTCAGCAGGAGCGGCAGGGGCTTCAGGTTCTGCGGGAGCCGGAGCGGCGGATTCTTCCGGGGCGGCTGGAGCCTCGGGTGCAGGAGCTGCAGGAGCGGCAGCGGCGGGAGCTGCTTTACAGCCGCAGGCGGCAATCTTGTCAGCAAAAATCTCATCTGCTTTCTCGGAGAAGTGCGCGTACATCACACCCTCGATAGCTACCAGAGCGGCAATCATCACAATATAAACAGCAAGGCAGAGAATTGCGAACAGCCAGCCGATGTATCTTATAGTAGCAAGGCCAGCAAAAAGACCTGCCACTAAAGAGAATACAAAGCAAGTAAGTAACATGATCCAGAAGATAGTCCACTTCTCGCCCTCTGTGCTCTTATAGCTGACTTTCAGCGCTTTAGTAGGAGAAAGCCCCTTCTCCAGGAAGAAATAGACTGCAAAACCCCAGGCAATGGAAATCACAATACCGGGGATCAGCATAAACGCCATTGCGCCGGCGATTCCCATGCTCATAAGACCGTACAGAAGGAAGTAGTCGCCCAGGTTCCTGCGATTCTCGGAGTTGAAGATATCCAGAGGGTTCACCACTTCGCCCTTGCCAATCTTGATGACTGCTTTCTGCAGTCCAATAGTAGTACCAACATTCAGATAGGGAATCCAAACCGTAAGCACGTACAGTACAATCAATCCCAAAAGGGAGGGGATGTTCTTGATTCCGTAAAGGACTCCGGCCTTTATTGTCGGAATAATCTCGAGTTTTTGTGTTGCCATAAGTATAAATTTAAAATGATTAGATGCATTCAGTCCTGCTAAAATAGCAATTACGCAGCTCTTTTCAAAGGTTTTTTACGATATTTGCATAAAAATCATAAACCAATGGCAAACGCTTCTTCTTGGACTGCACAAGCTTGGCAAGCTGCCGCAGATATCTACAGCAAAATTCTGGAACATCCCTTCATAAAAGAACTCGCAGCCGGCACGCTTGATCCGTCTCGCTTTGACAAGTATCTGGCCCAGGACGAATTGTACATCGGCAACTACGGACGTCAGATGTTCGAACTCGCCGAACTGATTACAGAGCCCGAAGCACACGAAATGTTCGTCGCCTTTGCCCGCGAGGGAATAGAGGGAGAAAAGGCCATGCACGCCCTGCTCATAGACCGCTTTGGCATTGATACCCAGGTACTTCCCTCCCCCATCACCGCAGACTACAACGCCCACACACAGGCCGCCATCGCCACCGGCAGCAAAGAAATCGGGCTCGCCGCCATGCTCCCCTGCATGTGGGTTTACAACGAGGTTGGCAAATACATCCTCAGCATTGCATCCACCGAGGGAAACCCCTATCGTGAATGGATTCAAGAGTATGGTAATGAGGAGTTTACAGCTGGCGTAAACGCAGTTCTCAAGTTGGCCGACTCATACGCCGCAGCCGCCACCGCCGAGGTTCGCGAGGCCATGACCGCCGCCTACATCGAGGCCACCCAGTTCGAATACTGGTTCTGGGACTACGGCTACTTTGGCACCGACCGCCGCTAATTCCACGGCCCCGACCGCCTGGCGCGTATATCTTTATCTACCAGCAACTTAATCGAGTAGGAGGAAAACAAAAGTAGTGAGTTTTCCTCCTACTTTTGTTT
>CAMKAJ010000045.1 GCA_946410455.1 uncultured Bacteroidales bacterium
AGGACTGTGGAGGGTGCAGCAGTCCTTTCGCAGACGGTTTTTGCAGAGAAACGGCTGGAAAGTGGCCGGGAAAGGACTGTGGCGAGTGCGGTAGTCCTTTCGCAAACGGTTTTTACAGAGAAACGGCCGGAAAGGGGCCGGGAAAGGACTGTGGAGGGTGCAGCAGTCCTGTCAGGGGCATATTCTGTGGCGGAAGGGCCGAAAAACGGTGGCGACAGGATTGTGGAGGGTGCGGTAGTCCTTTCGGGGGCGGTTTTTGCAGAGAAACGGCCGGAAAGGGGCCGGGAAAGGACTGTGGAGGGTGCAGCAGCCCTTTCGCAGACGGTTTTTGCAGAGAAACGGCCGGGAAGGGGCCGGGAAAGGACTGTGGAGGGTGTAGCAGTCCTTTCGGGGGCGGTTTTTGCAGAGAAACGGCTGGAAAGGGGCCGGGAAAGGACTGTGGCGGGTGCGGTAGTCCTTTCGCAGACGGGCGCGACGGCGTTAACCGCTTTTCAATCTATTTCTTTATACAGAGACATCGTCTCAGTTGGTCTTCTGTAATAATCCTTCCAGAGAAAACGCTGTTGCTCTTACGGTATTGCGCGTTTCTATACTCTTTCCAAATACTATTACCAAGATCAGCTCTTGCACGCTCAGCTATCAGATAAATAGAAGATTCTTGAACTCCTCTGAAAAAGCGTTCGGGCAGAATGACATCATCAATAATGTGGCACAATTCTATATCAGTCATGCGGCTCTTATTTACGCGTCCCTGCTCGGCGACTAATGCTTTTGACGGATCAAATGACGGAACGCCACGCTCGACGGCTTCCAGGGTAACTACCGGCATAGAGTTTTCTTTTTGTTGCTCCGCAATGTCTTTCTCGTCTGAGATACGGTTCATCTGAAAGAGGAAATTTCTTGGAGATACATACACGCTTTCAACGTATGCTGTGTCTTCTACATCTTCCCTTAAAAGAAGACCATCGCTAGCCATACGATACTTCAAAGGCACTTTTACATTACGGGGGAGGTAGATATGCCGATCCCATTCGGCAATCAATGGTGGATTGACAATTCTTCCAAGCTCTTCCCGAAAAACCGAATTAGCAGAACAGTGTTTATACCCGAATGGAGTTGCAGACAATCCGTGATGCAAACCTTGCCGGAGAACATAATTCAACAAGGCCTGAGTGTGGTATAAGCCGTCAACCTTCATGATGAACTGCCGGTTTTCTCCTATGGAACCTTTCCTGCAGTATTTGGCATTAAAGTACCGTGTATAGGCAAATCGGTATCGACGCCCAAAAGTGAGTGGGTCATCAGTCCGAACGACTTCGTGGTGATGAGTAGACAGAAAGCCATCCGCAAAAAGCGTAGAATCTGTGTCAAAAGCTGTGACTGCCAAATAATTGAATCCTATAATCAGGTCTCTTTCGCTCCTAAAGAGCACCTCTTCGTGAGAAGAATGGCAAATGTGATAAGTCTCCTTCATAGTAAGTACGGTCAATAATACAACGCCTCTAAGATATAGATAAGAGTTGAGATTATCAAATGTTTTTATATATTTGCAGTATCAGTTGATTGCTGACAAATATATAGTATAAGCGTTATGCTTGTCTTGTCCCTGTGAATCTGGTAAATTCTATGAATTGACAAGAGAGCATGATGTCCCGCGTGCGTGGGACGTTTTGTTCTATCTTCAATTCGGGCTTACCAGAGCCTACAGGGTGGATAGACAAGGCGGACCCACGCTTTTTTTGCATTCAGGTCTTCCGGGTCTGCAGGCCGCAACAACAATTGATGGATTTCATTCCAAACACCAACTGCTATGGAACAACATTGGCTTATTACCAAGCGGTCACCCGAAAATGACTCCGAGCTGTCTATCGTTCGCTATCAATCACCCAAATGTGATTGGGGCCATCTTAGCGCCGAGACCTTATTGTGTGCCAGTCCGGATAATGGAGGATTGGAAAATGTCAGTTATGAAGATTGGGTAGAATAATCATGAAGACGCGAGTATTACTTGTCGTAGCTGCGGCAGCCGTTGTTGCGACCCTATTCTCTTGTACAAGGGAACTGTCAATAGATATAAACACCGCGTCCCGGGAGATGACCTTTACCGCTTCTTTCTCGGACGATGGTACCAAAACCTCCATCCAGCCAGATGGCACCTCCGTCTGGTGGGCCGGTGAAGAAAGCATAAATGTATTTACCTCCAGCGGGAAGTCGGCGAAATTCACCTCCACCGGCACCGAAGCCCGTGCAACTGCAGAGTTTACAGGGGCTTTCGACTCGGCTGTTTCCAAAGGAGAGACTTTTTATGCGGTGTATCCGTACAGTGAGAACAATTCATTCAGCGACGGCAAAATAACCATGACCGTGCCGTCCGAGCAGACCGCAGTCGAAGGGTCCTTTGCTGATGATTTGTTCCCGTCGATTGCGGTTTCGCAAAGCAACGAGTTCAGTTTCCTGCATGTCTGCGGAGGCTTCAGATTCACTCTTTCACAAGAGGGAATCAAGCGCATAATATTTGAAGCTGGTGGACATCAGCCGATTGCCGGCAAAGCATCTGTTCGCTTTGACGATGCAGGTATTCCTATTGCTGAGATTGCAGTAGAAAACGGGCATTCTGCAATTGCGATAAACGCGCCGGAAGGAGATGTCTTTAAAATCGATACATGGTACTACATAGCTGCTGTACCTGCCAAGTTGACTGGTGGGTACAGATTGTCTTTCTACAAAGACGGATCATGGGGCTCAAAAACTTTCAGCACCGCTGTTACTGTAAAACGCGGAGTCTTTGGCGGCCGCCATAGTGTCGACAGCGATGTCACATTCTCCAATCACGCTTATGTCGATCTTGGTTTGCCTTCTGGTGCACTGTGGGCGACATGCAATATGGGCGCTTCGTTTCCGGAGGATTACGGAGACTATTACGCATGGGGAGAAACTGTTCCCAAGTCAGCATTCTACTGGAACAACTACAAGTGGTGTGACGGCACATCGCCCCATCTCACCAAATACAATTCAAGCAGCGACTCCGGTGTGGTCGACAACAAAATGGTGCTGGATTCCGAAGACGATGTGGCGCGCATTAACTGGGGCAGCGATTGGCACATGCCAAGTTCCAGCGAAATAGCGGAGTTGGTGAGCTATTGTACCAGCGAATGGACAACGGTCAACGGAGTGTACGGGCGCGTCTTTACCAGCAAAACTAACGGCAACAGTATTTTCTTGCCGGCCTCCGGATATATTAATGAAAGCACGCCGACCAGTTCAGACGCCATAGGTTATTACTGGACATCTTCGCAGCATAACGAAAGACCCGGTGGCGCCTGGACCTTGTATTTCAGCGCAAAAAGCATATATGGCAGCAATTATTATAGCTGGAAAAAAGTTGGATTGAGCGTAAGGCCGGTTAAAAATAACCCTGATCCCCAGCCGGAGAACCCTGGCCCTGAAGCAGTCGATCTCGGCTTGTCGGTAAAGTGGGCCCCATACAACGTGGGCGCCACCAAGCCGGAGGAGTTCGGCGATTATTTCGCATGGGGCGAGACGAAGCCAAAGAGTATCTATGAATGGTCAACATATAAATGGTGTGAAGGCAGTTACAATTCGCTGACAAAATACAATGACAACCAATCTTACGGCAAGGTTGACAACAAGTATGTACTTGATTATAATGATGATGCCGCACACGTTAACTGGGGAGGCTCCTGGCGTATGCCTACAAAAGAAGAACTTAATGAGCTTCTGCAGAAATGTACCTGGGAATGGACGTCAATGAACAATGTTAAGGGCTACAAAGTAACTAGCAATAAGGCAGGGTTTACTGATAAGTCTATTTTTTTGCCGGGGGCTGGTTATAACTTTGGGAGTAATGCCGTACTGTTGTGGTCTTCAACTGTTTCCGACTATGATCGTCGTGCTTATTTTCTTGCCGGAGGTGATGCGGACGATGCCTGCGGCGGTTACGGTCAAGAGATCCGAAGTTATGGAGAACGTTATTTTGGCATGTCTGTCAGGCCTGTTTTTGAAGGAGAGGATACTGGGGTTGTGCAAGTTAAAGAAGTTTCACTCGATATCAAGTATTTGATTCTGAGTGTCGGTATGTCAGCACAATTGACAGCGACGGTATCACCTTGGAATGCGACCGACGAATCAGTATCTTGGGCATCCGGCAACGCAAACGTGGCTACTGTCGATGACGGTGGTATTGTACATGCCATAAGTGCAGGAGAGACGACAATCTCTGTAACAACTAATGATGGAGGCAAGACGGCGACTTGTGAAGTAATAGTGTGTGAAACTGACTTCAACGGTCATGAATATGTCGATCTTGGTTTAAGCGTTAAATGGGCAACGTGCAATGTAGGCGCAACGCTTCCAGAGCAATATGGTGATTATTATGCTTGGGGCGAGACTGAGCCCAAAAATGATTATTCCAATGCAACGTATAAATACAACATGAAGGTAAGCAATTATTACAGATACACAAAGTACAATAACGCTGTTTATTACTATGGAACAATAGATAATAAAACAAAGCTCGAACTGGAAGATGATGCAGCTCGTGCCAATTGGGGAGGCTCTTGGCGTATGCCGACAAACGAAGAGCAACAGGAATTAATTAATAATTGCACATGGGTTTGGACAACTATTAATGGCGTTAACGGTTGCTTAATGACAAGTAAGAAGACAGGATACCAAGACAAGTCCATCTTCATTCCGGCCTCTGGATTCAGAAGGGGAAAGACCGACTTGTTTAATGTGGCTTCTGTAGGCTATTGTTGGTCATCCTCCCTCAATGCAGGGAAAGCCTCCGATGCGGATGCCTTCTACTGCAAATCAGCCGGGTTATATGGGTATAACTTAAAATACGGTTTTATGCGCACGGATGGTCTTCCTGTTCGTCCTGTAACATTTTAACACGGAATGCGGCTGAGACCGCGATGAGAGAAGAAGGAGGAAGAGGAGGAAAAGAAGGGGAAGTAGAGCGGAAAGGGCCCCGGCCGATTTTGGCCCTTACGAACATGAGGCCGGGCCCCCTCGGCGCCACCAAGCCGGAGGAATTCGGCGATTATTTTGCCTGGGGCGAAACGGAGCCCAAGGAACGTTATTCCTGGGACAATTATAAATTCGGGAACGGCCCCTCCGAGCTGACTAAGTATAACGAAGAAGACGAAGTGTATTCACTAAATTTAGAAGACGATGCTGCCAATGTAATCCTTGGTGGGAATTGGCGCATTCCGTCTGCAGATGAATGGTAGGAACTGAAAAATGAATGCAGTTGGTCTTTAGCTCAGATGTTTACTTACCGGGGGTTCATTGTGGAAAGTCCTATAACTGGGGAAATGATATTCCTACCGGAGGGAGTGGGCAAAAGAGAGGAACCCTTTAAGCCCGGCGGATACTGGTCTTCGAGTTTGTCTTGGGATGACCCGGGATATGCGCTAACGATGCTAGTGTGGATGCCATCAAAGAGTATTGGGATTTATGAAGAAGAACGCTATGTAGGGCACCGAATCAGGCCGGTATATGACGACGGGGAGCCGTATGTTCCAGAGCCGGAAACCAAAGAACCAGAAGCAATTGATCTTGGTCTTTCCGTAAAATGGGCGTCTTTCAACGTAGGCGCTTCGTCTCCTGAAGAAAGTGGAAACTATTATGCATGGGGGGTGATCGAGCCTTATCATACTCCATCTGGTCACATGAAAGCCGGATATGAGAATGGGTATGATTGGGATTCTTACAAATGGTGCTCAGGAAGTATAAGGTCTCTTAAAAAATACGTAACTGATAGCTATTATGGAGCTATCGACAATAAGACAATGCTTGAATCTCTTGATGATGCCGCCAATTAGGTGGTGCATGGCGAATGCCTACAAGTTCAGAATGGCAAGAATTATTGGATAACTGTGTCTGGGAAGACACAAAGATGAACAATGTGCATGTATATAAAATAACTAGCAAAGTTGCAGGGTTTACTGATAAGAGCATAACTCTTCCAAAAGCTGGTCATTACGTCGGATATAACATATATGACGATGACCCCACAGCTAATTATTGGTCTTCATCTTTAACCAGTGGTGATCCAACATCAGCCCAAATGATTGGCCTCTCGTACAGTAGTGGAATTAAACCGGCTCTTAGAAGTATCAAACGCTATGTTGGTTCACCAATCCGAGTTGTTATGGGAAGCACAAAGGTCAGTTCTCTCTCGATAAATACCAGTTCAGTTGATATGTATGTAGGTTAAACATATCCACTCGGCATAGTCGTATATCCTTCTGTGGCTGATGATAGTTCTATAATAATGACCAGCAGTAATACTTCAGTTGCAACAGTAAATCAGGACGGAGTTATTACTGCGTTGCATCCAGGAGAAACCGTCATATCAGTCAAAACTAATGACGGAGGCTTTACAGCACAATGTGCTGTGAGGGTTGATAGCAAACCTGAGTTTGAAATGGTTGACTTAGGCTTAACCGTTGTTTGGGCAAGCTGGAACGTAGGCGCGTCGTACCCCGAAGACTATGGCGATTATTTTGCATGGGGCGAGACGGAACCATATTATGAAATAGGTTATTCGCAGTCGGAATGCCCTGTTTGGAAAAAAGGAAAAGAGAATGGATACGATTGGCCGTCGTACGCGCTATGTAATGGGAACATCTCAAGCATAATTAAATATGGAAAGATTGACGGAAAAGTTAGGCTTGAGCCTGACGATGATGCTGCTCATTCCCACTGGGGCGAAAGTGGTCAAGGTTGGAGAATGCCAACCCGGGATGAGTGTCTTGAACTGCATGGGTATTGTAAATGGGAATGGACACAACGAAAAGGTGTTTTTGGGTGGCTTGTAACTAGAGAAGAGATAGGGAAGTCGATTTTTTTACCGGCAGCAGGATTCTGGAGCGAAAAGAATTACATTTTGAAGGATATCAATTATGGTAGTAGGCCACATTATTCTAAGTATTGGACATCAGATATGGCGGGAGAATACCTGGCGTATCAATTAAATGATGGGCAATATCAAAATCTTGATGGTGATTATTACCATTATCGTATTATTGGATTACCTATACGCCCCGTCTTTAGTTGTAGAGAACAACCTGTGGTTTATTAGTAAGAGTTCTTGAGCTGGGAAGGGGCCGGGAAAGGACTGTGGAGGGTGCAGTAGTCCTTTCGCAGACTGTTTTTGCAGAGAAACGGCCGGAAAGGGGCCGGGAAAGGACTGTAGCGGGTGCGGTAGTCCTTTCGCAGACTGTTTTTGCAGAGAAACGGCCGGAAAGTGGCCGGGAAAGGACTGTGGCGAGTGCGGCAGTCCTTTCGGGGGCGTTAGAACCTTTTCCGGCTCGCTTCCTAGTGTTCTTGAGTAGTAGCGAAGCTTTTATTATTTAATTAAAGTTGCATTTTAATTAAAAATTCCTACCTTTGTCATAAACTTGATTTGTGATGGAGGTACTATTTGCAGATAAGAAGCTACAAAATGCCTATGAAAAACCAGGAGAATTGGAGAGTTTGTTAGGTAATCGCCGCGCTGAGTTGTTTAGAATACGGATTCAAACACTAAAAGCCGCAGACAATATGAGCCAGTTGACGGCATTCCCTGGGCATTTTCATCCTCTACGGCAAGACAGATCAGGAAAATGGGCTTGCAGCCTGGATCAGCCATTTCGATTGGTTTTTAAATATGTACCTAAAGACAGGGTCGTTGTAATTGAGATTGTTAACTACCACAAAAGATGACATACACGAACAATGCTGGAGTTCCGGTTCCTCATCCCGGAAAAGTGATACAGGAGAAGCTTCTGGAGCTGAATATGTCCATCAAGGAGTTTGCTGCTAGGGCAAATAAAACTGAGCAGTTCATCCTCGATGTCCTAAATGGAGCCTCTGCAATATCACCCTCGATGGCAATAGCAATTGAATACATCACCGGGATGAACGCAGGAGTTCTTATGAAGTGGCAGTGGCAATACGACGAATGGCGGGCAAGAGAGGAGATATTCACCAAGGTTGCAGAATCGGGTGATTACTGGTTGAAAAAATTGCCAATTGCAGAAATGATGAACAATGGATGGCTATCTCCGTCAGTAGAATCCAGCGTACAGGCCGAGGATTTGCTACGTTTCTTCGGAGTTGCATCTCCTCAAGCGTGGGAGAATTACTACTTCCATCAAAAGCTCAAAGTTGCATTCAGGATATCTATTGAACAATCAATAGACCCATATGCCCTCTCTGCCTGGTTAAGGAGAGGCGAGATTCAAGCTCAAGAACAATGGCTTGATGATGAGTATGATGCAAAACTACTCAAAAAGCGACTCCCTGAATTGGCCCTGCTTCTTGCATATCCGCAAGAAAATGTTTTGGAATCCATAAAGGAGTTCTTCTCCAAGTCCGGGGTAAATGTCATTTATACCGAGCCTCTGTCTTCTGTGCCGATAAAAGGAGCCACGCGCTGGATTTGCGGCCATCCCTGCATTCAATTGCTAAATACTACGGACAGTTATGACAACTATGCATACACTGTTCTTCACGAAACCGGCCACATCATCCTGCATGGGAAAAAGGACATCTTCATTGAAGAGGCCGGCTTTAAATCTTCAGACCCTGCTTACGTCGAAAAGGAGCGGGAAGCTGATGCTTTTGCCAGAAAGTGGCTGTCGTATCGACTACTTGAAGATTAATCCTCCGGGAAAGGACTGTGGAGGGTGCGGTAGTCCTTTCGCAGACGGTTTTTGCAGAG
>CAMKAJ010000046.1 GCA_946410455.1 uncultured Bacteroidales bacterium
AGAATATCCAGCCTGCCGAAAAGGTCATGTGACTGTAAATGTACAGGGCTATTAGAGGGGTCAGATCTGCCGTTCTTTATGTTCAGGCTGTGCCTAATCTTCGGGTAAGTTGACACGGAAGATTGCAGGTGAGCCAATAATTCCTTATCTTTACAATCCCACCAAGAACCAATAAGATGATAAAATAAACTATTCCTTCTCATTTTGATAGTGTTTATAGCCGGATGTTCCCAATTCAATAATAATATTGTTAGCGACGAATAATTCAAATTGATTGTACTTCTCTCAATCTGATTATAATCAGTATATATCTCCTTATGATTATTTCTTAACGAATAACTAGTCCATTCCATGAAAAAGAATTTGTTGCTGACGCTAATCCTTGTTCTTGCCGGATGCAGTGATACATGGTACCTTGAGCAGTCGTATAAGAGTTTATCTGGTTCAGTTGCATCTATTTATCAATACGTTGTAGGAGGAATGTTAGATGGTGAAGAATTACCAATGGATCCTGACGTAGGTATTTGTTTTTTAATAATAGAAGGTAGCACCCCTGATAGGATAGACTTATCTTTTAGGTTTGCTCCTGCATTGGATTCTTATGAGAGGATTCTCTATATACACACCTCTCCTTTTGTTTTATCCGGAAAACCGGCTTATGTTCGGTTTAACGATAGTATAAATCTTTCTATAATTAATGACAACAATCAGATTATTCAGGAAGAGGCAAGTATAAAAGGATGGATTAACAACAAGACTCTTATAGAATTATGGACAAAAGTCTCTCCCATAGATTTTGAGTATGATGGAGAAATAGTAATAACTTGGGGTGCGCCCCAAGCACACATTTTGACAATCGATAGAATAATACGATATCCCTCTTTTAACAATACTCGACAGGAATGAGGGAGGTGAGATAGTATATTAGGTCTTAACGATATGGAGACACCAAAAACGACACAGCAACCGCAGGGGGTTCGCCTTGCGAGCCTGGATGCCCTGAGGGGTTTTGATATGTTATTTATTATTGGTCTGGCATCTGTGATTGCCGCTATCTGCCGCTTGGTTCCGGGAGGAGAAGACAGCTGGTTGCTACATCAGATGCTCCATGCAGATTGGCACGGGCTTACGCATCACGATACCATCTTCCCGCTGTTTATCTTTGTGGCCGGGATTTCATATCCATTTTCTTATGCCAAGCAACTGGAGAAGGGCGTCCCCCGCTGGAAAATCTATTGGAAGGCGTTGCGTAGGGCGCTGGTTTTGATACTGTTCGGGCTTATCTGCAACGGATTGCTAAAGCTTCAGTTTGCCGATTTGCGCTACTGGAGTGTACTTGCGCGCATAGGCCTGGCTGGCCTTTTTGCCTCCATACTGTTTATTAATTTCAAGCCTTGGGTGCGTGCGGTCATAGCAGCGGTGATTCTTATTGGCTATTGGTTGCTGGTGGGCTTTGTGGTAGCTCCGGATGCACCGGCGGGCGCGGATCCCCTGTCGCTGGAGGGTAATATTGTAGGATATGTAGACCGCTGCTTATTTCCCGGGCACCTGTATAAAGGAGCAGGCGGCATTTTTGACCCCGAGGGCCTGCTGAGCACCCTTCCGGCTATTGTTACGGCCATGCTGGGAATGTTTACTGGCGAATGGGTACGCAGAAAAGACGTAAGCGAGCAAAAGAAGGTGCTGGTGATGCTTGCTACAGCCGCAGCGTTGCTGATAGTGGGGCTCATTTGGTCGCACTGGTTCCCGCTCAACAAGAAGCTCTGGACCAGCAGCTTCTTGCTTGTGGTGGGGGCATATTCGCTGGCGCTGTTTGCTCTGTTCTATTGGATTATTGACGTAAAAGGCTGGAAGAAATGGAGTTTCCCGCTGACAGTCGTGGGCCTTAACTCCATCGCCATCTTCATGATACCCAGGGTTATAAACTTCAAGTATGCCACCGACTTCTTCCTGGAGGGGCTGTGCGGACTCATGACTCCTTTGTGGGCCAGGCTGGTATGGTGGACGGGCTATCTGGCCCTAAGCTGGCTCTTCCTTTACTTCCTTTATAAAAAGAAGATTTTCCTCAAGGTTTAGTTACTTTATGTATCTGCACTATAAATCTCCCGAATTGGAACAATTACGCATAGAAGAGAAGTTCCTCTTGTCTTCAAGCTCAGGAGCTACGATTGAAGACTTTGTAAATGATAATGATAATGACGGCATAGACGGATGGATATGAGAACGATGCTTAGACTTGTCGTCGCATCGGCAACGCTTGCACTCTCAGCCTGCGGGCAGATGAACGTAGAAATCGAGCAGCAGAAGAGCGCTCTTTCGTTTACAGCAACCCGCGAGGAGCAATCCGCAAAAACGTATCTGGACGATGATTTCCACGTACTGTGGCAGAGTTCGGATGCTATTTCCGTTTTCGGAGCAAGCGGAGATAATACGGTACTGTCTGATCCGAAGGTCTCCGAAGACGGCAAAACCGCCATCTTCTCCGGAGAAGTTGAGTTGAGCCCGTCTTATTATGCCTTGTCTCCTGCCCAGGCATCAGCCACCATATCAGGCGGGAGTGTTTCTGTAGTTCTTCCCTCTATGCAAGCCGCAACGTCTGGTAGCTTTGATCCGGCCGCCTGCCTCGCCTATGCTTTTTGCAGTAGCGATAAAAAATTCCAGTTCAAGCAGGTTTGCAGCCTTCTTGGAGTTACAGTCAACAACGACAACATAGTTTCTGTTTCGCTAGCCTCTAGCGGCAACCTGTGCGGCAGTGCAACTGTGGACTATAATTCAGGCGCGCCTGCCGCCACTATTACCGACGGAAGGCAAAGCGTGACTATGGAAGGGGCCTTCGAAAACGGCCGCACATATTGGTTCTGTGTATATCCAGGGGAGTATTCAGGGCTGCAGCTCAGCTTTGTGCGGAGCGACGGCCTGGCCGCCACGTACACCAACCCTACAATGGTAATCGATGCTCGCCGTGCCGGTGCCCAGCGTATTGCAAACGTCACCATAGCCGACAGCAAATGGGCGGACTTGCTGTTTGCAGGCACAGTGCAGGTAACTAATTCAACAGCTGTCGTTGCATGGACGGCAAAGGCCTCTAATCTGGATATCTTTACCCACAGATGGCCCAAGTCTGTGAGCGACCGCTATGATTACTCAGAAGACATCACCCACGAATACAAAGTGTCGCTCTACACCGACAGCGCGTGCTCAAATCTAGTTGTAGAGCACACTCTTGCTGCCTCAGATGCACTTTTTACAGAAGATTATCCTACGCGATTCTGCTTCAGCGGCCTGGAAGCCGATACGGACTATTGGTTCAGCGTCACCAACCTCAGCAGCGGAGCATCTCTTCAGGCACCTCTCAGAATCCACACGGCAGGCAAGTCCTACGCCGGAACCGTAGCCTCAGAAGGCTCTGCCGGAGCGGGAGATATGATTCTCTATGAGAGCTTCGACCGGCTGCTCTGGGGCGGAGACCTCACCACCTTTGCCGCAGGATACGGGGTGGATGGCGAAAACTTCTCAAGCGCTACCAAGATAGAGGATGCCATGGCGCTTGGCAGCGAACCCTACAGCCAGGCCGCGCTCAGCATCGTAAAGCTTCGCGGCAACAATTCCATAGCCGGAGCGTCGGCTAAGCAGATTGGGCTTTTTTATGTCAACGGGCTCAGGGCCCTCCTTCCTTATGTGGGGCTTAATGCCTGGGGCTACACCAGCACGGACGCGGCCAACACTACCACCTCCATAACTGCACGGCCGGGATATCTTAGGATAGGAGCAAGCGGAACGGTCCTTTATGGCCTTGCCAGCCCGAGACTTTCGGCCATCCCAAGTGGGTATTCGGCAAGCGTCAACGTGCGCTTCAGGGCTGCCACCTACACTACTCCGGCCACGCAATATAACAATAAAGACATAGCCGTGAGCGTCATCCGTGGCGGCTCCATGAGCGCTTATCGCATCAGCGGGCACACGGTAGTTTCTACCCAGACTGTTACCATCAGCGGCGACGGACCCGAGTGGAAAGAATACTCCGTCACGCTAAGCGGAGTTACAGCCAAGTCCCGTATCCATTTTGCCGCAGCCGACGCGGCTACCGTGCCAATGTTCATGCTGGACGATATCCGGGTGAGCCTCTCTGCGGTTACCCGCGAGGG
This sequence comes from uncultured Bacteroidales bacterium, assembly GCA_946410455.1. Taxonomy (GTDB): domain Bacteria; phylum Bacteroidota; class Bacteroidia; order Bacteroidales; family UBA932; genus Cryptobacteroides. The sequence goes on from CAMKAJ010000046.1 coordinate 4,146, forward strand.
CTATGTCAAGGATACGCAAGGCGCCGGCATCTCCGGCGTATCGGTAACAGACGGCTTCAGCGTAGTGCAGACGGATTCGGACGGCCACTATAACCTGCCCTCCAACGATAGTGCAGAATTCGTATATATCACAGTGCCGGCGGAGTATGAGATTCCGTACAACTCCACTGGCTATCCCGCATTCTACAAACGAATTGATTCGAGTCTCGACCTGGACTTCACCCTTGAGCGAATTGGTAAGCAAAACGACTGGACTCTGCTGGTGGCTACAGACGTGCATGCAGGTGGGAGTCACACCGGCAGCGGCCGCAACTATGGAATGCTCAAGAACAAGGTGCTCCCGGACATGAAAGCCGCAGCATCTGCGTACAGCAATCTGTACAGCGTCTTGCTGGGCGATACCATGACCTCATCGGGCACGACGGAATGGACCGAGGCATATAATACTCTGGCCTACAGCAATTCCGGCGCCCGTTTCTTCAACATTCCCGGCAACCACGACTGGTGGAATTCCTCCAGCGCAACGACTCCTTCCATATCTCAGTTCACCAATGTCTGGGGGCCCACCCGCTGGTCTTTCGACAGGGGCGACGTGCACGTAGTGGGTATGAACAATGTACGCACCACGGGGCTCCAGATGAAAGAAGACCGCGAGTTGACAGGCGCCAACAATGACTATCAGGCAGGCTTTACCGATGAGGAGTTTGCATGGCTCCAGGCCGACCTTGCCGCCGTGCCCAGAAGTAAATTCGTGGTGCTTTGCGTGCATGTGCCCTTCGGCGAAGGGAACAATAAAACCAAGACCCGCACGCGCCACGTGTATTATCACGACGAGACCATGGCTCTGCTGAGCGAATTCGCCGGCTGCCGCATTTTCAGCGGTCATTCCCATGTGAACGCCCGTTACCACGATTCGGATTACCCGGCAGTTCACGAGAGCATACACGTAGCTCTGATGGGCACTTCCGGATACAATATCCAGACTTGCTCCGATGGCTCCCCCATGGGCTATCAGTTCTATAGCTTCAGTGGGGCGAAGCTCAGCAACGCAGTGTTCAAGCCGGTGGGGCACAATGCCGCAGACTATCAGATGAGGGTTTATGACGGGAATGCTACCTTCTCCGGTACACACTTCGGCGAATATGGGTATAAGCTGGAGAAGGGCTACCTCGTTGCCAACGTATTCTTCTTCAATCGTACGGTGGAGGATAATGGTATTCAAATAGAATTGTGGCAGGACGGAGAGAAGTGCTGCGATATGGACCGGAACGCATCCATAAAGAAAACCTACACAAACAACTATCTCCCTGTTTTGGGAGCAGAAGGAGCCAGCGTTTCTGTGGCGCTGAATCGTGACTGGTGGCAATGGAGCCAGCTCTGTGAACCGGCCTCAGGCAAGAAAGACAAGAACGGCAACAGCTTCCCGAGCAAGTACAACGACAGTGGCACCTGGCTCGGCACGAGCGAGCATATCTATCGCGGTAAGCTGAAAACCGTCCCAGACAACATTACAGACGCCAATTTCGAGGTCCGCGTAACCGACCCTTACGGCAACGTTTACTCCTGCACCGAGCTCACGCCCTTGGGAGGCGCCGCTTCCAACCTGATGTTCTGGCAGTAGAAGCCCTTTCCGCTTACTTTGTGGTATCGAAGGTAAAGTCGTCCCAAGGGAGCTCTGCGTCCTTGCCCTCGTCGAGCACGGCGGCTACATGGCACAGAAGTGGGAAGTCTGCAAGGCGGAGCTGCCCGAGTTCGGCCTTGCGGCATACGGCCTTGTAAACCCTCCTGGACACCACAAGGCTCTCCAGGGTAACTCCTGCAAGGATGTTCAGTGCCTCTTCGTAGGTCTTTCCTTCTCCGAGAAGGATACCTATTTTGCGGGTGCGGCCGCCGTAAACGGTAACATACAGGTCGCCAATACCAATGTTGGTGCAGTCTTCGTCGGCGCCCTGGATGGCAAGGAGTTTGCGCATCTCTTTGGTGGCCTGATAGAAAGCTCCTGCCTGGGAGTTGAAGTGCAGACCGGCCTCGGGGCCGTTGGCGCGGTTCACCAAACCTATAGTGAGGGCGATGCCAAGGGCGTAACCGTTCTTGAGTGCAACGGCGCTCTCCAGTCCGATTACATCGTTGGTGAGGGAAATATGGTAATAGGAAGTCTTCATGGCCTCCTTCATCATCTTCAGCTCCGCCGTGTTCTTGCCGCAGAAGGCCACCTCGCTATGGTCGTGATAGACGAGTTCGTAGGAGGTGCAGGGGCCGCCTATGGCATTCACGGTGCGGGTGATGCCCTTCTTCGCAAGCTCCCTCTCCCAATAATCCGGGTAGGAGATGAGCGTGCCGTCCTCCAGATTAATGAGGCCCTTGGTTACAGACAGCACAGGAACAGAAGGGTCGAGCTCGCTGAGAACGGACTCAAGGAACCAGTCAACTCCAAAAGAAGAAACACCTCCGATGATAAAGTCGGCACCCTTTACGGCCTCTTTCCACTCCTGGAAGTAATAGTACTTGACACCGGCCGGAAAATCCATCTCGAATTTAGGGTGACGCCCGGTCTCTTTGCTGGCTTTAATAATATCCTCATCAAGGGGTGTGCCCACCAGGCACACATCGTTACCATTCTCTCGTGCGGGGAATGCAAGGGCGGAACCCATCATACCGGCACCGATAATTACTATCTTTTTCATTTCAATAAGTATTATTGGAGAAAAAACTATAGATTTCTCAGCAGGTTGTTGAGGTTCACCTTAGAGTCTATGAGGGCGCGGAGGTCTTCTATACGTACGCGCTCCTGGCTCATGGTGTCGCGCTCACGCACGGTCACGCAGCCGTCTTCCAGGCTCTGGTGGTCTACGGTGATGCAGAACGGAGTGCCGATTGCATCCTGGCGGCGGTAGCGCTTGCCTATGGAGTCTTTCTCTTCGTACTGGCAGTTGAAATCGTACTTAAGCTCGTCCATAACCTTCTGAGCAAGCTCGGGCAGGCCGTCTTTCTTTATCAGAGGCAGCACGGCGGCCTTTACAGGGGCAAGCGGAGCGGGGATGCTGAGCACTACGCGCGTTTCGCCGTTCTCCAGCTTCTCCTCCTTGAATGAGTGGCTCAGCACGGCCAGTACCATACGGTCAACTCCGATGGAAGTTTCTACCACGTACGGGGTGTAAGCTGCGCCCTCTTCGGGATCGAAGTATTCTATCTTGCGGCCCGAGTACTGCTGGTGCCTGCCGAGGTCCCAGTTGGTGCGGCTATGAATACCCTCGAGCTCCTTGAATCCGAAGGGGAACTGGAACTCGATGTCGGTGGCGGCGTTGGCGTAGTGGGCCAGCTT
>CAMKAJ010000047.1 GCA_946410455.1 uncultured Bacteroidales bacterium
TTGAACTGCTGTGACAGAAACGAAAAGCCAGCCCTAAGGCTGGCCTGTTTAGTAGCGGAGGCAGGACTCGAACCTGCGACCTCCGGGTTATGAGCCCGACGAGCTACCAACTGCTCTACCCCGCGATGTGGACTGCAAAGATAGAGATTATTTTTTATTCTGCAAAAAAAAGATAAGTCCGGCCTTTGTAGCCGCCCAGATTACCCAGCAGGATATCAGCCCGAGTGGCGGCTCCCAACATGGCGACCCGGTGGCGGTCCTCGGCGATGTGATTGTTGTGAAAACTCTCAAGCATACTACGTAATCTGATGGATACTAAAGGTAATAGCTATTAACAAGTTTCCTGACATGAATACCGAAGAATAGTTTCTCTACAAATGTGGTTTCTGGAAGACCGTCCGGAGGATGACATCAATGGCAGCGAATTTGCCGGCCAGGGTATCGAATTCGCAAAAGGCTTCATTTTGCAAGTTTTGCAAATTCGAAAACCTTTTTGCAAATATTGAAAGTGAGAAAGGCGGTGGTGCAAATGGATAGAGTGTAATTTTGCGAATTATATTGTAACTTCGCAGCTGGATAGAATTACCCAAATGTGTATTCCATGGCTACTTTGAAGAAAATCAACCTGAACGAATGGGAATCCTTCGGAGGCGGAGGATTCGGAGAGTCTTTCTATAACAAAAGGGACGACTCAGTTATACTGAAACTCAATAAAACCAGCGTGTCGGCCCAGAAGGCACAGGAAGAATTTCGCCGCTCCAAAGCCGTGTATGACATGGGTATTCCCTCGGCTCAGCCGTATGAGTTTGTTACCGACGGTGAGCGCTACGGCATGATTGTCCAGCGCATCCAAGGGAAGGAGTCTTTCGGCAGAATCCTGGCCGATCATCCCGAGCGGCAAGAAGAGCTGGCGGGGATAACTGCAGAGTATGCCAAAGCTCTGCACGCAATTCCTTGCGATACAACTGTCTTTGGCAATATGACCCAAAGTACACGGGAAATGATTGCCGGGAACAAAAACATCCCTGCGGATATCAAGGCAAGGATTCTTGGCTACATCGACGAGCTGGAGCCCGCCACCACCTGCCTTCACGGAGACATCAATCCTTGCAATATTATCACGGCTCAGGGCAAGGTGTACTGGATAGACCTGGGAGACTTCAGCTACGGGGACCCGCTGCTGGATTTCTGCATCATGGAGCACATGAGTCATCTGGGCCCGACTCCGCTTACCCGGCACCTCTTCCATATAGACAGAAAGACGTTGCGCCGTTATTATGAGTCATTTTGCAAGCAGTATTTCGGGGAACGCTGGGGCTCGTCCGACCTCCGGGAGAAGATGGACCGCATTGCCCAGATCCAGGCCGCAAAAGCCATGTGCATTTGGCCATCGGCCTATCATGTGAATCTGCCTTTCCTGCAGGGGAAGAAGCTTAAGACGGCGCTCAATCTCTTTATCGCCGACCACATGAAAATCTAATGGACCGGGGCGGGGCCGAGGTGGACGCAGTGGACGGGTTGTTGCACGGACGATGGCGCAGTCTCCCCGGGCCATCTCGAATTCCTTCTCGTTGAAGTTGATCCAGGCCTTGCCTTCCAGACACAGGATGTGAGTGAGGTACAGGCTCACGTCTCCGTCGCCCAGGCTGTCCAGGGAATGCCGCTTTTTACGATGGCGGCGCCCACGCCTTCTTCGTTGGCGTAGGCCTTAGTCGGTTTAACACAAATCAAGATGATGAAAAGATTAGCGATTCTATTATTGATGGTGGTGCTCGCCCTCATGACGATTGATGTACAACGAGCGAATAAGCTGCGCTACCTGAGGAACTCCATCATCCCCTGGATGTCGGAGGAGGGGAAGCTGCGCTGCTCGCCGCTGGCAAGGTTCTTTATCTGAACGGTGCCATCTGCCGCTTCTTGCGAGCCGCAAATGCTGATGAAGCGAATGCCTTTGCGTTCGCAGTAGTCGAACTGCTTCTTGAGCTTGGAGGCGTCGGGGTAAATCTCTACGGATGCTCCTGCCTGCCGCAGCGCGCTGGCGATACCGAGCACGTAGCCAAGCTCGTCGCGCCCCATGTTGGCAAAGAGCAAATCGGCCCCGGATGCAAGCTGAGTGGGGAATTTCTCGAGCCCTGCGAGCACGTCGTAGATGCGGTCTGCGCCGAACGAAACGCCCACTCCGGACATGTCGGGGAGCCCGAAGATGCCGGTGAGGTTGTCGTATCGGCCGCCGCCGCAGATAGAGCCAATCTGCCAGTCGAGGGCCTTGACTTCGAAAATCGCTCCGGTGTAGTAGTTGAGCCCCCTGGCAAGAGAGAGATCCAGCTCGCACGGCATGCTTATGCCGGCGGCACGGATGAGCCCGAAGAGCTCTTCTATCTCGTCCAGGCCGAGCATTCCTGCCTGGGAGCCTGCCATCATCTTGCGCATCACGGCGAGTTTCTCGTCAAAGCCGGCGTTCAGCTGCAGAACCGGGCGCAGCACTGCTATGGCCTCTGCGCTCAATCCGCGCTCGGCAAGCTCTGCCTCCACGGCCTCCTGGCCAATCTTGTCCAGTTTGTCGATGGCCACGGTGATATCCACGACTTTGTCGGGGAATCCGCACACTTCTGCCAGACCGGTGAGGAGCTTGCGGTTGTTTATGTGCATGCAAACGCGCACATCAAGCTTCTGGAACACCTTCTCCACAATCTGCACGAGCTCCAGCTCACAGAGCTGCGAACGGGATCCTATAGCATCTACGTCGCACTGGTAGAACTCGCGGTAGCGGCCTTTCTGGGGCCTGTCTGCGCGCCAGACCGGCTGAATCTGGAAGCGCTTAAAGGGGAAGGAAATCTCTCCCTGGTGCTGCACCACGAAGCGGGCGAAGGGCACCGTGAGGTCGTAGCGCAGACCCTTTTCGCATACCTGAGGGGCGAGCGGCTTCTCAAAATCTACCCCGGCAAAAGCATCTCCGGAATTAAGAATGCGGTAGAGCAGCTTGTCTCCTTCCTCGCCGTACTTGCCCAGCAGGGTAGAGAGGTTCTCCATCGCCGGAGTCTCTATCTGGGAATAACCGAAGGAACGGAAAACGGTGCGAATCGTGTCGAAAATATAGTTGCGTGCGGCCATTTCTCGCTGGCCGAAGTCTCTTGTGCCCTTGGGGATTGATGGTTTTTGTATCATAATTCCGCAAATTTACGTACTTTTGCACAATAATTAAGTGAAATACAATCCAATTATGAAGAAATTTCTGAAATTGGTCCTTGCCGTTATTTGCGGTATCTTGTTGCTGGACCTGTTACTCATTGCTGTTTTCTCCGGACTTGCCAGTACAGGTACTCCTACCGTACCTGCCGAGGGTGTGCTCCGTATAGACATGTCTAAGATAGTTCTTCAGGAGCAGAGCCAGGAGGCAGACCCTATCGCGTCCCTGCAGAGCGGAGGCCAGCAGCTTGCAATCATCGGCATTCGTGACGCTACCCATGCGCTCAAGGCAGCGGCGGAGGATCCCGGCATCAAGTATATTTATCTCAAGACCGACGGTTCGCAGACTAGCCTGGAGCTCTCCGACGAGTTCCGCCAGGCGCTGGCCCAGTACAGGCAGCAGTCTTCCAACCCCGTGGTGGCATACATGGAAGCTCCAAGCACCGGCACTTATTATCTGGCGTCTGTGGCGGATAAGATTTATATGACTCCGCACCCCGGTTCTACCTTCACAATGAACGGAGTCAGCACCCAGATGTTCTTCCTCGGCGACCTTCTTAAGAAGCTTGGCGTCAACGTTCAGCTCATCCGCCACGGAAAGTATAAGTCAGCTGGCGAGATGTTTACGCGCGCCAGCTCCAGCCCCGAGAACCGCGAGCAGTATCAGCAGCTGGTGAATTCCATGTGGAAGAATATGTCTGAGGAAATCGCACGGAGCAGAGGCATCAGCACCGCTCAACTCAACGATGCAGTAGATAATCTTAAGCTCTGCTTGTCGCAGGATTTCGTAGACTGCGGACTCGTGGACGAGCTGCTCGACCGTGACGCTCTGGAGAAGCAGCTCGCTGTGCTTGCAGTAGCCGATGACTACAGTAAGATTGCTATGATAGATTTTGCCGATTATGCGCTTGCTAAGGCCGTACCTGCCAAGGCCGGCAAGAAGATCGCAGTTATCTATGCTGACGGCGAGATAATCGACGGAAGCGCCGAGCAGAACGTGGCCGGTGACCGTTTTGCATCGATAATCGAAGGCATACGCAAAGACAAGAACGTGAAAGCCGTGGTGCTGAGGGTCAACTCTCCGGGCGGCAGCGTGCTTGCCTCAGAGAAGATAAAGAGTGAGCTCGACCGCCTCAAGGCAGAGAAGCCCGTCGTCGCTTCTTATGGCGGCTATGCGGCATCCGGCGGATATTGGATTTCCAACAACTGCGAGAAGATTTTCACCAGCCCCTACACGCTCACCGGCTCCATCGGCGTATTCGGAATGATTCCCGAGTTTAGCAAGACTGCTTCCGATGTGCTTCACGTTGGGGTAGAGACCGTGTCTTCCAGCAAGCACGGAGATATGATGTCGCTCACACGTCCTTTCGACCAGGCGGAGTACAACTACATGCTCCGTTCTATCGAGGATATCTACGACCAGTTCACCACCATCGTGTCCGAGGGCCGTGGCATTCCCAAGGCTGATGTAGATGCTGTTGGCCAGGGCCGAGTATGGACAGGCGACGATGCCATGAAGATCCGTCTGGTAGATGAATTCGGAACCCTGGAAGATGCTATCGCTTATGCGGCAGAGCTTGCTGGCGAGAGCGACCTGGCGGCCATCAGCGTCAAGGGTTATCCCGCTCCTCTGACCATGATGGAGCAGATGATGAGCTCTATCAACGGCAAGAAGCCCGACTATTCCGTGCGTCTGAAAGAGGAACTCAGCCGTCCCCGCATTGTGGCCCGTCTGCCTTACGAACTTAAATTCTTCTAGCAAATTGTGAACGCAGTACGAAAATTCGCGGTATTGCTTCTGGCGGGCGCGCTGCTTTATGCTTGCGCCCGTCCTGCGTTTACCCCGCAGAGCTTGCCGGAACTTGCTGATTTTGAGGCGGATCTGCAGGGCGATCAGGGCCGTTTAGCTGTCCTTTTCCATAGTTACGAGGTGGCTCCAGGCCCGGATACCCCTCCGCCTTGCGGCTATAAGCCTTGCTACATCAGCCATTATAGCCGGCACGGTTCCAGGCGGCAGTATGGTAGCGGTGGAGTGGGTGCGTTTGAGCTCCTCAAAGAAGCATTCTCCAAGGACCTCCTGACACCTGAAGGTGCGGCGCTTATGGCTGAGCTTGAACCTCTGGCAGCGTGTCATATAGGTATGGACGGGGAGCTTACCCTTCGCGGAGGCAAGGAGCATCAGGGTATTGCAAAGCGCATGTACAAGCGCTTCAGGCCGGTTTTCCGTAGCGGACAGAAGGTGCATGGCAAGTCCAGCACTTTCCGGCGCTGCATTACCAGTATGGCCAATTTCGGCGGAGCCCTTTGGAGCGAGTCTCCGGGCCTGGAGATTGACTTCCAGAGCGGAGATAAGTACTCGGAGCTCTTCCTTCATCATTACCTTTTCGATGTACACGCCGACAAGAGGTTCCAGGAACTGGAAGATTCCCTCTTCTATGCACATGTAGACCCGCTGCCTATTGTGAACCGCTTCTTCAAACAGGGCTTTCAAGTCCCCAGTCCTATGGACTTTGCTATGGACTTTTTCTATGTAGCCGCAGATGCGGAGGATCTGGTTGAAGAAGTGGGCGAGCTGGATATCATGAAATACTTCAGCAGGGAAGAGCAGCTAGGGTTGAGTATCTTCTTTAATGAGAAGTACTACATGACCTTCTGCAATTCCTTTCAGTTCGGAGATTGGTCGAGTTGGTCTACCCAGTGGATGCTGAATGATATTGTGTCTTGTGCAGATGCCGCTCTCTCCAGCGGAGACGTGGCCGCCGATATACGCTTCGGGCACGACGCCGGCCTGATTCCTCTGATAAATCTCATCGGCCTCGACCCTATAAGCCGGCGCTACAATGCGGGAGATGCCTGGAAGAACGGCTGGTATATATGGAGGTGGGTATGCATGGGAAGCAATCTGCAGATGGTATTCTACCGCAATTCCAGCTCGGACGTGCTGGTGAAGTTTCTATTCAACGAGAAAGAGGTACTCCTGCCCGCCCTGCAAAACGCCCCTTACGCTCCATATTACAAATGGTCTGAGTTGAGGCCTTATCTTGTCTCGCTCTGCCCGGATGTGGGGAGGAGTTGATTTGAAAAAAACAGACACCCATTTAGAGGCTGGATGCCTGTTATTCTAATCAGTCTTTGTGATATCAATCACTTCTGCAATGGTAATCATTTTTTCACATCCTGCAACTATTCCATGAAGTTTGATCCGGTAAGTTCATCCACTTACTACTTCCATTAGACCCCGAAATTTTGCTGAGCGGCACAGCCGCCGCGTGGGAAGCAGGCGCGGCGGCTGTGGGCACGCCGGCTGCGGCGAGCAACACCCGCATGGCGGGCTCTCCTCGCCGGCGGCCTGCTGCCGGGGACTCTGCCGAGGATAGAAGTTGCCGCCTTTTGTTAGCTGTCGGAATCCCGCCTTGGCGCCCGGCGGCCTGATACAAAGGCCGCCAGCCGCAGTGGTAATTAGAGCCACGAAATCAATGTGAGGTGGTTCTGGTGTATCTCGTGGCATGTAAGCCGCATGTTTTTGGCAAAATCGTGCCGCGAAATCAATGGGATATGGTTCTGGTGTATTTCGCGAGCAAAATGTTCAACTTGGGCAGCGCCCAGGTATAAAGACAATGCTCGTAGGGGTGTCATCACTTGTACCCCTACGAGCAAAAAAGCTCGAAATTGCGCGTACGGGTACAAGTTGAAGTACCTCTACGCGCAGTAATGATAATTCCGGACCGGAAAGATAGTAGGGAAAGGACGGTGAGAGGGCTGCCAGATGTTTTGTTACAGCAGGCTGCCTTACGAGACCAAGTAGATGAATCTTTAAACAAAATTCCAGGCACTTAAGGGCAAAAAAATTTTTCATATCCTGCAAGTGTTCCTGGAAGGTTTTTGATCTGGAATGTTCAAAGCATTTAACAGGGGAATATAAGTATCACCCGAAAGGACTGACAGGCCCCTCACAGTCCTTTCCCGGCCACTTTTCGTTCCGGAAACAGCAAAACCCGCCGCTAAAAGGACTGCCGCACCCCTCACAGTCCTTTCCCGGCCACTTTTCGTTCCGGAAACAGCAAAACCCGTCGCTAAAAGGACTGCCGCACCCCTCACAATCCTTTCCCAGCCACTTTCCGGTGGTAAGATACAGCGGACCAAGTCCAAAACCCTGTGTTTCAATCGTCATAAAAGTGAGTACCTTTGTAC
>CAMKAJ010000048.1 GCA_946410455.1 uncultured Bacteroidales bacterium
ACGCGCGACCCACAGCTTAGAAGGCTGTTGCTCTATCCAACTGAGCTACGGAACCATCATAAATTTCCCAAAGGGACTGCAAATATAGTAAAAAATCAGGATTTACGAGTCCTGAGGGTGAAGCTGATATAAGAAATTATACCTAACACTATAATAAGTATGGCGTGAGACTCGTGGCAGAGGGTAGCGTAGAGTATGCCGGTGTCCCAGCTGGAGGCATAAATGCTTTGCAGCGTGAGGGCAACCAGATAATGGTAAGCACCTATTCCGCCGGGAACGGGGATTACAGATGCGATATTCCCCACAGCAGAGATGAACAGAGCGTCTGCAAAAGTCAAAGAGTCAAGTATGGGCAGAGCCTTGAACCCGGCCCAGCTCATACAAACATACATAGCCCAAATCCCTACGGTATGTAGTACAAACAGCCACTTGTTCTCCATTTTGGCGATGCTGGTAAAACCAGCTCCAAGGCTGCGAATCCAACCGGCTATCTTTGCGCAAAATTTGTTGCTTCCGCTCCAGTGGAACACCGCCCAAAGGCCTCCACAAATCAGAATAACCGCCCCTGCAATAAGCCACCAGCCAGAAAAACTCAAACGCCCTGCCGCCGGCTGCCATATCTGTTCCACGAAGAACACGCCGAATTTATCCCATCCTCCAACCAGCGCCATAGCAAACAGCAGAGCAATTGCCACTAAGTCGCATGCACGCTCGCAGACCACAGTACCAAGGGCCTTGTCGTAGCTGAGAGCCCGCCCACGCGACACATAGCCGCAGCGTACAAACTCTCCGGCACCTGGAAGAACTACGTTGACAATATTGCCCACGTTAATTGAGTCCCACACGTTCAGCCTCGCGGCAGAAGGGTCAATGGGTTTGATAATAGCACGCCAGCGCTCCGCCCTGAGAACCAGGGCCAGCACAGAGAAAAGAATGAACAGCGCCACCCATCCCCAGCGGGTCTGCTGCAGGCCGCTCCAGAAGGCCGCCCAGTCCACGCCCCGGAAGGCAAAGAACACAAGTACAGCCGCCAGAATAAAAGACAAGGCGTATTTCAGAACGCTCCGGTTCATATTATCCGTTCAAGATTACACATAATCAGCCGCCCCTGCTCGTCGCGCAGGTGCATACCGTTGCCCAGACACCACTTCCACCACTTACAGTCCAGGCACTTGCCCTCGCGCAGCCTGGAATGGTCGCGGAAAAGCTCAAAACGCTTCTCCCACACGTCCACGAAGTCGTCGGTATAAATATTCCCCTGGTCGTAGTGGGAACGAATGCTGTTGCATCCCGAGATGGCGCCGTCTACCCTCACCGACGCAATGCTCAGCCCGGCCTGGCAGCTAAAAAGATGGTCGCGCACACGGCCCTCGTAACGCCCAAGGAAGCCTTCGCAGGCGTAGCTCATCTTTATCCGTCCCTCCTTGCGGGTGGCCACGATAAAGTCCATAAGCGCGGTGTACTGTTCTGCAGAAAGCTGCATCTCCGGATCGCTTGCCGCGCGCCCCACAGGGAACACGGTAAACACCCGCCATGCCTTGAGGCCGAGCCCAATAAGGTACTCCTTAATCTCTGCTAACTGAGAGAAGTTGCGCTGATTGACGCAAGTCACCACGTCGAAGCCGATGCCGGGAGTAGCAGCCAGCAGGCGTATTCCCTCAGAAGCGTACTTGAAGGCATCGGGCACGCCCCTCATCCAGTTGTGCTCCGCCTCCAGGCCGTCCAGGCTGATGGTGGCGCTGCGCATACCGGCGCACAGCAGCTGCCGTATCTTGTCTGCACTCATGAGGCGGCCGTTGCTCACTATTCCCCACGGGAAGCCCAGGTTGCGAATGCGTTTGCCACATTCCACAATATCTTCCCGCACCAGCGGTTCGCCGCCGGAAAGAATAATCAGGATCTCGCGTGGATTGTATGCCTCACGCACCCGCAGGAGCACCTTCTCAAAGTCCTCGAAGGGCATGTCGGGCAGAACTGTAGAAACCTTGCAGTCGCTCCCGCAGTGGCGGCAGCGCATATTGCAGCGCAGAGTACACTCCCAGAACAATTGTCTCAGTGGATGCTCCCGGGCTTCCTGCTTGAGGAAGGCCCGGTTAACATCCAGAGCCAGTCTTTGCTTGAGGCTGAGAGATGCCATGTCAGGCGTTCTGCTCTGTGGCGCCGGCTTCCTCTTCGGATGCCTCTTCCTCCTCAGCAGCCTTGGTGCCCTCGGTCTGTTCTGTGTTCTCCGGTTCGTCGTAAACGTAGGGAGCAGGACCGTAGCAGGCCGTGAATACATTCAGGCCCAGCACCAACATCATAATTCTGATAAATACTTTCTTCATATCAAAGCGCTTTGTTATATAAATGAAAAAAGGTTTAAATCGTCCATTCGGCTCCGTCTTTGGTGTCCTTTACCTGGATACCCAGTGCCTTGAGGGAGTCGCGGATGTGGTCTGAGGTAGCCCAGTCTTTGGCGGCCTTGGCTGCAGCACGCTGTTCGAGCACCATTTCCATCAGTCCGTCGATAATCTTGCCCGAGCTCTCGGAGCCGCCGGCGCTCTCGTCGCGCAGGCCCAGCACTCCGAACACCACATCGTCAAAGATCTGGCAGAGCGTCTGAATGTCGCTGGCGGAGAGCTTTACGCTGCCGGCCTTAGCGGAGTTGATAAGTCTCACTGCCTCAGATATATGCGCCAGGGCAACGGGGGTATTCATATCGTCGCACAGCGCATCGTAGATGCCGTCGAATACGGCGCGCACCTCGGCCGACTCGGCGGTGCAGCTATCGGGCGCCACTCCGAAGCTCTCTTCGCCGTACACGTATGCGGGAGCCTTGCGGCCGGCCATTGCGTAAAGGTCGCGGGCGGCCTGCATCACGCGTGCAAGGCCTTTCTCTGCCGCGAGCAACGCTTCGTTAGAGAAGTCCAGCGTGCCGCGATAGTGGGCCTGTAGGATGAAGAAACGCACGGTCATGGGGCTATAGGCGCGGTCCAGCTTGGGGTGATCGCCGGCAAAGAGCTGCGGCAGGGTGATAAAGTTACCCAGGCTCTTGCCCATCTTCTGGCCGTTTATGGTAATCATGTTGTTGTGGACCCAATAATGTACACCCTGAGTGTGCCTGCACGCAACGTTCTGCGCAATCTCGCACTCGTGGTGGGGGAACATCAGGTCCATGCCGCCGCCGTGTATGTCGAACTCCTGCCCCAGGTACTTCTCGCCCATCACCGAGCACTCCAGATGCCAGCCGGGGAAGCCCTCGCCCCAAGGGGACGGCCATCGCATAATGTGCTCAGGCTCAGCCTTCTTCCAGAGTGCAAAGTCGAAGGGAGCGCGCTTGTCGCTCTGCCCGTCGAGGCTGCGGGTACCCTCCAGAGTGTCGTCCAGGTTTCGGCCGCTCAGCACTCCGTAGTGATGATCGGCGTTGTACTTCTGAACGTCAAAGTAGATGCTGCCGTTGCTCTCGTAGGCGTAACCGGCCGCGAGAATCTTCTTCACCGCCTCTATCTGCTCCACGATGTGCCCGCTTGCGCGAGGCTCGATGGAGGGCGGAGCCACGTTGAGCTGGCGCATGGCCTCGTGGTAGCGCAGAGTGTATGCCTGCACCACCTCCATGGGCTCCAGCTGCTCCAGCCGTGCCTTCTTTGCTATCTTGTCTTCTCCCTCGTCGGCATCGTGCTCCAGGTGCCCTACGTCGGTGATATTGCGCACATAACGCACCTTATAGCCGAGGTGCCGCAGCAGTTTGCTGAGCACGTCGTAGGTGATGCCGGGACGGGCGTGCCCCAGATGGGCGTCGCCATATACGGTGGGGCCGCAGACGTACATGCCTACGTGCCCTTCATGAATCGGAGTAAAAAGTTCCTTGCTCCTGCTGAGCGTATTGGTTAATCTGAGAGCTCTCATAAGACTACAAAGATAATAATTTAAACAAACGTCCGAATCAAATAGACGGATTAATCTCAAGAACAACTATATATTATTTGGCCACCCCTACGCGCACATGGGGGTCGCAAAGCGTTGCCGGAGGTACATTCCGATGGACCTCCGGAAGCAAAATCGGCCAAAAATGCGGCCGGAGGTACGGGCTAATGTACCTCCGGCGACGGTGAAGAATGGATTCAACCGTTTCGGCAGATGAAATGCACCCCCTCCGGTGAACCCACAATCATTCTCTAGGCCCTAGGGGCCAATAAAAAGCGGCAACACTCGGCTGCCGCTATATCTTACCGCTAGTTAGCTGATTATCAAAGATTCTCCAGATAGGAGAGGAAGTCGTCCAGACGGTACAATCCATCGGAATTGGAGGCGAGGGCCGGTATCTCCAACTTCACATACGAGGGCGGAGCTGAAAGGGAAAGCTGGCTCTTTGCCCTAAGCTGGGCTGCGGAGGCATATACCAGGAGCATGTCGATATACTCTTTACCGTCCTTGCCATGCCACTTCTCAAAGATTATCTTGCCTCCGATAGGGGTGGACTTCTCAAGAGCGTCGGTCAGGTTGAACTCCTTGCAACGCAGGGCCGCCATCACGCTCCCGAGGTTGGAGTCGTGTCCGCAGAGGAATGCGAACTTCCTGTTGGGGAGCAGCAGCTCGGAGCGTATCTCATTGATCATCAGCGCGGAAACATTCTTAGCCACGGCGGGAGAAGTAAAGAGAACCTCTTGATACCACTCCTTGATGGCGGTTATCTTCTCCCAGTCGGAGAAACTGAGATTGTGGCCGAAAGCGGCCTTGCTGTCATCTGTCTCCTCGTAATACTGAAGCGTGAGTGCATCTGCTGCCGAGCATGCCATCTTGAGGCCGCCTTTCATGGACGGTTCTGCAAAGTCTTTGATGGTAATCTTCACGTCATCCGTAGCTATTGCAAGGGTGTCGTTCTTGGCTGCCGGTGAGTCTTTAATGTCCAGCACCTGCTCCAGAAGGGCGAAGTTATCGGCCATTTTGCGGCCAAGCCCTACGAAGCCGTCGGCTCCTCCCATGGCGGCGATTTCTTTCAGAGCCAGAGTCTGAAATGCATCATCTACGCCTGTAGTTTGGGGATTGAAGACCGGATCCATGGTGCCCAAGGTCATGTGATGCTCTACCTTGAAGCCGGAAGCAGGATACATTCCGTTAATAAAGTTCGACGTTGTTGCGATTGTGCGCTGGAGCGAGTTGGAATAGAAACGGGTCTCGTTTGCGGCAGGTTGCTTGCCGCCGAAGAGATTCTCCTGATCTACCCATTCGCGGAAGAAGCTTCCCATAATTACCTCAAGCTCGCCACCCTTAACGCTGAGCTCAGACGGTTTGGATGTCCACTCAAACCAGCTGTGGGGCGTAATCCGGGCGAGTACAGAGCCGCCTCCGGAAAGCGGAGAGCGGATGTTGTGGCGGCTGAGGACCACCATTTCGTCAAGAGCATAACGATTGGAGAACCCGCTCGTGCGCTCCACCCAACCGGGTTTAACGTCGGGTTCGTTCTTGTTACAGGAAACCGCCAGCGCAATGAATGCCAGCGCAACAAATAGAAATCTAAACTTTCTCATCATCAAAAAATCTCAAAATCGACATCAAAGATACAAAAAACTTCTTTCTGTAGCACCGCTTCCGCTTTCGGTGACCGCATGGTTAATAACTTAGAGTGTTGCCGCTTTTTATTTGCCGCTAAAGGCATCGAGGATGACCGTTGGAGAGCCGGAAGGGGAGAAGGCGCCTTTTGGGTAAGCGTTCCAGCCGGTTACTGAATAGTAGGCCGGCTTCCAGCGGCCATCGGTTTGCGGCTCCCAGTAAAAGATACCGGCACAGCCGCTTACCTGGCCCATCCGCAAGAAGAGGTCTTTCATTACGCGGGAACCAAGCTCGGGCTTACTCACATCGAAGCCGGTCTCCACGATCATTACCGGTACCCCAAACTTCTGCGTGGCCTCCTGTACCCATATTGCGGCATTCACGTTGCTGTGCGTGGCTTGAGAATCAGTACTGTCCCACTCATCCTCGGTGGGATAATGCGACAGGCCAATCATATCGAATTTGCCACCTGCAGCCTTGAAGTCGGCGAAGAACCAGTCGGCATTCTCCGTTCCGCCAAGATGCACGATTACCTTTGCGGCAGGAAAAACCTCTTTTACGGCATTGTAGCCGGCGTTACTCAGAATCGTGTAGTTTGTAAATCGAGCCGCCCCCTTTTTACTCCAATCGATGGCGCCTTGGGGCATAAGAATGCCGCTGTTGGTCTCGTTTCCTACCTGTACCCAGCTGGGGCTGATGCCTTCGCTCTTCAGAGCCAGCAGCACTTCCTTGGTGTGCGCCGCCATAGCCTCGCTCAGCTGAGTCGGGCTCATGGCCTCCCACGCCTTAGGAGTATTCTGACGCCCGGGGTCTGCAAAGAAGTCGCTGTAGTGGAAGTTGATCATCACGTCAAGCCCCTGGGCATGAGCACGCTTGGCTTTGCGAACCACATCTTCCTTATTACTCCATGGGCCGTAACCAAAAGAAACCGGGTCCACCCAGACACGCAGGCGCACGGCTGTCATACCCAGATTCTTCATGAGCACGAAGATATCTGTCTGACTGCCCTGCGCATCGCAGAACTTATATCCGTCCGCCTCCATCTCCGTGCACCAGCTCACGTCTGCACCACGGGCAAAGCCGCCAGCTTCTGCCTTCTCCGGCGGAGTTAGCCAGCCCGAGCACCCAGAGATAAATATCACACTTGCAATAACGAATAGCCTGCGCATACTTTATAGAATTGCCATTACGCTGCAATATACAACATTTTTTCCGTTCATCAACAAGAATTCTCTCGACCACACTCCCTCTGCCAGAAATTTGCCCTGGCGCGTATATCCTTATGCGCCAGCACCTTACGCATTTTGCCTGCACGAAAAAAGATGCAGGCAAAAGCCATAACTACATATGGGGCAGCGAGTTAGGCGCCAGCTAAGCC
>CAMKAJ010000049.1 GCA_946410455.1 uncultured Bacteroidales bacterium
TCACCAAGTTCAACAACGAGACCAAGCTCCTCTCCAACTACTACGAGGGCATGGAGCTCGGTGAGATCTGGGGCTTCCACGTAGATGGTCTCTTTGCATCCGACGCAGAGGCTGCCGAATATACAAGCAGGGTCGACCAGTCCTACTGCAACGCCAACCTCAACGGTGGATGGAAGGCCGGCGACCTTAAGTACGCCGACATTGACGGCGACGGCGTGATTGGTGTCGGCGCCAACACTCTTGCCGACCACGGAGACCGTATCTACCTTGGCAATTCCCTCCCTCGTCTGCACTACGGCCTTACCACCGGTTTCTCATACGCCGGCTTCGACGTGAGCGTGTTCTTCGAGGGTACCGGCGACCACTACTGGTATCCGGCACGATACAACTTCGATTTCTGGGGACCCTACTCCCTCGGTTATCCGGCGTTCCTTGCCAAGAACTTCCTTGACAACTGCTGGAGCGAAGACAACCCCGATGCATACTTCCCCAGGCCCCGTTCCAACGTGGCATCCAATGCGGGCGGCGAGCTCGGACGCGTAAACGACCGCTACATCCAGAACATCCGTTACCTGCGTCTCAAGAATATGACCATTGGCTATACCATCCCAGAGAGAATAGTCAACAAGATAGGATTTGAGCAGATCCGCATTTACGCTTCCGGCGAGAACATGGCGTACTGGTCTCCCATCACTAAGGTTACAGACCACCTCGACCCGGAAAGCTGCTTCAACCGAGGCGGCAGCGCCACAGACGACCTCAACAACACCGCCTACCCCTGGCAGAAGACCTACATGATAGGCCTCGACATCACCTTCGGCGGCAGGGCGGCCAAGGTTGTTACCGGAAAGGCTGCAGCTGCTCTTGCGTCTGAGGCAAAGCAGATTGTCCGCGAAATCGTGAAAGAAAAGATTGTGGAAGTACCTGTTGAGAAGATTGTGGAAGTCGAGAAGATTGTAGAGAAGACCGTTCCTGCTTCTACCCTCCAGGGAGAATACAAGGAAATGCTCTACTTTGTCATCAACCGCGCAGAACTTCGTCCGGAAGAAGCCTTCAAGGTGGGACGTCTCTGCCAGATCCTCAAAGACAACCCCGAATCCCGGATTGTGGTTACAGGTTATGCTGATTCCGGCACCGGTACTCCCGAGTTCAACAGCACTCTGTCCGAGGCTCGCGCCAAAGCAGTTGCTGAGCTTCTCGGCAAGGCTGGTATTTCTGCAGACCGCATCGTTTGCCATGCAGCGGGCGGCGACAGAGATGCTTCTGCTGCTCCTAAGGACAACCGCGTTGCTGTCTGTATCATTAAATAATTGAAATGCGTATGAGAAAGCATATATTGTTTCTGGCAATCGCATCAGTGATGACGGTTTCCTGCAATTTCGAGGATTTGCTGACCCTCGTACCCGAGTCTCAGCTTACACCTGAGTCTTACTTCAAGACGGCAGAAGATCTTCAGCTCTTCTCGAATTCGTTCTACAACAACCTGCTCGACAAAGAGCCTTTTGCAAGAGAGAGCGACGTGTTCGTGAAGATGAATCCCTCCGACCTCATCCGAGGAGGCAACGACCGCACCGTGCCCGCCACGGGCGGCGGCTGGAGCATCTCAGCCGGCTCCTGGAACGACCTCCGGAAGATGAATACCCTGCTTGCAAATATCAACAACTGCGACGACAAAAACGCCGTCAAAGAGTACACCGCGCTTGTAAAGTTCTGGCGCGCATACTTCTATGCAGAAATGGTCCGCAAGTTCGGCGACGTGCCATGGTATGATAAGGAACTCGGTTCTGCCGACGAGGCTCTCTACAATGCCAGGGACAGCCGCGAGACCATTCTCCAGCACATGATCGAGGATATTGACTGCGCAATCGAAGACCTGCCCGGCAAGGCCAAGGCTCCCCAGACAGCATATCGCGTAAACAAGTACACGGCCATGATGCTGAAAGCCCAGTTCTGCCTCTTCGAGGGCACGTTCAGGAAGTATCACAGCTCCCCTGCCCCCTTCGAGACCTCATACACCGCAGCCGACGGCAGCACCCACGACTACAAGTACTATCTCGATCTTGCAGCGCAGGCCGCCCAGCAGCTGATGGACACCAAGGCCTACAAGCTCTTCACCACCGGCAAGCCCAACTCCGACTACCTCACGCTCTTCAACGCCGCCAACGCCAACACGGACGAAATAATCCTGGCAGTGAACTACGACCGCGACCTCAAGATCAAGCATGACTGCGGACGCGACATCACCAACCAGACCTCCGCCCGCTACGGCATGGCCAAGAAGCTCGTAGATATGTACCTGATGAAGGACGGCAGCCGATTCACAGACAAGCCCGGCTGGAACGTGCTTCCCTTCGCAGAGGAAGTGGCCGACCGCGACCCTCGTCTTGCCCAGACCATACGTACTCCCGGCTACAGCTGGAAGAATCCCGGCAAGAGCAACGACGGGCCCGAATTCGCATTCTGTCAGACCGGCTACCAGACCATCAAGTACATCCAGTCTTATGACCTCAAGCCGTATTCCACCGACAACTCCGACAATGATATGCCGGTATACCGTTATGCGGAAGCCCTGCTCATCTATGCCGAAGCCAAGGCCGAACTCGGTACCCTCACTCAGGGCGACCTGGATATCTCAGTAAACCTGCTGCGTGACCGCGTAGGTATGCCTCACCTGGACATGGCCGCCGCCAACGCCAATCCCGATCCGTACCTGCTCTCTGCAGAGACCGGATTCACCAACGTGAGCGGAGCCAACCAGGGTGTAATCCTGGAAATCCGCCGCGAGAGGGCCATTGAGCTCTTCCAGGAAGGTTACGGCCGTTACTACGACCTTATGCGCTGGAAGGCAGGCTACTGCATCAACCAGCCTATCTACGGCATGTACATTCCCGGCCCGGGTGCCTACAACTTAGGAGACGACAGTAAGTACACCTTCTACACCGGAAGTTCCAACGCCAGCGGCACCAAGTACAAGATTTACGACCCGGCTACCGGCGACGAATCGGCTACCGACGAAATCTTCTACCTGGTAGATCCCAATACCGGCAAGCTTGCAACCGCCGGCGTGCGTGATGCCCTGCACAGCATCACCCACTCCTTCGACGAGAGCAAGCACTACTTCTACCCCATTCCGGAGAACGAGCTTCTCTTGAATCCGAATCTCAAACAGAACCCTAACTGGTAACAGATTATGAACACATTCAACAAAATATTCAAGCTGAGCGTCCTGGCACTTATTTGCGGCGCGTCGGCGCTTGCTTGCAAGCCGGAAGTGCAGGATACCGTTGCCAAGGCCGTGCTCGGAGATGTGGCTCTGATGAATTTCGCCGCCAGTAATCCGGCCGAGCAGATAGTTACGGTTTATTCCGACGGCGATTGGCACACTACCCGCCCGGATTGGATTACCGTGACTCCCGAGACGGGCAGCGGCGTTACCACAGTTACCGTGCAAGCGGCAGAGAACACCGATGCCGGCGGAATGCTGGAGCCCCGCAAAGATACGCTCATCTTCTCCGGCAGGACACTTGCCAGCCGGCTTATAATTATAGTAAGCCAGGAAGGAGACGCATACCGTAATGCCGCCCACCTCAGCCTCGACAACGTCTCTGAGCTGGCCGACGGCAAGGCCTTCATCCTGGACGAGGCAACCGTTACTGCCGTTACGACCTCCGGCTTTGTAGTAAGCGACGGGACCGCAACTCTTTACGCCAAGTCTTCCAGCGAAGTAGGTGTTGGCGACAAGATCTCCATGAAGGGCCTGAAGGGCAGCCTTAACGGCCTTCCCTCCATCGCCCAGGCAGACGAGGTAACAGTCAAACAATATGGCACATACACCTATCCGGAAGCCATCAAGTTCAATGAAGCAGTGGCCGGCTATAAAGCCGAGACTCTGGATTTCGTGACCGTTTCCGGCACCGTGGCCGGCGGCAACCTGGTGTTCAGTGCAGATGGTGCAGACTACTCCATCAAGCAGATTGACTGCCCCTCCGGCCTCAGCATTTCCACTCTTGGAGGTCACAAGGTTACTCTCAAGGGCTATATCTGCGGCGTACTTGGTGCCAATATGTTCGGCATCATCACCACCGAGCGCAAAGACAACGGCATAGACCAGCTCGTCTTCTTTGAGGATGACTTTGAGTGGCTGGAGCCCTGGACCACAGCAGCCAAGGCTGGTGACGCAATAGCTACCAACAATCCTTCCACCACTGCGCCCAACGTATTTACCTCTGCCGCATGCGAGGGCTTCGTAACGGAGTTCATGGCTCGAGGCTATGGTTACTTTGAGGGCAAGCAGGGGCAGGATTGGACCGAGGTAACGCCAGACAACGCACCTCCCGCAAAGGTCCTTTACCTCCAGACTAACTATCTCAAATTCGGAAAGAGCGACTGGAACTCCGGCCTTACCCTCCCCGCTATGTCGGCTATCGAGGGCAGCTCAGACGCCACCCTGGAGTTCGACTGGTGCTGGCAGGTTACCGGCGCATTCAAGCCCGACCTTATGACCATTACCGTAGAGATAGTAGGTAACGGCACCTGCGAGGAGAGCGGAAGCGCCATCAGCGTGCCCATCGAATCTGCTCAGAGCCAGGTGGACGGCGAAAGTAAAATCGAGTGGCAGCATGCTACAGTCAAGCTCAAGGGCATAGACAGCGCCTCCCGCATCAAGATTCGTCCTACCAACAACGACCCGTACATTGAGAATCCAGCTCGTGGCCAGAACCGCTGGTATCTGGACAACATCAAGGTGTTACCTGCAGGCGGAAGTGGTAGCGGTGGCGGTGCTGGCGGATCGCTGGTATTCGAAGACGATTATGAGTGGATGGAGCCCTGGACCTCTGTAGCTGGCGCAGGTGACGACGTGAAGGCCAATTCCGTTAACACCGACACTGCTCCCAACGTATTTGCCAATGCCGATAAGTTTGCAGAATTCATCGCCGAATTCCAGAAGCGCGGCTACGGTTATGTGTGGGGATGGGCCGGCCAGGAGTGGTCTGCAGGCGACCCCGATTCCGGCGACAAGCGCACCCTCTACCTGCAACGCAACTATCTTAAGTTCGGCAAGACAGGCAAGAGTTCGGGCATTATCCTCCCCGCTCTTGAAAAGCTCTCAAGCGCCAAAGACGTAGTTCTCACCTTCGACTGGTGTTACTGTATGACCGGAACCAACAAGCCGGATCTTACTACCCTCACACTCACCCTGACGGGCGGCGGCACTTTCGAGGCGACCGCTTCTACCACCAGCGAAGAGATAGTGTCTGCACAGGTAGTCGGAGAAGACGGTAATACCTCACTTGCATGGCAGCCTGTAAGCATCACGATAAAAGGCGCCACAGCTGCGACGCGTATTACCATCAGGCCTACAAACAACGACCCTAAGGTAACCAACAGCTCCCGCAACCAGAACCGCTGGTACCTTGACAATGTGAAGATCGTGGCTAAGTAGCGCGAAAGCGCACAAAATCGAGTAGGAGGAAAACAAAAGTAGTGAGTTTTCCTCCTACTTTTGTTTTCCG
>CAMKAJ010000050.1 GCA_946410455.1 uncultured Bacteroidales bacterium
CTCAGCACGGCGGCAATCTCCGCTATGCGTTCGCGCTTGGTGCTGCCCGAGGTGCCAAAGAGCCCCGAGCGGCTCACATCTACCAGCAGCACCACGGTGAGTTCGCGTTCTTCTTCGAACACTTTCACGTAGGGGCTGCGCAGGCGGGCCGTCACGTTCCAGTCCATGCTCCGCACATCGTCTCCCCACTGATACTCACGCACTTCGCTGAACGCCATTCCCCGTCCTTTGAAGGCAGAATGGTATTCGCCGGCAAAGATCTGGTGGCTCAGCGCCTTGGTCTTGATCTCTATCTTCCGGACCTTCTTTATTAATTCTTCCGGTTTCATTAAGGAACAATCACCGCATTAATCACCTTCTCGATAATCTGCTCTGTCGTAACGTTCTCTGCCTCAGCCTCATAGGTCAGCCCGATACGGTGCCTCAGCACCTCGTAGCAAACGGCACGCACGTCCTCTGGAATCACGTAGCCTCTGCGTTTGATAAAGGCGTACGCTTTGGCCGCCAGGCTCAGAGATATGCTTGCACGGGGCGATGCACCAAAGCCTATGAGGTTCTCCAGCTCTCCCAGCCCGTAGTCCTTAGGAGTACGGGTAGCGTACACAATATCAACGATATAGCGTTCGATTTTCTCGTCCATATAGACCTCGCGCACAAGCTGGCGGGCACGGATGATATCCTCGGGGCTCACCACCGGGTTTGGCTGAGGGAACTCTCCGCTGTTGTTCATGCGCACGATGAGTTTCTCCTCTTCTTTCTTGGGGTAGTCAACTATCACCTTGAGCATGAAACGGTCTACCTGTGCCTCGGGCAGGGGATAGGTGCCTTCTTGCTCCACTGGGTTCTGGGTGGCCATTACCAGGAAGGGCTCGGGCAGCTTGTAGGTCTGGTCTCCCAGCGTTACCTGACGCTCCTGCATTGCCTCCAGCAGCGCCGACTGCACTTTTGCCGGTGCTCGGTTGATCTCGTCTGCGAGCACAAAGTTAGCGAAGATGGGGCCCTTGTGAACCTCGAATTCCTCTTTCTTCTGGGAGTAAATGAGTGTGCCGGTAACATCCGCAGGCAGCAAGTCCGGAGTAAACTGTATTCGGCTGAATTTAGCATTCACTGCCTTAGACAAGGTGCTGATTGCCAGAGTCTTGGCCAGTCCTGGCATACCTTCCAGAAGAATATGCCCGTTTGCCAGCAAGGCAATCATCAGATTCTCCACAAGCCCCTTCTGGCCCACAATCACCTTCCCCATTTCAAGAGACAAAATGTCCACAAAGCCGCTCTCTTTCTGAATGCGGTCGTTGAGTTCCTTGATGTTTACGCTTTCCATTTGTATTATTGGTTTTTGTTTTGTCTGTATGGCGCGCGAAAAGCCCGCAAAAACTGTGCCCGCTTTAATCCGTATTAATTGCTTAAAATTCTTGCGTTCTGACTATAAAATTATTACATTTGAGCGATGTGTATTTCAATCCTATGAAAAAGATTATTTTGTTTGCCTTTGTGGCATTGGTGGCGTTGTTTCCGGTAAGCGTTTCTGCCCAAGATTTTGCTGTTGGCGCAGGGTACAATTTTGTGTCAGACAGACTTTGGGTCAATAACGACTCTTTCGTGTCGCATCCGTTCTCTTTTTATGCCGGTTTTGATGGCGAATTATTGCTCGGGGGCCCTTTCTCTCTAAGTGTGGGCGCAAATTTTGTGAATTATTCAGGGTCGTATTCATCAGACGTCTCCAAACTATCAGTGAGACGTTATTCACAACAATCGATTTCTTTTCCTGTCCGTTTCAAGCTCTACATTGGAGACAGGTATTCCAAAGGCATGCCGTTCTTGTATATTGGCCCTTCATTTGAGCTTGGACTTAGCTCCCGCCTGAAAGAAAGCGGAGTTGCTGATGTTAATCTATACAAATCAGACTACGGCCAGCGTCGCTTTAATGTTTCTGCAAGCATAGGTGCGGGGTATATGTTTTTCAATCACATGTCCGTGATTGTGGGCTATCAAAGGAGCCTGATTAATTATGTCCGTTATCCGGCGACTGACGCTTCCAAGGATATGGTTGTCGGCCGTGGGGTTGTTTCGGCTGGTATATTGTTTTACTTCCTTTAATCCGCTGATATATTATGAAAAAGACTTTGACCTTGACTGTGCTGCTGGCGGTTCTGTTTGTAGTTCTGTCTGGTTGCGCCAAGAATGCTGATATCTGGTACATGGTATCATCGAGAAATAGGGCTCCTGGTGTTGGTAGTGTTGCCAAAGTTAAGACTGCCAATATCAATATGGAGTATCAATTCGCGGATAATGTAATTCGTTTCGCTTCAGACCAGGAGCTCGGGTATATTGTCTCCGTGGGTGAAGATGAGGTGGTAAAGTTAAAGCCCAATTTGCCGTCCCAACTTAAGCCTGTAGTGGGTAGTATTCTTTCTGCCGATGTGTCGCCGGTTACTCCCTATGGTCTTGGAAATAAGGTTACTGCAATAGAAGAAGTTGATGGTGCCTTGGTTTGCCACACCAAAGTTGCTGCCATAGACGAAGTCTTTTCTGTCCTGGAGCTTGAGTCGGCAATTCCTCTGGTTGTTCCTGCCGGTTCAGAAATCAAAGATTCTCAGGGTAATACATACGAAACGTCCACTGCGACTATCTCCGAAGACGGAGAGCTGATTCCTGCGAGCAAAATAAGCATCGGTAAACCTGAATTGTTATGCATCAACCTTCCGGGTATTGCTAAGAAAGGTTTTTCCGGCAACGGACAGCTTGCCCTCGGTGCCATACTGGTGGTTGATATCAGCCTTTCCAAGTTCAAATTCGAGGTTTCACTTGAACCGTCTGCCGGAGTTAATCTTCAGGTTGGCTGCCAGTACGAAAAAACACTCAAGGAACTGTGGGGTGATGCAGTAAAAGTGGACTTGTTCCCTAAAACGACTGTGTTTACAGGAGTTATCCAGGTTGGTCCTGTCACACTCAGGCCTTATGTTGATACATATGCGTACGTTAACCTTAAGGCAAAAGGAGAGGCTTGGTTCAAGTTCAGCAGGGCGTTCTCCTGTAAGTTTGGCTGGACCGAAAAAGGGGCGTTCTACACGAATACCTCACGCGATAACAGTTCGTCTTTCCTCAAGGAGTTTTCTATGGACGGAAAGCTGTTTGTGTCTCCGGAGGTTGAATTTGATCTTGGAATGGGCTTATGGACAACCAAACTTGCTGCAGAGATTATTCCTGCAGTGGCTGTGGACGTCGGTGCAGAGTTGGAGCTTACGGCGAACGAGAACTCATGGCGTCTGAACCCCAAGGCATTTTGCGACATTTATGCCGAGGCTAAGGGGCGGGTGTTGATTGACTTGTTCAAGATCCTTAATTTGAGCAGGGAGATGACCTTTGCTACCTTGAATCTCATGCATTGGGAATTGCCGCTACTGCCAGATTATCATGAATCGTCAATAAATGTGGATCTTAGAAAGAATTATTCACCTCTTACCTTTGATGCATCCTATTCATTGACAGGCGGCCTTTTGTCTGCATTTGGCGTGCTGCAACCTTCATTGTTGGTTTACAGGGGAGGGGAGCGAGTTAAGATTCTCAACGACAATACTAAGGTGTCCGTGGGTAAAGAGTACTCTCCAAAATTCGAAATACAAGGCCTGGAGCAAGATGTATCATATACAGCCAAAGCCGCTATACGTTTTGGGGACCGCTACTATGAGAGGGATGGATATCCTTTCTCTTCTACCACACCTACAGCTGCAATTACAGATATCGTCCAGACCGACTCCGATTATGGTTCTTTCCCCTTTGAAGGTGAGTATTTCGATTACATTTTCAAGTTTTATGTACGTTCTTACATAAGGGGAAGCCAAAACTGTAAGGAATGGGGTATTTATGATCCTCAGTCAGTACATGAATATTATCCTAACGAACTTGTTGATGGTGACGTCGTTCAGTATTGGACCGGTTGGTCTAACAACTCTTACGCAACTTGGACAAAAACTCCTTATGCCATCCTAAATACCGGCGAAACGAAGTATTACGAACCGCACACTCATACTTGTACTTACGGTGGAGGTGGCTCTGTATCTTACGCTGTTAAGCCTATGGCTGCTATGCCGGGGCCTTCTATGGTTGCGAGACTCGATTCAGTGAGAATCGGGCATAGGGTGATCAGGTATTGACTTGCTAGTGCTGAGAAGATTAGTTCTGTAAGGGTCCGAGATGAGGTACAGGATTGATATGTCTTATGACGGGGCGGGGTTCTGCGGCTGGCAGATTCAGCCGCAGGAGCCGTCCGTGCAGGAGGCCGTTGAGCGGGCTCTCGGCACCTTGCTGCGTGCCCGGATTGCCGTTACCGGAGCCGGGCGCACAGATACCGGTGTGAGCGCGAGTCATTATGTTGCTCATTTCGATTTTGACGGGGAGGTTCCCGAGCCGTTGCGGCTGCATACGGTAGAAGGTTTGTTGCCGAAAGACAGTTTGGGCTCGGATAATTACTTGTCGCCGGAAGATTCGGGTAATTATCTGGATTGCAGTCAGTTGCGATATAAGATGAATGCTGTTTTGCCCAAGACTGTCAGCGTTCAGAGGGTTGAGCCTGTGGATCCTGATTTCCATGCCCGCTTTGGTGCCAAAAAACGGCAGTACACCTACTTCCTGCATCGCGCCAAGGATCCTTTTGTAGGGGGATACTCTTACTATTTCGCTTATCCCGAGTTTGATGTTGAGGCAATGAACCGTGCCGCCTCGCTGCTCCTCGGCACTCACGATTTTTCTTGCTTCGAGAAGAGTGGCGGCGACAACAAGACTTCTATCTGTACTGTAGCCAAGGCGCTTTGGGAGCCGTACACCCCGACGGTTTGTTCAGGAGGAGTTCCACAGATAAATGGTTCTGGTTTTTTGTCTCAAAAGGATGTCCCCACCGATTCCTCTGGTGCAGTTTCGGATTGTGCCGACGCAGTTTCCAATCGTGCTGGAGCAGTTTCCGAGGCGGATGGTGCTGTTT